>JADLEH010000351.1 GCA_020846255.1 Propionibacteriaceae bacterium
GCTCGGTGGACATCACGAAGGCGACCAGTTCCGGCCGGACGTGCACCCCGTCCATGATCAGTTCGAGGTAGACGTCCGGGTTCTCCCACAGCGCCAGCACCGGCCCGGGGTCACGGTGCCGCAGCGGCGCCATCGCATTGAACAGGTGGGTGGCCCCCCTGGCACCGGCGGCGATGGCCGCGCGGCAGGTGTCGTAGTCGGCGTCGGTGTGGCCCAGCGCAGCCACGACACCCCGGGAGGTCATCAGCCGGATCGATTCGAGGGCACCGGCGCGCTCCGGGGCGATGGTCACCATCCGCACCGTCCCACGGCCGGCGGCCAGCAGGTGTGCGACTGCTTCCGGTCGGGGGTCCGACAGCAGCAGCGGCGGGTGCGCGCCCTTGTACTTCAGCGCCAGCCAGGGCCCCTCGAGGTGGATGCCGGCCAGCTCGCCGGCCTCGACCAGCCCGGCGAGGCACGCGACCTGGCGCTCGAGGTCGGCCGTCGCGCCGGTGACCAGCGAGGCCACCATGGTGGTGATCCCGTGCCGCCGGTGGGCGGCCAGCACCTGGCGGGCTACCTCCGGATCCTCGGTGACGAACGACGCCCCGCCGCCGCCGTGGCTGTGCACGTCGACGTACCCGGGGACGACGATCCCGGCCAGGTGAACGTCGGCTGGGCGGGGGCCGGGCCCTGGACCGGCGGCGAGGATGTCCTCGCCCTCGATCTCCAGGTGGCCCGCCACCGGCTCGGCCGCGTCCGGGAAGAGGATCCGCTCAGCCGTGATCAGCATGGTCAGACGTCCAGCCGCTGCCAGTCGGGCAGGTTCGCGTAGGTCTGCTTGTAGTAGTCGACCAGGGTCAGCTCCGACGCGGCCTCGGAGTCGACCACGATCGTGGCGTGCTGGTGCAGCTGCAGCACCGAGCCCGGGTACATCGACGTGATCGGGCCCTCGACGATCTGGGCGATCGCGTGGGCCTTCCCGGTGCCGGTGGCCACGAGGATCACGTTGCGGGCGTCCATGATCGTGCCGAGCCCCTGCGTGAGGCAGTGTCGCGGTACGTCGTCGATGGAGTCGAAGAACCGGGCGTTGTCAGCCAGCGTCCGCGCGGCGAGGGTCTTGATCCGGGTCCGCGACGCCAGGGAGGAGGTGGGCTCGTTGAAGCCGATGTGGCCGTTGGAGCCGACGCCGAGGAACTGGATGTCGACGCCGCCGGCAGCAAGGATGCTGTCCTCGTAGGCCTGGCAGGCTGCGGCCAGGTCGTCGGCGAAGCCGTCGGGGACATGCACCCTTGCCGGGTCGAGGCCCATCGGCTCGGTCACCGTCTGCCGGATGATCTCGTGGTAGCTCTGCGGGTGGCCCTCGGGGATGCCCACGTACTCGTCGAGGGCGAACGCCGAGGCCTCCGAGAGGTCGAGGTCACCGGAAGCGACCAGCCGGGCCAGCTCAGCGAAGGTCTGCACCGGCGAGGACCCGGTGGCGACGCCGAGGACGACCTTCGGGCCGATCGGGGCGGCGATCCGGGCGGCCTTCGCCGCAGCCATCTCGCCGACACGGTTGGCGTTTGGGCAGATGATTACTTCCATTGCTTCTCTCTCTTCAGGTGTCCGCCGACCTGTCGGGATCCGGGCTGGTGGCCCGGACCCCGACGGGTCGGTGCGGACGGGAGGTCAGGCTGCGGTCGGGTCGAGGGAGACCGAGCTCTCCTCGCCCTCGTCCTCGCGACCGGGGGTCTTCAGGTTCCACTTCCGGATCACGAACCGGAACAGGAAGTAGTAGACCACCGCGAAGCCGAGCCCGAGCGGGATGATGATCCACGGGTTGGTCCCGATGTTCCAGTTCAGGGCGAAGTCGAACAGGCCGGCGGAGAACCCGAAGCCCATGTGGACGCCGAGCGCGTTGGTGATCGCCAGCGAGAGGCCGGTGAGCACTGCGTGGGCGAGGTACAGCGGCCAGGCGACGAACATGAAGGCGAACTCGATCGGCTCGGTGATACCGGTGAGGAACGCGGTCAGCGCGACGGAGAACATGATGCCGCCGACCAGCTTCCGGTTCTGCGGCTTGGCCTCGTGCCAGATGGCGAGGCAGGCCGCCGGCAGCGCGAACATCATGATCGGGAAGAAGCCGCTCATGAAGGTGCCTGCGGTCGGATCGCCGGCGAGGAAGCGGGCGATGTCGCCGTGGACGACGGTGCCGTCGGCCTTGGTGAACTCGCCGAGGATGAACCACGGCGGGTTGTTGAGGATGTGGTGCAGGCCGAGCGGGATCAGCAGCCGGTTCAGGGTGCCGTAGACGAAGCCGCCGATGATCGCGTTCTGTGCCACCCAGTTGCCGACGGCGGTCAGGCCGCCGTTGAAGGCCGGGTAGATGAAGGACAGCAGCACGGCGAGCACGATGCCGGCGAGGGCCGTGACCATCGGCACGAACCGCCGGCCACCGAAGAACGCCAGGTAGGGCGGCAGGGAGACCCGGTAGTAGCGCTGCCACAGCCAGCCGGACACCAGGCCCATCAGGATGCCGCCGAGTACGCCGTAGTTGATCAGCTTCTGCGCGCCACCCTCTGCGGGCAGGCCGAGGATGTAGGGCGACATGGCGTCACCGACCCCCTTGAACACCAGGTAGCCGACCACGGCTGCCAGCGCGGTGGAGCCGTCGGCCTTCTTGGCGATGCCGATCGCCACGCCGACGGCGAACAGCAGCGCCAGGTTGGCGAACAGGGCGCCACCGGCTGCGCCGATCACTGCGGCCACGGGGCCCCAGTTGGCGCCGTCCTTGCCGAGCAGGTCGTCCTGGCCGAGGCGCAGCAGGAGCGCTGCGGCCGGCAGGGACGCGATCGGCAGCATCAGGCTCCGACCGAACTTCTGTAGGGGGGCCAGGTTGAAGCGACCTACGGCCGCCATTTCGTTGCTGGTCACAACGTGCTTCCTTCCGGGGTTGGGTTGGCCGACGACAGGTCGTCCCGGCTCAGTTCCATGTGCACCATGTAGCGGTCGCCGCGGTAGCGGGAGACCACGTACTCGATGGGGTGGCCGCCGGCGATCGATCGCCGCCGGAAGACCAGTAGTGGGGTGGCGAGCGGCGCTGCCAGCGCCGCGGCCATCCCGGCGTCCGCCGACTCGCCCCAGAGGGTCTGTTCGGCTTGTTCGACCCAGAGCCCGTACTTCGACCCGAGGATCTCGTACAACGAGCCTCCGGCGAGGTCCTGCCGGTCCAGTTCGGGCAGCAGGTGGGCTGGATACCAACCGTCCTCGTGGGCGATGGGGGTGTTGTCGGCAAGGCGGATCCGGACGATCCGCCAGGCCTTCTGTCCAGGTGCCAGGCCGAGCCGGTCAGCGACTTCCGCCGGTGGCGCTGCCCGAGTCACCGAGATCAGCCGGGTGGACGGCTGCAGCCCGCGCCGGCGCATGTCCTGGCTGAATGAAGCCAGGTGCAGGCGGGTCTCCAGCCGCGGCCGGACCGCGAATGTCCCCAACCCGTGGGTGCGTTGCAGCAGCCCGTCGGCGACCAGCCCGTCGATCGCCTTGCGGACGGTGGCCCGGGAGACGCCATAGGTGGCCATCAGTTCCCGCTCCGACGGGATCGCCTGACCTGGCACGACCAGCCCGATCAACAGCTCACGAAGCTGCTGGTGCTTGGGCTGCGGCCCTTCCTGGATCCGTTCCGGGACCTGCTCGACCACCACGTCACTCCTCTGGTCCGTACTGGTGCGTACTGGTACGTACCACTTGCCGAGAATCATGCTATCGTTCTGGCACGTTGTCAAGACGGGGCCGACGGAGGCCCTTCGAGAGGAGAACCAATGAGCAGCAAAGCCGAACAGATCCTGGCCGGCCTCGGCGGCGCGGCGAACATCGTCGAGATCGAGCCCTGCATCACCCGGCTGCGCACCGAGGTCAAGGATCCGGCCCGCGTCGACCAGGCGGCCCTCAAGGCTGCCGGGGCCCACGGCGTGATCGCCTCCGGCAACGTGGTCCAGGTCGTGGTCGGCCCCGAGGCCGACAACCTCGCCGAAGACATCGAAGACCTGATGTGACCGAGGTCCTCGCCCCCTGCCCCGGCCGCGTATTCGCCATCACCGAGGTCAGCGACCCGGTGTTCGCCCAGGAACTCGTCGGGCCCGGCATCGCGATCGAGCCGGCACCCGGAAGGACCACGGTGGTCGCCCCGGTCGCCGGCACCATCCTGAAGCTGCACCCGCACGCCTTCGCCATGGTCACAGCCGCGGGCCTGGGCATCCTCGTGCACCTCGGGATCAACACCGTCCGCCTGGACGGGGCCGGCTTCGAGCTGGTGGCCGCGGAGGGTGACACCGTCGCAGCAGGCGATCCGATGGTGTCCTGGGACCCGGCGGAGATCAGGGGGGACGAGATCAGCACCACCGTGATGGTGGTGGTGCTCGACCGTCCGGCCGGCACGGTCAGCAGCCCGGCGCTCGGCCACGACGTCGCCGCCGGCGAGCCACTGTTCAGTGTCGATGGCTGAACCCGCTGCTGCACTGCTGCTCGACCTCGACGGCACCCTCGTCGACTCCGAGGGGTTCCACCGGCAGGTCTTCCGCAATTGGTTCGGCTCCCGGGGCTGGCCGGTCGATGAGGAGCTGCTGGCCGGGTTCACCGGACGGCGCGCCGACGACGTGCTCGCCAACACCCCGGGACCGTGGTCCGGTGAGGATGTCGGCGTGATGCTTGCCGAACTGCTGGCCGGGATGGCGCTGCTCCCCCGCCCCGAGCTGGCGGTGGGCGCGGCCGAGCTGCTGGCCGGGGCGGGGATCCCGCTCGGGCTCGTTACCTCGGCCAACACCGAATGGGCCCGGACGTGCCTCGGCGACCTCCTCGACCACTTCGACGTGGTGGTCACCAGGGACGACGTGACCAACGGCAAGCCCCACCCGGAGCCCTACCGGCTGGCCTGTGACCGGCTCGAGGTGGCCGCGGCCGGCTGCATCGCGGTCGAGGACGCGCCGGCCGGGGTGGCGTCGGCGCTGGCAGCGGGAGTCGGCCGCGTGGTGGCCATCAGCGGCACCTTCACAGCTGCGGAACTCGCCGAGGCCCACCTGGTGGTGGCCACCCTCGGCGAGATCCCACCCCTGCTCTAGCGCCCCGCGCGCACACCCCCACCCTCCCTTGCTCCCGAAACACGCGTTCGCTCCCGATATTTCGGGAGCACGCGCGTGGTTCGGGAGCAAAGCTGGGGTGGGGCGGGGTACGGCGGGGGCGCGGGGGCGCGGATCAGCGCGAGGGGCGGGGGATCTTCTGCTTGTCGGCCTTCGCTTTCTTGGACGCTTCCAGTTCCCGTTTTGCCGCTTCCTGCTCGGCGCGGAGCTCGTCGGGGTTGAAGCTCCCCCGTAGCGCGACGAAGACCACAAGGGCGATCGCCAGCGACCAGTAGGCCGGGGCCTGCAGGATCAGCGGCGCTGTGACCAGCGCCACCATGTCTAGACCGCGGAACAGGTTGAACAGCAGGGTCGGCGGCATCGCGCCGGACTCGGTGGCCATCATCGGGGTGCCGAAGTCCACCTTCTTGGCCGTCGTCCAGCGGACCGCACCCAGCAGGCCGGCGAGAGCTGTCACCAGTGCTGCCACCACGCCGTCGATCACGCTCCGGTCGGCACCGGTGCGGGCGATGCCGATGAACGCCGGCGAAGCTGCCAGGCCCCACAGCAGGGCGAGCACTGCCGGCACGGCCATCGAAGCCGTCCGCAGCTGCGCGGTCTTGAACGGGAACGACCGCGCCAGGCCGCCGGTGCGGGAGAGCACCCGCAGGCTGCCGAGGAACGGCACCAGCCCCGCCACCAGGGCGAGCCCGCTGACCAGCGGATTCAGCTGCACCACCCGCAGCGCGTCGGCGGCGTAGGGCACGAACAGGCTCGCAGCGAGCCCGAGGAAGGCGGCCGGGTTGCGCTTCAGGCGCTCGGCGTCCCGCCAGATCAGGGCGGCAAGGCCGAGCCCGCGGCCCCGGGTCGGCTTCACGTGGCCCTTGGCCACCATCTTCCGCTCCACCAGGATGTCGCGGATCAGGCCGAAGTCGAGGGCGAACATCGCGCCCTGCATGCCGCTGACCAGCGATCCGCCGGACAGCAGCCGTGCCCGCCGGATCTGCTCCAGCCGCGAGATCGCCACCCGCAGCAGCAGGACCATCCCCACCACCGCCACCACTGCCATCCCGACCAGCAGCCAGGTGGCGCCGCCGGCGGCTGCGACGAACGAGACCGGCAGCCAGCCGGCGCCGACGGCGATCACCGCGACGAGCAGCAGCAGCGCCCCACCGGCGAACACCGACTGCA
>JADLEH010000352.1 GCA_020846255.1 Propionibacteriaceae bacterium
AAGCTCCCTCCGGAGAAGAGGTGTTGCAGGGCCAGGGCCTTATCGTTGTTCATGTTCAGGTTGCCGATGTCCCAGGTGATCGTGTTGCCGCTCCCGTCGTCGATGGACCCGGTCGTGCCAAGCGTCATGAGCAGCTGGTGAAAGGGGGCGCCGACGTTGAAGTCGTTCACTACAACATTGTAGTAGTTCGTCGCGCTGGCAGCGTCAGCCGGACGAGACCCCGGGAGCGCGGGAGCCGGGCCGCCGGCCGCCGCCGAGTCGGGCTCCTCCTGCGCTCCGCTGCGGGGGATCATGGCAAAGTCTGTGCTTCCAGCTCCGGTGGGCGCGATGGACAGATCGCCCGTGATGGTGACCCTGCGGGCCGCCAGGTCGATGGACAGCCCCGAAGGCAGCGCGCCCGGATCCACCAGGGCCCCTTCACTGCTCGGACTGCCTTCGATGAAGGTCACGTAATCGGAATAGTTCATGTCGTAGTAGTGCAGCGTGCCGTTATCCCACCAGACGTAGGTTCCGGCCGGCAGGGTGGGGTCGCTGGCGTCGGCCTTCTTGACGTCGCTCCAGGTGAGGTTGTAAAAGCCTGAGCCTGCGGCTTCCGTATTGACCGTGACCTGCCCGGCGTCGTAATTCGCATTGAGCGATCCGGGACCGCTCAGAACCTCTCCGCCATCGGACGCGTAGTTGGCCAGAGCGCTGCCGTCAGGGTTGGTGACGCTGACCGTGCCCTTGCTGCGAACCCGGGGAGTCTCCCCGCCGCTGGCTGAGGTCACGCTCATCACCCCGGTGACGTCCTGGAGCCGGGCCTCGATGTTGCTCCCCCCCTGGGCCACGGCGTCCGCTCCCGGCAAGTTCTCGATTCGGTAGGTCGCCTCGAGCACCCGCGTGTGCACACTGCCAGCAGGCGGGGCATTGGGAGCGGCCCCGGTGTGGTCGCGCAGGCCGGGGCCGGTGCGACCTTCCACCAGCAGGGCGACCGAGTGGCCGGGAATGTTGGCGGGGCGGGGGCTGGCAGGCAGGACGGAGTAGGCGGGCCCGTCCGCTCGGGGTAGCCCGGCCGAGCCGCCGTTGACGAGGTTGTTGACGGAGACGAAGGGGTGCTGGATGGTCAGGGCCGGATCGGGAGTTCCGTCCGCATCTCCGTGCGCATCGTCTTGATAGTTGAAGCGCACTCGGAACTGGCTCACGCGTCCCTGATCGAGAAGGAGCCCGACAATGTTTCCATTGTCCTCTTCGACCACCAGCTCGGGCGTGTCCACCACGCGAGCGTTTCCATTGCCACGCCAGGCAGGGTTCTCGACCAGCCGGGCCAGACAGTACTGCAGGCCCGACTGGGCGGCCAGGTCGGCCGCCTCCAGGTCGGCCGCGTGCACCGCCGCGTGGGTGCCGCCCCGCCCGAGCATCAACCCCGCGCTCACGAACATCACCACCATGAGCGCGAAGATGAGGCTGGTAAGCAGGTAGATTCCGCGCCGTCTCAGATTCATAAGGGCCACCTCATCCTCAGTTTTGGGGAAAGACCGAGAGCAGTTTGCGAATCGTGAACGGATTGTCCGCCAGGGAGACCTGGCCTACCGCCAGCTCGCGGCGCGCAGCTGGAATGATCAGCGCGCGCAGGTCGAGCTCGACCTCATGGGATGATACCGCAGGGTCTGGAGCCCGGCGAAAAGACGCCAGCAGCAGGCTGTTGCCCCGCAGCTCGACGGACCTCACTCCCGGCTCGGTGGCCAGGCTCGAAAGGTCGTAGCCCTGCGGCCGGGTCAGGTAAGCGGTGACCGGGCCGGCTCCCAGGAGCGTCTCCTCGGTGGTCTCGTCGGCCGGTATCGTCGGAGGCCCCGAGTCGATCACTTTGCGCACCAGCACTTTGTGGGGACGGACATGGGCACTTTGTGGGGACGGACATGGGCTCCGTGCTCGCTCCGCTCTCAGGGCAGCTCGACGAACTGCAGGAAGTCCCCGTTGTAGAAGGCCATGAAGCGCCCGTTGGGCGAGACCCGGATGGCCCCCATCTTGACCTTCTGCAGGTTGGCCACCGGCTTGAGCTTCCAGCTGTCGTTCTCCCTGGCGTAAAGCACGTCCATCTTGGCCTGGGCCAGGTCGAGCTGGCACACCACCGCCGCGCGACCGTCGTCGGACAGGAAGGGGTATGCGAAATTGCCCCCTTTGCCCAGCTCCACCTGTTGGCCGCGGGCAGCGTCATAGAACATCGCGTGGCTGCCCGTGGTGCGGTGGATCGTGTAGCAGACCCGGTCCTGGGAGGCCCAGAAGGAGCTGAGCTTGTCTCCCTCGTCCACCACCCGCGGGGTCTGGCCGTCCCACCAGTAGAGCTGCGAGCGGGTGCCCTGGCGGGCGGCCAGGTAACCGCTGCGCGGCCCGGTGTAGTTGGAGGCGTAAAAACCGGGGATGTCCTTCTCCAGCTTCTGGATGTCCCCGCCGGGCGTGAAGGCGTCCTGGCCGGTGGCGCCGGCGTTCAGCGTGGCCAGCAGGTTGTCGCCCGAGAAGTCGTCTTTGTCATAGAAGTAGCCCATCGTGAGGATGT
>JADLEH010000353.1 GCA_020846255.1 Propionibacteriaceae bacterium
ACGACCGGTGATCGTGAACACATCCTCGATCGGCATCAGGAACGGCTTCTCGGTCTCACGCTCGGGCTGCGGGATGTACTCGTCCACAGCGTCCATGAGCTCGAGGATGCTTGCGCTCCACTTCTCGTCACCGTTCATGGCCGGGAAGGCCGCGACGCGCACGATCGGGCAGTTGTCGCCGTCGAACTCCTGAGCGCTCAGCAGCTCACGGACCTCGAGCTCGACGAGCTCGATGAGCTCCTCGTCGTCGACCATGTCGCACTTGTTCAGCGCGACGACGATGGCGGGGACGCCGACCTGACGGGCGAGCAGCACGTGCTCGCGGGTCTGCGGCATCGGGCCGTCGGTGGCGGCCACGACCAGGATCGCGCCGTCCATCTGGGCAGCACCGGTGATCATGTTCTTGACATAGTCAGCGTGACCGGGGCAGTCCACGTGAGCGTAGTGACGCTTCTCGGTCTGGTACTCGACGTGCGCGATCGAGATCGTGATACCGCGCTGGCGCTCTTCCGGCGCCTTGTCGATCTGATCGAACGCCGACACCGCATTGAGGGCAGGGTACTTGTCGTGGAGCACCTTCGTAATCGCCGCGGTGAGCGTGGTCTTGCCGTGGTCGATATGCCCGATGGTGCCGATGTTGCAGTGCGGCTTGGTCCGCTCGAACTTGGCCTTTGCCACTTGGGCTCCTTTTCGGATTGTCGCCACGCGGGCTGCGGGGCGCTTACTTGTTGTTTGACTGCATGGTCACGGTCCGCGTTGCGCACGGACCGTGCCAAGTTTTCTCTACCTGTCTGCCTGAGTCAAACTCAGGCGCCGCCGCCGCGACCCTTCGCCACGATCTCGTCGGACACCGACTTGGGAGTCTCGCCGTAGGAGGCGAACTCCATCGAGTACGAAGCCTGGCCGGAGGTCTTGGACCGCAGGTCGCCGACGTAGCCGAACATCTCGCTCAGCGGCACCAGTGCCTTGATCACCTGGTTGCCGTGGGCCTCCTCCATCGACTGGACGTGCCCGCGGCGGCTGTTGATGTCGCCGATGACCGTGCCGAGGTAGTCCTCCGGAGTGGTCACCTCAACGGCCATCAGCGGCTCCAGCAGGGCCGGGTCGGCCTTGCGGGCAGCTTCCTTGAACACCATCGAGCCGGCGATCTTGAAGGCCAGTTCGGAGGAGTCGACGTCGTGGTAGGCGCCGTCAAGAAGGGTGACCTTGATGTCCTCGACCGGGTAGCCGGCGAGCGGGCCGAAGGCCATGGCCTCCTTGATGCCGTGGTCGACGGCGGGGATGTACTCCTTGGGGATGCGGCCACCGGTCACGCCGTTGACGAACTCGTAGCCGGTACCGGGCGCGGTCGGCTCGAGCGCGATCTGCACCTTGGCGTACTGACCGGATCCACCCGACTGCTTCTTGTGGGTGTACTCGACCTTCTCGACCGGGCGGCGCAGGGTCTCGCGGTAGGCGACCTGCGGCTTGCCGATGTTGGCCTCGACCTTGAACTCCCGCTTCATGCGGTCGATCATCACCTCGAGGTGCAGCTCGCCCATGCCGGCGATGATGGTCTGCCCGGACTCCTCGTCGGTGTGGACGCGGAACGTCGGGTCCTCCTCCGCCAGCCGCTGGATCGCGAGGCCCAGCTTCTCCTGGTCGGACTTGGTCTTCGGCTCGATGGCCTGCTCGATGACCGGGGCCGGGAAGTCCATCGACTCCAGCACCACCGGGTTGGCCGGGTCGCAGAGGGTCTCACCGGTGGTGGTGTCCTTGAGGCCCATCACGGCGATGATCATGCCGGCGCCGATCTCGTCGATCTCCTGACGCTTGTTGGCGTGCATCTGGTAGATCTTGCCGATCCGCTCCTTGCGACCCTTGGTCGAGTTCAGCACCTGCTGGCCGGCCTTGAGCACGCCGGAGTAGACCCGGATGTAGGTCAGCTTGCCCAGGTGCGGGTCGGCGGCGATCTTGAACGCCAGCATGGCCAGCGGCTCGTCGTTGGAGGTGTGCTTCTCGATCACGACCTCCGGGTGGCCGGGCTTGAAGCCCTCGATCGGCGGGATCTCCAGCGGGGACGGCAGGTAGTCGATGACCGCGTCCAGCATGGGCTGCACGCCCTTGTTCTTGAACGAGGAGCCGCAGATGACGGCTGTGATCTTGTTGGCGATCACGGCGCGCCGGACGGCAGCCTTGATCTGGGCCTGGCTGACCGCCTCGCCGGCCTCCTCGGCCTCGAGCCAGAGCTCGGCGAACTCGTCGTCGTTGTCGGCGAGCACGTGGATCAGCGCCTCGCGGGCCGCCTCGGCCTCGGCCAGCATCTCCGGCGCGATGTCCTCGACGACGTAGTCCTCGCCGATCGCGGTCTCGCCGCGCCACATCAGGGCCTTCATCCGGACCAGGTCGATGACGCCCTGGAACTTGGACTCGGCACCCACCGGCAGCTGCAGCACCGCAGCGATCGCGTGGAGCCGCTCGCGGATGGTCTTGACGCAGTAGTCGAAGGAGGCACCGGTGCGGTCCAGCTTGTTCACGTAACAGATGCGCGGCACGCCGTAGCGGGTGGCCTGGCGCCACACCGTCTGGGACTGCGGCTCGACACCGGCCACACCGTCGAAGACACAGACCGCACCGTCGAGGACGCGCAGCGAACGCTCCACCTCGATGGTGAAGTCCACGTGGCCCGGGGTGTCGATGATGTTGATCTGGTGGTCGTGCCAGAAGCAGGTGGTTGCGGCCGACGTGATCGTGATGCCGCGCTCCTGCTCCTGCTCCATCCAGTCCATCGTCGCGGCGCCGTCGTGCACCTCACCGATCTTGTAGTTGATACCGGTGTAGTACAGGATTCGCTCGGTCGTGGTGGTCTTGCCGGCGTCGATGTGGGCCATGATGCCGATATTTCGGACCTTGCCCAGGTCCGTCTTCAAGTCAATGGCCACGAGGGCTCAACCTTCCATCTGTTTCAGGGCACAGGGCACGGTGCGAAAGACCGTGCCCTGCATTGGGTTCAAGAGTTGGTGACGGTCACCAGCGGTAATGGGCGAAGGCGCGGTTGGCCTCTGCCATCTTGTGGGTGTCCTCGCGGCGCTTCACCGAGGCACCCAGCCCGTTGGAGGCGTCCAGCAACTCGTTCATCAGCCGCTCGGTCATGGTCTTCTCGCGACGCTGCCGGGAGAAGCTCACCAGCCAGCGCAGCGCGAGGGTGTTGGCCCGGGCGGGCTTGACCTCGATCGGCACCTGGTAGGTGGCGCCACCGACCCGGCGGCTCTTCACCTCGAGCGCGGGACGGATGTTGTCCAGGGCCTTCTTCAAGGTCTGCACTGGGTCGATGCCGGTCTTGACCCTGGTGCCCTCGAGGGCGTCGTAGACAATGCTCTGGGCTGTGGTCTTCTTGCCGTCCAGCAGGATCTTGCTGACCAGCTGGGAGACCAGCGGGGATCCGTAGACCGGATCGACGACAACGGGACGCTTCGGGGCGGGACCCTTGCGAGGCATTACTTCTCCTTCTTCGCGCCGTAACGGCTACGGGCCTGCTTGCGGTTCTTGACACCCTGGGTGTCCAGGGAACCGCGGATGATCTTGTAACGGACGCCCGGGAGGTCCTTCACCCGGCCGCCACGGACCAGCACCATCGAGTGCTCCTGCAGGTTGTGGCCAACACCAGGGATGTAAGCGGTGACCTCGACGCCCGACGACAACCGGACGCGAGCGACCTTGCGGAGCGCGGAGTTCGGCTTCTTCGGGGTGGTCGTGTACACCCGGGTGCAAACACCGCGGCGCTGGGGCGAACCCTTGAGCGCCGGAGTCTTGTTCTTGCTGACCTTGTCAGTGCGGCCCTTGCGAACCAACTGCTGGATTGTGGGCACCGGCTGGTATCTCTTTCCGTGAGGTTTCTGGTAGCGCGCACCGCGCGCCACCAGCCTGATCCCCGGGCCGGACGCGGCGCACGCACGCATGGTTCGGTCGCCCGAACACAACGGCCAAGGTTACGCGAAGCCCCCGGCAAGCGTCAAAAAGAGCCGTTCGGCCACGCTCGGGAGCCGGTCAGGTCCACCATAGGGGTACCAAGTGCGCCCGGCGGGCGGCGGCGGGCGTGACCTGGTCTCAACGGGGAGACGGCCATGTACGAGCCCATGCACGGTGCGCAGTTCGCCATCCACGTCGACGGTCGCGAAGTGCGCGTCAGCGACGGCCTGACCATCCTCACGGCCCTGCAGCAGGAGGGCATAGCCGTGCCGGCGCTGTGCCACGACCTGCGCCTGGAACGGGCCAACGGCAACTGCGGGTTGTGCGTCGTCGAGGTCGGGGACGACCTCCGCGAGGTGAAGTCCTGCGTCACCCCCGTCACAGCCGGCATGGTCATCCACACCCGCTCAACAACGGTGGACGCGTATCGCAAGGTCCGGGTGGAGCAGCTGCTGTGCGACCACAATGCCGACTGCGAGCCGCCCTGCCAGCAGCGCTGCCCGGCCCACATCGACATCCAGCGCTACCTGGCCCTGGTCACGGACGGCAACTTCGAGGCGGCCGTTCGCGTGATCAAGGACCGCAACCCGTTCCCGTCGATCTGTGGCCGGATCTGCCCGCACCCGTGCGAGGCGGAATGCCGCCGCAGCCTCGTCGACGAACCGGTCGCGATCAACGACGTCAAGCGGTTCGCAGCCGACTGGGACCTGGCCAGGGAGCAGCCGTGGATCCCGACCGTCGGGGACCCGACCGGCAAGCAGCTGGCGATCATCGGCGCCGGTCCGGCCGGCCTCAGCGCTGCCTTCTACGCCGCCATGGCCGGGCACGAGGTCACGGTGTTCGAACGCCAGCCCCAGCCAGGCGGAATGCTGCGCTACGGCATCCCCGAGTACCGGCTGCCGAAGGACGTGCTGGACGCCGAGATCGGCATCATCTCCTCGATGGGGGTCCGGATCGTCTGTGGCAAGTCCCTCGGCACGCACCTGCGCCTCGAGGACCTGCAACGGGACTTCGACGCCGTCTACCTCGGCATCGGCTCCTGGACGCCGACGCCGCTGCACCTGGAGGGCGAGAACGCCGAGGGGGTGCTCACCGGCATCCGGTACCTGGAGCAGGTGGTCAAGGGCACCGACCCGGAGCCGGGGCACACGGTCGTCGTGGTCGGTGGCGGCAACACTGCGATCGACTGCTCCCGGACGGCGCTGCGCCGGGGCGCCGGCCGGGTGATCCTGCTCTACCGCCGAACCCGGGACGAGATGCCGGCAGAGGCCCACGAGGTGGCCGACGCCGAGGCCGAGGGCGTCGAGCTGGTCTTCCTCGCCGCCCCGAGCGCCATCCTCGCCGGCGGCGACGAGATGCGGCTGCGCTGCCTGCGCATGGAGCTCGGCGAGCCCGACCGGTCCGGCCGCCGCCGGCCCATCCCGGTCGAGGGTAGTGAGTTCGAACTCCCCGCGACGCTGGTGATCGGCGCGATCGGCCAGAGCACCAACACCCAGTTCCTCTACAACGACCTCCCCGTCCGGCTGAACAAGTGGGGCGACATCGACATCGAGGGCGCGACGATGCAGACCTCGGAGCCGAAGGTCTTCGCCGGCGGCGACTGCGTCACCGGTCCGGCGACCGTGATCCAGGCCGTGGCGGCCGGCCGCCAGGCCGCCTGGGCGATGGACCAGTTCGTGACCAAGGGCTACGTCCGCGCCGAGCCGGCCAGGTACAACTGCAGCCGGGGTTCGCTCGAGGACCTCCCCCGGGACGAGTTCGAGGCGCAGCCCCGCCTGGCGCGACGGCCCATGCCGAGGGCAGCCGCCGCCGAGCGGACGGGGAGCTTCGCCCAGGTGGAGCTTGGCTACACCCAGGCGGACGCCCGCGCGGAGGCGGCGCGCTGCCTGCGCTGCGGCTGCAAGGCCCGCTTCGTCTGCGACCTGCGCAAGGTGGCCACCTCAACCGGGGTCACCTTCGCCGAGCCCCTGCACGTCCGGCCCCATCTGCCGATCGTGCGGGATCACCCGTTCATCATCCGCGACCACAACAAGTGCATCTCCTGCGGGCGCTGCGTTGCCGCCTGCGCCGAGATCGAGGGCCCGGGCGTGCTGGCCTTCCAGTTCCGCAGCGGCCAGCTGACGGTGGGCACCAGCGACGGTCGCCCCCTGATCGAGACCGACTGCGTCTCCTGCGGCCAGTGCGTCACAGCCTGCCCCTGTGGCGCCCTGGACTACGTCCGGGAGCGGCCAGGGGTGTTCGCAGCCATCAACGACCCCACCAAGCTGGTGGTCGGCTTCGTCGCGCCCGCGCCGCGCAGCGTGATCGCCGCGAAGTACGGCATCGACTTCGCCGACGCCTCAGCCTTCGTCGCCGGCATGATGCGCTCGATCGGCTTCGACCGGATCTTCGACTTCTCCTTCGCAGCCGACCTGACCATCCTCGAGGAGACCACGGAGTTCCTCAACCGGGTCAGCAGTGGCGGCGTCATGCCACAGTTCACCTCCTGCTGCCCCGGCTGGGTGAACCTGGTGGAGAAGCGCTACCCCGACCTGATCCCGCACCTGTCCAGCTGCCGGTCGCCCCAGCAGATGATGGGCGCGACGGTGAAGAACCACTTCGCCAGCCGCTACGGGGTCTCCCTCGACGACCTCTACGTCGTGTCGATCGTCCCGTGCTTCGCCAAGAAGTACGAGGCGGCGCGGCCGGAGTTCGCAACCGACGGCATCCGGGACGTCGATGCAGTGCTGACCACGACGGAGTTCCTGGAGATGGTCGACATGGTGCGCCTCGACCCGGCGGAGGTCACCCCGTGCGCCTTCGACGAGCCCTACTCAAGGGTCACCGGCGCCGGAGTGCTGTTCGGGGCTTCCGGGGGCGTCGCCGAGGCCGCCCTGCGGATGGCGGTGGAGAAGCTCACCGGCGAGCAGCTCCTCGACCACCTGGACTTCCACGAGGTCCGCGGCTTCGAGGGCCTGAAGGAGGCCACCGTGTCCGCCGGGGGCACCCAGGTGCGCGTGGCCGTGGTCTCCGGCCTCGCCAACGCCGATCCGCTGGTCCGGCGGGTGCTGGCCGGCGAGGACGTCGGCTACGACCTGGTGGAGATCATGAGCTGTCCGGGCGGCTGCATCGCCGGTGCCGGCAACCCCATCCCGACGCGGATCGAGGAGATGACCGCCCGCCAGCAGGTGCTGATCAACATCGACCGCACCAGCAAGTACCGCAAGTCACAGGAGAACCCCGACATCCTCCGGCTCTACGAGGACTACTACGGCCAGCCCAACTCCGACCTCGCCCACCACCTGCTGCACACCGGGTACCGGCCCTACCGGGAGCCGAGCGGCGCAACCGGGGCCAGCGGACGGGAGTAGGTCTCGGCGCCGAACCAGGCTGCGCCGGCGGCCAGCAGGAGGCTGCCGGCGCCGAAGGCCGCGACCACCGGCCAGCCGAAGCCCTCCAGGCCGGTCATGATGGCCGGCGCGAAGCCGACCAGGATCATGCCCAGCTGCCCGCCGAGGGCCGCCCCGGTGTACCTGACCGCTGTCGGGAACAGTTCGGCGAACCACGCAGCGCTGACCGCGTTCGCAGCGCTCCAGACGGTCATCATCGCTGCCGAGCCCAGGCCGAGGAGCAGCAGGTTGCCGGAACCGAGGGCCGGGACGTAGGCGAAGTAGAGCGCCGCCGCCGCCAGGCAGGAGCCGATGAACACCGGGCGACGACCGACCCGGTCGGAGAGCCGGGCCCAGGCCGGCTGCAGCAGCAGCCCCAGCCCGGTGACGAGCGAGATCATCAGGAGATAGCCGGCCGGGGTGGTGCCGCGAGCGGTCGCGTAGCTGAGGCCGTAGACGTTCAGCACCGCGCCGCCGACGGCGAAGAGGGTGCAGACGGCTACGGTCAGGAGCCCACGCCGGTGGCCGCGCAGCACTCGAGCCACCGGCACCCTTGCCAGACCGCCGCTCCCGGCCAGGTCGAGAAAGGCGGGCGGCTCAGCGACGCTGCGGCGGATCGCCAGGGCGACCAGCATCAACGGCCCGGCCACGAGGAAGGGCAGCCGCCACCCCCAGCTCAGCAGGGTGGGCTGCGGCAGCCACACCACCCCGAGGAAGGCCAGCTTGCCCAGCAGCGTCCCCAGCGAGGTGCCCTGCATGGTCCAGGCGGCCAGGCGGTTGCGGGCGTCCGCAGGGGCGTGTTCGAGGGTGAGGGCGTTCGACCCGGCCTGCTCCCCACCGGCGGAGACCCCCTGCAACAGCCGCAGGAGCAGCAGCATGATCGGGGCTGCGGAGCCGATCGCCGCGTAACCGGGCAACAGGCCGATCGCGGTGGTGCTGGCGCCCATCAGGGTCACCGACCAGATCAGGGCGGCCCGACGGCCGGTCCGGTCGCCGAGGTGCCCGAACAGCACAGCGCCGAGCGGACGCGCCACGAAGGCGCTGCCGAAGGTGAGGAAGGCTGCCAGGGTGCCCTGCAGGGGCCCGAGCGGGGCGAAGAACACCGGCCCGAGGAAGAGCGCGGAAGCCGTGGCGAACAGGGTGAAGTCGAAGTACTCGACGGCGCTGCCGAGGAGGGCCGAGGTGGCAGCACGCTTCGCCATGGGCCCTTCGGGACGGCCGTTTGTCCTCACAAACCTCAGCCTAGGACAGCGACTCCTGCGGCGTGGCGGATTCCGGGTCTTCGATGAGCGCGACCCTGCGGGCGTGCCGTCCGCCCTCGAACTCGGCGGTGAGCCATTCGTGGACGATCATCCGGGCGAGCCCGGGGCCGACGACGCGGGCCCCGACAGCCAGCACGTTGGCGTTGTTGTGCTGCCGGGCCAGCCGGGCCGAGAACGGCTCGGAGCACACCACGGCACGGATGCCGGGAACCTTGTTGGCCGCGATGGAGATGCCGACGCCGGTGCCACAGACCAGCATGCCGAGGTCGTACTCCCCCGCCGCGACCAGGCGTCCCACCAGGGCCCCGTTCACCGGGTAGTCGATGGCGACGCCCGGCGCCGGGCCGAGGTCTGTGACCTCGTGCCCGAGCGCCCTGGCTTCGTCGGCCATCTCCTGCCGGAGGTCAACCCCGGCGTGGTCGGAGGCGACGACGATCCTCATGGCTTGCTGCTCAGCGCAGTTCGCCGGTGTCGTACTCGTCCAGCCCGACCGCGGGACCACCGACCGAGAGGTCGTAGTCGTACGGGTCGTAGGAGAGGTCGTACGCCGCGGCCCTGGCCTCGGCGGTCGGCTCCACCCGGATGTTCCGGTACCGGTCCAGGCCGGTGCCGGCCGGGATCAGCTTGCCGAGGATGACGTTCTCCTTCAGGCCGACGAGCGTGTCGGACTTGGCGTTGATGGCCGCGTCCGTCAGCACCTTGGTGGTCTCCTGGAACGATGCCGCGGACAGCCACGACTCGGTCGCAAGCGACGCCTTGGTGATACCCATCAGCACCGGACGACCCTGGGCCGGGGTACGGCCCTCGGTCACCATCTGCCGGTTCTGGGCCTCGAACGACTTCCGGTCAACGAGCTCGCCCGGCAACATCGAGGTGTCACCGGATTCGATCACGGTCACCCGGCGGAGCATCTGCCGGATGATGATCTCGATGTGCTTGTCGTGGATCGGGGCGCCCTGGGTCCGGTAGACCGCCTGCACCTCTTCCACCAGGTGCTCCTGCACCTTGCGGAGACCGGACACCCGGAGCACGTCCTGCGGGTCCGGGGTACCGGCGTAGAGCTGCTGGCCGGCCTGCACATGGTCGCCGTCACTGACCATGTGGCGAACCCCGGTGTTGTCCTCCCACTCCAGCCGGACGCGCCGCGGCAGCGGGTACTCGACATCGACGTCGCCATCGTCACGGACGATGACCATCTTGCGAATGCGCTCGCCCTCCTCGATCCGCACGCGGCCGGAGGCCTCTGCGATCGGGGCCTTGCCCTTGGGCTGGCGGGCTTCGAAGAGCTCGACCACACGCGGCAGGCCCTGGGTGATGTCGTCACCGGCCACACCACCGGTGTGGAAGGTACGCATCGTCAGCTGGGTGCCGGGCTCGCCGATGGACTGCGCCGCGACGATACCGACCGCCTCGCCGACGTCCACGAGCTTGCCGGTGGCCAGCGAACGGCCGTAGCAGGCAGCGCAGGTGCCGGTCTTGGCCTCGCAGGTGAGCACGGAGCGCACCTTGACCTCGGTCACGCCGTTCTTGAGCAGCTTCTTGATGTTCACGTCACCGAGGTCGACGCCGGCCTTCACCAGCACCTTGCCCTCGGCAGTGACCACGTCGCTGGCCAGGGTACGGGCGTAGACCGCGGTCTCGACGTTGCGGGACACGACCAGCTTGCCGCCCTTGCCCTCGGCGGCGATGGCCTTGGTCAGGCCACGGTCGGTGAGGCAGTCCTCCTCGCGGATGATCACGTCCTGCGACACGTCCACCAGGCGCCGGGTGAGGTACCCGGAGTCGGCGGTCCGCAGCGCGGTGTCAGCCTGGCCCTTCCGGCCACCGTGCGTGGAGATGAAGTACTCCAGTACCGAAAGACCCTCACGGAAGTTGGACTTGATCGGGCGGGCGATGATCTCGCCCTTCGGGTTGGCCACCAGGCCGCGCATGGCTGCGATCTGGCGCATCTGGGTCATGTTCCCTCGGGCGCCGGAGTGGACCATCATCACGATCGGGTTGTTCTTCGTGAAGTTGGCCTCCATGGCGGCGGTCAGCTCGGCGGTCGCGTCGGTCCACAGCTGGATGAGCTCCTGGTGGCGCTCCTCCTCGGTCACCTTGCCGCGCTCGTACTGCTTGGTGATCTTGTTGGCCCGCTCCTCGTAGGACGCCAGGATCTCCGGCTTGTTCGCCGGCACCTGGACGTCGCCGATGGAGACGGTGACACCCGAACGGGTGGCCCACTTGAACCCGAGGTCCTTGAGCTTGTCGAGGGTGACCGCGACGGCGACCTTCGGGTAGCGCTCGGCGAGGTCGTTGACGATCTGGCCCAGACGCTTCTTGCCCACCTCGGCGTTGACGTACGGGAAGTCCGACGGCAGTGCCTCGTTGAACAGGGCGCGACCCAGCGTGGTCTCGAGCAGGATGCTGCCGTCCTCGCGGAGCTCGTGGCCCTCAGGGGCGACGATCCCGGTGAGCCGGATGCGGCACCTCGACCCGATCGCCAGCTGCTTGGCGTCGAAGGCCATGTACGCCTCGGCAACGGAGGAGAACGCCCTGCCCTCGCCGGCGAGACCCTCCTGCTCAAGGGTGAGGAAGTAGTGGCCGATGACCATGTCCTGGGTGGGCATGGTGACCGGACGACCGTCGGCGGGCTTCAGGATGTTGTTGGTTGACAGCATCAGGATCCGGGCCTCGGCCTGGGCCTCAGCGCTCAGCGGCAGGTGCACAGCCATCTGGTCGCCGTCGAAGTCGGCGTTGAAGGCGGTGCAGACCAGCGGGTGGATCTGGATGGCCTTGCCCTCGATCAGCTGGGGCTCGAACGCCTGGATGCCCAACCGGTGCAGGGTGGGTGCGCGGTTCAGCAGCACCGGGTGCTCTGCGATGACCTCTTCGAGGACGTCCCAGACGACCGGACGCTGCCGCTCGACCATCCGCTTGGCGCTCTTGATGTTCTGCGCAAGGTTCAGGTCGTCGAGCCGCTTCATGACGAAGGGCTTGAACAACTCCAGCGCCATGGCCTTCGGCAGGCCGCACTGGTGCAGCTTCAGCTGCGGGCCGACCACGATGACCGAACGGCCGGAGTAGTCGACGCGCTTGCCCAGCAGGTTCTGGCGGAACCGGCCCTGCTTGCCCTTCAGCATGTCCGAGATGGACTTCAGCGGCCGGTTGCCCGGGCCGGTGACCGGACGGCCACGACGGCCGTTGTCGAACAGCGAGTCGACGGCCTCCTGGAGCATCCGCTTCTCGTTGTTGACGATGATCTCGGGCGCACCGAGGTCGAGCAGCCGCTTGAGGCGGTTGTTCCGGTTGATCACGCGGCGGTACAGGTCGTTCAGGTCGGAGGTGGCGAACCGGCCACCGTCCAGCTGCACCATCGGGCGCAGGTCGGGCGGGATCACCGGGACGGCGTCCAGCACCATGCCGAGCGGGGAGTTGACCGTGTTCAGGAACGCAGCAACCACCTTGAGCCGCTTGAGGGCGCGGGTCTTGCGCTGGCCCTTGCCGGTGAGGATGATCTCGCGCAGCGACTCCGACTCCGCGGCCAGGTCGAAGGTACCGAGGCGCTTCTTGATCGCCTCAGCGCCCATGTAGCCCTCGAAGTACTTGCTGAAGCGGTTCTTCATCTCCCGGTACAGGATCTCGTCACCTTCGAGGTCCTGGACCTTGAGGGACTTGAACCGGTTCCAGACGGCGTCGAGCCGGTCGAGGTCGCGCTGGGCGCGGTCCCGCAGCTGCTTGACCTCGCGCTCGCCACCTTCGCGGACGCGCTTCTTGATGTCGGCCTTCGCGCCTTCGGCCTCGAGCTGGCCGAGGTCCTCCTCCAGCTTCTGCAGGCGGCTCTCGACGTCGGCATCCCTGCGGGCCTCGAGCTGCTTGCGCTCGACCTCAACCTTGGCCTCCAGCGACGGCAGGTCGCGGTGGCGGGCCTCCTCGTCGACGGCCGTGATCATGTATGCGGCGAAGTAGATGACCTTCTCCAGGTCCTTCGGCGCGATGTCCAGCAGGTAGCCCAGCCGGCTCGGGACGCCCTTGAAGTACCAGATGTGGGTCACCGGGGCGGCGAGCTCGATGTGGCCCATCCGCTCACGGCGCACATTGGACCGGGTCACCTCGACGCCACAGCGCTCGCAGATGATGCCCTTGAAGCGCACGCGCTTGTACTTGCCGCAGTAGCACTCCCAGTCCCTGGTGGGACCGAAGATCTTCTCGCAGAACAGGCCGTCCCGCTCCGGCTTCAGCGTCCGGTAGTTGATGGTCTCGGGCTTCTTGACCTCGCCGTGCGACCACTCGCGGATCTGGTCGGCGGTAGCCAGCCCGATACGAAGCTCGTCGTAGAAGTTCACGTCCAGCACGTTGCTTCTCTTTCCCCTGGCGCGATGAGCGCAGGAACCAAACTTTGGATTGTCTGAGTTGTCAGTTGACTGAGTTGAACAACTCAGACTTCGTCGACGGAACGGAACGAATCCGCGCCGGGACGCCTGGACAGGTCGATGCCGAACTCCTCGCTGGCGCGGAAGTCGTCCTCGGAGTCGCGGAGCTCCACCACGGTGCCGTCACTGGAGAGGACCTCCACGTTCAGGCACAGCGACTTCATCTCCTTGACCAGGACCTTGAACGACTCCGGGATGCCGGGCTCTGGGATGTTCTCGCCCTTGACGATCGCCTCGTAGACCTTCACGCGGCCGGGGACGTCGTCGGACTTGATGGTGAGCAGCTCCTGCAGGGCCCAGGCGGCGCCGTAGGCCTCGAGGGCCCACACCTCCATCTCGCCGAAGCGCTGGCCACCGAACTGCGCCTTACCGCCCAGCGGCTGCTGGGTGATCATCGAGTACGGGCCCGTCGACCGGGCGTGGATCTTGTCGTCGACAAGGTGGTGCAGCTTCAGCATGTAGATGTAGCCGACACCCACCGGCTCCGGGTACGGCTCGCCGGAGCGACCGTCGAAGAGCCGGGCCTTGCCATCGGAGTTGACCAGCTTCTGGCCATCGCGCTGCGGCAGGCCGTGCTCAAGCAGGCCGGCGATCTCGTCCTCGTTGGCACCGTCGAACACCGGGGTGGCCAGGCGGGCGTTGCCGCCGACCTGCTCGAGGCCAACGGTCCGCAGGCGGTTCGCCCAGGGCTCGTCGACGCCGGTGATGTCCCAGCCGGTCTTGGCGACCCACCCGAGGTGGGTCTCCAGCACCTGGCCGACGTTCATCCGGGAAGGCACGCCCAGCGGGTTCAGCACGATGTCGACCGGGGTGCCGTCCTCCATGAACGGCATGTCCTC
>JADLEH010000354.1 GCA_020846255.1 Propionibacteriaceae bacterium
ACACCGACCGTGCAGACGCCCTTGCCCCCTGGCTGAACCACTACAACACTGAACGTCGACACACCGCACTCGGAGGCAAACCCCCGACCAGCCGACTGTCACCCAGCTAGTGGCCGAGTACACCTAGGCGTTCAGCCGGACGGTGCTCATCCCCAGGTGGGGGGCCGCCGGGTCGATGGAGTAGGTGCCGCTGATGTCGGTGAACGAGGTGAACTCGCCCTGGATGCGCTTGTCCGAGGGGCACTTGTCCAGGTTCCACCCGGCGTCGCTGCCGAAGCAGTAGCCGGTGATCGTCAGTGCGGCCAGCCCCTTGATCTTGTACAGGGCGTTGCTGCCGCTGCCCGTGAACTCCTCGAAGATGGGGACGACGGCTGTCTTGTTACGCAGCGTGGTCCAGTCGAAGTCCTTGCAGGAGGACGGGGTGTCGAGACCGGGGTCGGTCAGCACCCAGTTCCCGGCGAGCACCTTGGCCACGCAGTTGGTCCCCGAGAGCCAGCCGAAGCCACCGGGGACCTCGTTGTGGGCCGGGAAGGTGCAGGTCTTCTCCTTGAGGTTGATCACCACGGTGGTGTCGACCAGCGGCTTGCCGGCGCCGTCCCAGCCGCCGGTCGCTGCGAAGAAGCACGGCAGCGAGAACGTCAGCGGCAGGGTGTTGCCCCCGGAGGGGAACCCCCACTCCGCGGACGCGCGGGCGGAAAGGGCCGTCGTCGGGAACCCGATCGCCCCGGCGAACCAGTTGGTGTGGGTGCTGGTCACCTCGACGGTGACCGTGTTGGAGCCAGCGCTGACCACCTTGCCGACGGCCTGGCCGTCCAGCTTGTTGGCCTTGGCGTACTTGTCGGCGGTGTCGACGCAGACGCCCTGCTGGCAGCTCTCCGCGATCGCCAGCGCTCCGGCGTCCGCCCCGTTCTGGAGCTGCTGCCGGTCGGAGTACGCTGCGCCCAGATCGACGGCGATGGCGGCGAAGCTCATCAGCAGTACCGTCCAGATGGCCACCACGACGGCGACCGCCCCGCGCTCGCGCCCTGCCCGCTCAGTCAGCCGCCGCATTGCATGCTCCCCTTCCCGGTCACGGTGAGGTTCTTGCCGACGATCGGATCCAGCAGCCCGGTCATCGTCTGGTACTTGTAGGTGAGGACGAAGGTGGTCTGGGTGTTCCCCGCGCAGGCGGCGGTGAAGACGCTGCCGACGACCAGGTTCCGGTCCGGCACCGCCGACTTCGCCAGCTCGATGGCTGTCGCGGAGGCGTTGGCAGCCGTGGTCGGGTCGTTGCTGTTGTAGTTGACCACGTAGTGGCGCACGCCGACCCTGGCGGCGCCGGCAACGGTGGCCTGGATGAAGAAGGCGTAACCGAACTCCATGATCGCCAGCAGCAGCATCATCAGGAGCGGCAGGAGCAGCGCGAACTCAACGGCGGCGGCGCCGCGTTCCCGCTTGAACCCGGTCATTCGTGCTCCTTGGGGGGAAGAGCAGCGGCTGGCCCAAGATGACGGGATTGCCATTCGGGAGCTCACACCTGGGTAACCGCCGGGCAACGTCAGGAAGTTACGGGGTTGGGAGGTTTTCTTGGTGCGCCGACCGGTTTCCGGTGAATAGGGTTCCCCGGCGTCCCCACGGCGCCAACTCAGCTCGAATGGCCTAGCCAAACGGTACTACGCCAACCCGGCCCGGAGAAGTGCCCCGGCCCCCGCATTCTTCCTGTCCCCCTTTTGGGGGACTGCGCAATCGGAATCTGTGAAGGGTGGGAGCGCCTTGTCGATGAATTCCTGCAGGAATGTGAGCCGTCGCAATCCGGGCCGGGCGGCGGGTGGTCGAATCCGATCCCGGGTGGACGGACTAGCCTGAAGGCTCGATCGATCACCGCACAAAAGGGGACTGTCCCCTTTCGTGCGATCCGTCGTGGGCGTCACATCCGCGAGGATGGGATGCGACTAGACAAGGGGACAGAAGTGGTGCATCCCTACCTGCGGGAGCCGGAGTTCATCAGCCAGCTCAAGGACGGCACGGTAAAGCAGCTCAACCCGTTCAGCGGGACCGAGGTGTGGACGGTCGCCGGCCGCGGGAACCGTCCCCTCGGGGTCGTGCTGCCCGACCCGGTCCCCCTGGACCCGGCCCTGCACGGCAGGCACTGCCCCTTCTGTGAGGGCCGGTACCTCGAGACCCCGCCGGAGAAGTCGCGGGTCGTCCGCCACCCCGACGGCATCTGGGAGACCCGCTACCGGGTCCCGACAGAGGAGCTGGAAGCCACGGTCGCGGAATTCCGCCGGGTCCCGAACCTGTTCGAGATCCTCTCCTACGACTACTGGCACGCCAACTACGGCTACGAGCTGCCGGCCCGGGTGCGGGACCGCAAGGTCGCCTACCTCGCCTCGCCGGCCGGCCGGGCACATGTGCTCGCTGTGGTGCGGAACAAGCTGAAGGCCGGTGGTCGCACCGACGAGGTGATCGACGCGATGGGGGTGGACGGCCAGCTCGAGGCAGCCTCCGGCTTCTTCGGCGGCGGCCACGACGTGATCGTCGCCCGCAGGCACTTCGTGGACGGGGCGACCGACAACACCCAGCTCGCCGGTTCCGGCACGCTGACCCCGGAGGAGCACCACCGCTTCTTCGCCTTCACCGTGGAGTCGGTCTCCGCCCTGTTCGACCTCAACCGCTACGCCCGGTACGTCGCGGTGTTCCAGAACTGGTTGCGCCCGGCCGGCGCATCGTTCGACCACCTGCACAAGCAGCTGGTGGCGATCGACGAGCGGGGGGTCCAGCACGAGCAGGCCATGGAGCGGTTGCGCGGCAATCCGAACATCTACAACGAGTACGGGCCCAACTACGCCGCCTACAAGAACCTCGTGGTCGCGGAGAACGAGCACGCGATCGCCTTCGCCGGGTTCGGCCACCGCTACCCGACGATCGAGATCTACTCCAAGTCGGAGGCCTGCGACCCGTGGAACCACACCGACGCCGAACTCCGGGCCGTCTCCGACCTGGTGCACGCCATGCACGCTGCGACCGGGGTGGACATCCCGGCCAACGAGGAGTGGCACTACCGTCCGATCGACGCCGACCTGCCGATGCCCTGGCGGGTGATGCTGAAGTGGCGCACCTCCACGATCGCCGGGTTCGAGGGGGCGACCAAGATCTACCTGAACACCATCGATCCGTACGCGCTGCGGGACCGGATCGTGCCAGCCCTGTTCGCGCTGCGGGACGAGCGCCGGATCGCCCCGATGCAGATCGCGACCGAGTGCCCGTGCCGGCCGAACTCGCTGCGTTACCGGACCAACCGCAGCTGAGGCCCGGGGGGCGGGGTTGCCTGAACGGGTTAGCTTCGAGGCATGATCCCAAGCCACACACTCAATGACGGCCACCCCCTGCCGGTGATCGGCTTCGGCACCTATCCCCTCGGCGGGCCGGGCGGAGCCGCAGCCATCGTCAGCGCGCTGCGCCAGGGCTACCGGCTGATCGACTCGGCCGTGAACTACGAGAACGAGGGGACGGTCGGGGAGGCCGTCCGCCGTTCCGGCGTGCCGCGGGCGGAGATCACGATCACTTCCAAGCTGCCGGGGCGCCACCACAGCTACGCCGCCGCGACCACCTGCGTGCACGAGTCCCTGTACCGGATGCAGCTGGACCAAATCGACCTGTACCTGATCCACTGGCCGAACCCGGGCGTCGGCCGCTACCCGGAGGCCTGGCAGGCCCTGGTCGACCTCCAGCGCGACGGGCTGCTCCGCTCGATCGGGGTGAGCAACTTCCTGCCGGAGCACCTCAGCCGGATCATCGCCGAGACCGGCGTCACCCCGGCTGTGAACCAGGTCGAGCTGCACCCCTACTTCCCGCAGCTCCGGCAACGCGAGGTGGACGCGGAACTGGGCATCCGCACCGAGTCCTGGAGCCCGCTCGGCCGGGCCGGGGAGTTGCTGCGCGACCCGGTGGTCGTCGAGATCGCCGATGCGCACGGCCGCACGCCGGCCCAGGTGGTCCTGCGCTGGCATCTGGAGCTGGGGGCCGTCCCACTGCCCAAGGCGGCCTCGCCGGCGCGGCAACTGGAGAACCTGTCGGTGCTCGACTTCGAGCTGGACGCCGGCCAGGTGGCAGCGATCACGGCGCTCGGGCGTCCCGATGGCCGGCTGACCGGGGCCGATCCGGCCATCCACGAGGAGTTCTGAGCCACCCGCCGGGGCGACTTCGCCGGTGTGCGGGCTGTCGGCGCCGCTGGTTAAGGTGGCCGGGTGCCTGTGATCGTTGCCAGTGAGCTCACCAAGACCTACGGCGAGCTCCGAGCCGTCGACGCGGTCTCCTTCGAGGTGGCGGCCGGGGAGTCGTTCGGGCTGCTCGGGCCCAACGGCGCCGGCAAGTCCACCGCGATGCGGATGATCGGCGGCACCAGCCTGCGCACGTCCGGCACGCTGCTGGTGAACGGGATGGATCCAGAGGTCCAGGGTCCGGAGGTGCGCGCCAACCTCGGCGTCGTCCCGCAGACCGACAACCTGGACACCGAGCTGCGGGTTCGGGACAACCTGATCATGTACGGGCGCTACTTCGGCCTGCCCTACGCCTACCTCGGGCCGAAGGCCGACGAGCTGCTGGAGTTCGCCCAGCTGACCGACAAGGCCAAGGTGAAGGTGGACTCGCTGAGCGGCGGGATGAAGCGCCGGCTGACGATCGCCCGCGCGCTGGTCAACGAGCCCCGGATCCTGTTGCTGGACGAGCCGACCACCGGGCTCGACCCGCAGGCAAGGCACATCCTCTGGGACCGGCTGTTCCGGCTGAAGGAGCAGGGCGTCACGCTGATCGTCACCACCCACTTCATGGATGAGGCCGAGCAGCTGTG
>JADLEH010000355.1 GCA_020846255.1 Propionibacteriaceae bacterium
CCACCTTTGGGGAGCTGGGGGGGCTTGGGCTGGGGAGCTGGGTGGCTTGGGCAGGCGCGTTGGGGAGGCGGCAGGGGACGGCGGTGGGGATGCGGGGAGGCGGTCCGAAGGTGCGCCCGTGTAGGATCCGCGGCATGCACACCGTCCTGCAGGCCGTCGTCTACGACGTGACCGTCCCCGTGGTCGTCGGGCTGGTCACGTTCGCAATCCTCGCGACCGGGCTCGGTTTCGTCCGCGGAATTGGCAAGAGCCGACCGCACGCCAAATGAGCGAAACCCCGATCGCCTGGGAGCAGACCGGCGGCCGCCGGCTGCGCCTGGGAGTGATGGGCGGCACCTTCGACCCGATCCACCACGGCCACCTGGTCGCAGCCAGCGAGGTGCAGTCCAGGTTCGCCCTTGACGAGGTCGTGTTCGTCCCGACCGGGGTGCCCTGGCAGAAGGCCGACCGCAAGGTGTCCCAGGCAGAGGACCGCTACCTGATGACCACGATCGCCACCGCTTCGAACCCGCGGTTCTCGGTCAGCCGGGTGGACATCGAGCGCCCCGGGGAGACCTATACGGTCGACACCCTGCGCGACATCCGGAAACTGCGGGGCGTCCTGGTGGACGTGTTCTTCATCACCGGCGCTGACGCCCTCAGCCAGATCCTGACCTGGAAAGGGGTGGAGGAGCTGTTCGACCTCGCCCACTTCGTCGGGGTGTCGCGGCCGGGGGTACCGCTGGGGGAGAGCGACATCGCCCACCTGCCGGAGGACAAGGTCACCCTGCTCGAAGTGCCGGCCCTTTCGATTTCCTCAACCGCCTGCCGCGAGCGCGTCGCGCAGGGTCTGCCGATCTGGTACCTGGTGCCGGACGGCATCGTCCAGTACATCGCCAAACGGGGGCTCTACCGCCCCAGAGGAGTCAAGTGACCGCAACCGAACACGCCCTGGACATCGCCCGGATCGCTGCCCGTGCAGCCGTCGCCAAGAAGGCGCTGGATCCGGTCGCCTTCGACGTCTCCGAACGGCTGGCGATCACCGACATCTTCGTGATCGTCCACGCCACCAACGAGCGCCAGGTCGGAGCTGTGGTGGACGCCGTCGAGGAAGCGCTGCTCCGGGCCGGGGTGAAAGCCGTCCGCCGTGAGGGCGACCGGGAGAACCGCTGGGTGCTGCTCGACTTCCTGGACACCGTCGTCCACGTCCAGCATTCCGAGGAGCGGGCGCTGTACGGGCTGGAGCGGCTCTGGAAGGACTGCCCCCGGCTCGACCTCGGTCCCCTGGAACCGCCGCCGGCCACCGAATGACCGCGAGCAGCATCGTCCTGCTGCGCCACGGGGCAACCGACTGGAACGACGGTGGGCGCTTCCAGGGCCATGCCGACATCCCGCTGAACGGGGCCGGCCGGGAACAGGCAGCCGCTGTGGCCGGGCGGCTCGGCAACCTCGGCATCACCACGGCGGTCAGCTCCGACCTGTCCAGGGCCGTTGAGACTGCCCGGATCGTGACCACCCGGCTGGGCATCTCAGTCCGGTCCGACCCACGGCTACGCGAGGTGAACGTCGGTTCCTGGGCCGGGCTCAGCATGGACGAGGTCGGGCTCGCCGAGCCCGACTTCTGGCCAGCCCTCGCCGAGGGCCGCGACTTCCGGCGCTCACCGACCGGGGAGTCGGCAACCGAAGCCGGACGTCGCGTCGCGCTCGCGCTGCTCGACCACGCCGAGGCAGCCGGCGATCACGACGTGCTGCTCGCGGTCGGCCACGGGCTGTCGATGCGGGTCGCGGCCCTGTTGCTGATGGGCCTGGACTACTCCCACGCCCGGCTGTTCGCCGGGCTGGGCAACTGCCACTGGCTGGTGCTGAAGCCAGTCGGTGAGTACTGGCGGATGGCGGCCTACAACCTTGGCGCGCAGGCCTGACGGCTGCTCCCACCCGGGACGGGACCTCGGCATGATCTAGGGTTTCGGCCATGCCCATCCAGCTGGAGCTCCAGACGGCCCGGCGGATCGCCGTCCGGGCGCAACTCCTCGACGCCGATCGTCCCAAGGGTGTCGTCGAGCTGGTCGAGCGCCTGAACCTGCTGCAACTCGATCCGACCGCAGCCGTTGCGCCCAGCGCGGACCTGGTGGCCTGGAGCCGGCTGGGCAACGACTACCACCCGGCCCAGCTTGAGGCGGCAGTGCGCTCGGGCCTGCTGTTCGAGCTGGACGCCTTCATCCGCCCGGTCTCCCAGCTGGCGATCGTGCTCGGTTCGCTGGCCGGCTGGCCCACCCACCCGGCCTACCGGGAATGGCTCGAGGTGAACGACAGCTTCCGACGGGACCTGCTGGCTGCACTCCGCGAGCGCGGGGCATCGCTGTCCCGCGACCTTCCCGACACCGCGGTCGTCGGTTGGCGCTCCACCGGCTGGACCCATGAGCGCAACGTCACCCAGATGCTGGAGTTCCTCACCCTGACCGGCGAGGTCGCCATCGCCGGCCGGGCTGGGCGGCAGCGGGTGTTCGACCTGGCTGAGCGGGTCTACCCGGCCGGGCTGGTGCTCCCGGACCGCGCCGAGGCGCTTCGCCAGCGGGAGGAGCTGCGCCTCAAGGCTTCTGGCATCGTCCGGGTCGGCGGGACGGTGGTGCCGGGGGAGCCGTACCAGGTGGGTACCGCCGGTGTCCCGGCCGTCGTGGTGGGCCTGCCGGGGGAGTGGCGGGTCGACCCCGACCAGCTCGACCGACCGTTCAGCGGCCGGACGGCCCTGCTGTCACCGTTCGACCGGCTGGTCCACGACCGGGTGCGGGCGGAGCAGCTGTTCGGCTTCGAGTACGTCCTGGAGATGTACAAGCCGGTGGCCAAGCGCCGCTGGGGCTACTACGCGCTGCCGGTGCTGCACCACGACCGGCTGGTCGGCAAGGTCGATGCCACCGCGGATCGCCGGTCCGGCCGGCTGGTGGTGAACGCCGTCCACGAGGACGAGCCGCACACCGGCGACATCGCCGCAGCAGTGGACGCGGAACTCGAAGCCCTCGCCGACTGGCTGGGCCTCGAGCTGGTCCGCTGAGGGGCGAGCGGTCGGGCGACCGCGGTGGCCTCCGGAGCGCACGGCGGCAGTTCCGCGGATCACGTTTCGTCACCAGTACGCTGCCTGAATGCTGGAGTTGCGACCGAACTGCGAGTGTTGCGGTACCGACCTGGGGCCCGAGGCGTCCGACGCCATGATCTGCACCTTCGAGTGCACCTGGTGCGCGGATTGTGCCGATCGCTGCCTCGGCGGGGTGTGCCCGAACTGCGGCGGCAACCTGCGGCCCCGGCCAGTCCGACCCCCGGCAGCCCTCGCCAGCCACCCGGCCTCGAGCCGGCGGGTCGTCCAGCCGGGCCTGCACCGCGGCTGACGCCGCCGCCGGCTCAACGGACCGGCGCCCCTGGCTGCCGGTTCAGTCGCGGAACCGGCGCACCGAATCCCAGGCCGGGTCCAGCCGCGCCTCGACGCCGACGCGGCCCTGCTCCCAGCCACGCGTGGCCGCCTCGAGCTGCGCGGCGGCCGGGGTGCCGGAGTCGACGTAGTAGTGCAGCGTGCGGACGCCCCCGCTGGTCTCGACCGCCACGAGCTGACCGGACCCCTTCACGATCGCTGTCAGGTGGTTCTCGAAGGCGCGCAGCGCGTCCAGCGACCCGGGTCCGGGCAGGCCGGCGGCGGTGTGGTCGCTGAACGGTACGGTTACCGCTGCGTGCTGGTCGTGCTGGGGTGCCTGGACCGGTGAGAGCCGGTTGAGCCGGCTCACCAGCAGCGGACCCCGGGGGCCCTCGCCGCGGAGCATCGTCCAGCCCATGGAGCCGTCCGGCATCCCGTCGGCGATCACCTCTGCCACCAGCGCCGGCAGTTCGGCGAGCGGACGGCTCCCCACGGGTTCCTCCGCCGCCCGGCCGACGCCGCCGATCCAGAGCTCCACAGCCTCCTCCCCGAGGGCGGTGTCCAGGCTGAGGAACGCGATCTGGGCCTGCACCTGCTGCGGGAGCGACGCGAACAGCGGATGGTGCACGATGACGTCCAACCCGCTGCCGTGCCGGGTACCTGCCACCCTTACCTCGTTCAGGTTCAGGTCGACCCCGCCGATCCACAGCCGGAATCCCAGCGGGCCCGGCTGGCGCAGGTCATGGAACGACCAGACCGTGTCCGGCGGCGGGGCGGCACGCAGCCACTGCCTGGCGACCCGGCGCAACCCGGGGTCGCCCTCGGCCGTCACGGTGAGCTGGTGCCGGCTGGTCCGGCCGGGTGCGAACTCCCAGGCGAGGCCGGGGTCGATCGCGTTGACGTGCGCTGTCATGACGTCGACGTACCGGTTCACGGTTGCCATCGGGATGGCATCGGCCAGCTCTGCCGCCGCGACCGCCCACCAGTTCCAGAAGTCGGCGATGCCCGCCCGCGGCTCAGTCGCCTGGACGGTGGCCGGCTTGCGTCGGTGGAAAAGGCCCACGTCCCCTCCTCGTCGCGTGCGGCACAGTTCGCGTCCAAGTCTGTCCCAAGCGGTCAAGCCGTGTGGCAGGTCACCGTGGCCGGTTGAGGATGGCGAGTTGCTGGGTGGCGCGGGTCATGGCCACGTAGCGATCGACCGTTGCCTCGATCCCGGCACCGAACGAGTCCGGGTCGAAGAGGATGACCAGGTCGAACTCCAGGCCCTTCACGTTCTCCGGGCTCAGCGACCGGACCCGGGGACTGCCCCGGAAGGTCGGGTCACCGATGACGCACGCGACCCCCTCCGGATGATCCGAATGCCACCGGTCAAGGATGGCTTCGAGCTCGGAGGTGGAGCCGTGATGAACCGGGACGCCGCTGCTGCGGACCGAGATCGGCACGTTCGCCTCGGGGAACACCGCCCGGATGACCGGCTCGGCCTCGGCCATCACCTCCGCCGGCGTCCGGTAGTTGATGCTCAGGGTTGCCAGGTCCAGTTGGTGGAAGCCGAGCGGCTCGAGCCGCTCCTGCCACGACATCGTGAAGCCGTGCCTGGCCTGGGCGCGGTCGCCGACGATGGTGAAGCTGCGGGAGGGGCACCGGCGAAGGAGCATCTGCCACTCGGCGTCGGTCAGTTCCTGGGCCTCATCCACGATGATGTGGGCGAACGGTCCGGCGAGCAGGTCGGGGTCGGCGGCCGGCACGGCGTCCGGGTCGTAGAGGTTCTGCTGGATGTCCGGGTGGCGCAGCATCGTCACCAGCCCCTCGGAGTCGTCGTCGGCCGTGATCAGGTCGTCGATGACCGCTGCCAGCTGCTCGCCTTCCGCGGCTCGGGCCGCCTCGGCCCGGCGCCGGCGAACGGACGCCTCCGGGTCGCCGATCCGCTGCCTGGCCGCATCCAGCAGTGGCAGGTCGGCGGTCGTCCATGGCTCGCCCTCGGCGCGCCGCAGGCTTCGCACCTCTTCGGGGGTGAGCCAGGGGGCGCACCGGCGCAGGTAGGCCGGAACCGACCACAGGTCGGAGACGAGCTCATCCGGTTCCAGCAGCGGCCAGGCCCGCCGGAAGGCCGTGCCCAGCTCGTCGTTCTGCACCAGCGACCGCCGGAGCAGCTCGGTCGACTCCGCGTCGGTGGTCTCCTGCTTGGCCATCAGGATGGAGAGCAGTTCAGCCCAGACCGTGTCGCGAGCCTCGTTGTGCGGTGTGCCGGGCTCGGGGGCTTCGAAGGCTTGCGCCCAGTCGGCCGGGCTGAGCCAGAGGTCGGACCAGTAGGTCTCGACCAGCATCCCCTGGCTGGGGGGTTCCTCGTACAGGCCCACGGCTGGCTCGATGGCCGCCACCATGTTCGCCGACGACTTCAGGCGGGCCACCTCCGGGTCCTCCTCAACCCGGGCACCGCGCCCCTCGATGACCAGGTCCCGCAGCGTGCAGGTCTGGACCCCCTCCTCGCCGAGGCTTGGGAGCACTTCCGAGACGTAGGCCAGGTAGGGCTGGTGCGGCCCGACGAACAGCACGCCACCCCGGCGATGGCCCAGGCGCGGATCGGAGTAGAGCAGGTAGGCGGCGCGGTGCAGGGCCACGACCGTCTTCCCGGTGCCCGGGCCGCCGTCCACGATCAGGGCACCCCGCGAGCCGGCGCGAATGATCGCGTCCTGGTCGGCCTGGATGGTGCTCAGGACGTCCCGCATCCGTGCCGTCCGGGTGCTGCCGAGGCTGGCGATGAATGCCGACTGGTCGTCCAGGGCTGCGTTCTGCTCCAGTCCGTCCGCCGTGAAGACCTCGTCCCAGTAGTCGCTGACCCGACCGCCGGTCCAGCGGTACCTGCGCCGGCTGACCAGCCCCATCGGGTTGGCGTAGGTGGCGGCGAAGAAGGGCTCTGCGGCCGGCGCCCGCCAATCGATCAGGAGCCGGCGGTCGGCGCTGTCGGTGAGGCCGAGCCGGCCGATGTAGGTCGGCTCCGGATCGTCGGCCTTCACGAAGCGGCCGAGGCAGACATCCAGCCCGAAGCGACGCAGCACCCGCAGCTGACCGGTCAGCCGGTGGATCTCCAGGTCCCGCTCCAGCGCGGCGCGACCCTTGCCGCCGGGGGCAAGGCGCTGGACGGCGAGGCTTTCGGTCAGGTCGGCGATTCGCTGCGCCAGGGCAGCCTCGATGGCGGCGAAGTGTTGCTCGTCCGCAGCGATCAGCCTCGGATCGGCCTTCGCTGCCAGGTGGTCGGGGAGATTGAATGCAGGGGTGGTCTCCAGGGTCAAGGAATCAGCTCCGTAGTCGGTTCACCGGATGTGCGGTGGCTCGCGAAGTTCGCGAACCGGCGTGATTCTCCTCCGGCCGGGGGGCCTTGCGGCAAGCCCCCATCAACTGTATAGATTGGAAGTGGCGAAGAGCTTTCAGCCCGCCCGGTGCCGGCTCACCCCCATCGATGCCAAGTCCTCGGCGAGTGCATCCCCTTGACTGACCTGCGTCCTGGCCGAGGTGCCTGCGGCCAGGGCCCGACCACTAGAGCGTTGTCATGCCCTTGAGGCTCACGGCGGACGGGGGCAGGTGCTTCCACAGGGCGCAGGAGCGGACCAAACGCGAGAATCGCCCCGACGAGGGCTGTTTCCCCTGGTCAAGGCGATTTCGATTGAGTGGAGCTAACGGGATTCGAATGTGACAGTTGGCCGCTTTTGCCAATCGCCCTGACAAGCTATTCTTGTGGCTGTGACTACGGGTTTCACGCCCAAGAAATGACCTGAAGGTACGGACAGAAATAGACCCAAATGGACTCTCAGTGACCCTCGTTAACGCACGACAAGGGCACGGGAATCCTCACGGGAGAGCGAGGATATGCATGTCGCAGACCAATGTTGTGCCGCTGCATCGTCCCGAGGTCACGCCTGCGGGGCCTGAGCGCGAGAGGCGCCGACGGCGTGGGTTCGGGACGATCCGTGCCTTGCCATCCGGCCGGCCAGGCGAGCTATCTCGATCGGGAGGGCCAGCGTCATCTGGCTCCTGTCACGTTCCTCACCAAGGGTGACCCCGGCGCCTGGATCGACATGCGCCACGCCGAGCTGCTGGAGTACCGCTGGAAGCCGGCTCCTCCTGCGGAGCCAGAGAACATCACGTTTGCTGTCTATGCGGTCCGCTGGCTCGCCGAACGGGAGATCAAGCCGCGGACACGGAGCGAATACCAGCGATTCCTTGACCGAAGACTGGTCCCCGCCTTCGGAAGCGCACAACTCCGCCTCATCCAGTCGTCCGACGTTCGGGACTGGTATCGATCGCTTGATCCGTCCAGACCAACCGAGCGGGCACATTCGTACCAGCTCCTGAGCGCCATACTCAACGGCGCGGTACTCGACGAGCTGGTGGACGTGAACCCCTTCCGCATCAAGGGTGCCGCCGTCGTGAGGCGCGCCCACAAGATCGAGCCGGCGTCGGTGGCCGAACTCGACGCCATCGCCCATGCGATGCCTGAGCGTCTGCAACTTGCGGTGCTGTTGGGCGGGTGGTTGGCGCTTCGCTACGGCGAGATCGCCGAGCTGCGACGCAAGGATGTGGATGTGCGCAGGGGAGTCGTAAGGGTGCGCCGCGGCGTGACGTGGCCCAACGGTTTCGCCACGATCGGCACCCCCAAGAGCATGGCCGGCATCAGGGACGTGCACATCCCGCCCCACGTGATCGGGACCGTGTCGGCCCATCTGGATCGCTACACGGGCCCTGTCCCGGACGCTCTGCTCTTCCCGGCCGCACGGGGTGGCAACATGCACCCTCGCACCTTCGGCAAGCTCTACGACAAGGCCCGCAACGAGGTCGGCCGTCCTGACCTTCGCTTCCACGACCTGCGGCACACCGGCGCCGTTATGGCAGCGCGAGCAGGAGCCACCCTGGCCGAGTTGCAGGCGCGTCTCGGACACTCCACGGCGGCAGCAGCGATGCGCTACCAGCACGCCTCCAGCGACCGAGACGCCGAGATCGCCAGGCGGCTGTCGGAGTCGGCCGGTCGGGGGTAGGGCTCGCATTCGGCACCATGCTCGCTCATGCCAATGGCTCGACGTGCCATCAGCGGGCCGCGGTGTTGCCGAATCGCGTCCACGAACCCCTCGGTACCGCGTCTCCTCATCCGCCGGTGACGTTGCTGAGGAGGCGCTGGATGTGGAGCCCGAGGTAACCGACTTCCTCGTCTGGTAGTTCGACGCCGTATTGGGTCTGCACATGTTGTCCCAGCAGGTGCGCTGTTTCGGTGGCGCGGGGGTACTTGGCGCGAATCTGGTCGTAGAGGAAGCCGCCGTCGGAGTTGAGGAGCCGGCCGGTGAAGAGGCGGTCGGCGAAGAACTGGAGATGGACGACGAAGCGCCTCTGGTCCTGGTCGGTGGGTGAGGCGGTGAAGCCGGAGCGGTAGGACACGATCGCGACAAGCTCGGAGATCAGGGTGGCTGCCCTCAGCGCGTCGAAGGCGGAGTGTGGATCGTTTCGAGCGTTCACGAGGTGGAACGCGATGTTGGTCGCCTCATCGTCGGGGAGGTCGATGCCGAGCCGCTCGTTGATCGTGCGGAGCGCTTCGGTCCCCACCCGGAACTCGTCCGGGTAGTAGGTGCGCATCTCCCAGGTGAGCCGGTTGACGACCCGCATGCCCTGCTCGTGGCGTTCGGCGGCGAAGTGCAGATGGTCGGTGAGCGCGAGCAGGAGGTGGGGATGCAGTTCCACCTTGAGTTCGGTCTGGGCGTGGGCGATCACGTCCCTGGCCAGAAGGACGTACGTGGCTGGGATGGAGCCGAGGAGGTCGACCAGGGCTCGGGAGTCGGGGTCGTCGACCGGGAGGAACACCCGGTCGACGACCTCTTCGGCGATCATCTCGCCGTTCTTGCGTCCATAGCCGATGCCACGGCCGAGCAGGATCGACTCCCGACCCGCGTCGTCGGTCGCGAGGACGACGCTGGAGTTCAGCACCTTGGTGATGCGCTGCGGCTGTGACATGGGCATGGCCGGCTCAGATTCCGGTGAGGTCGCGGCCGTTGCTGGCGATGACCCCCTGCAGCCAGTGGAAGGAGTCCTTCCGGGACCGCTCCAGGGTGCCGTTGCCGAGGTCGTCCTGGTCGACGTAGATGAAGCCGTACCGCTTCGACATCTGCGAGGACGATGCACTGACGATGTCGATCGGCGCCCAGCAGGTGTAGCCCATCAGGTCGACGCCGGCCTCGATGGCCAGCGCCATCTGCTCGAAGTGCGCCCGGAAGTACTCCACCCGATAAGGATCTTTGACCGACCCGTCGGGTTGAACGACATCGGCATAGCCGAGTCCGTTCTCCACGATGAAGAGCGGCTTGCGGTACCGGTCGTACAGCTCGATCAGCGAGATCCGCAGCCCCACCGGGTCGATCTGCCAGCCCCATTCGCTGCTGGGCAGGTAGGGGTTCTTCACGCCCAGGATGGTGTTGCCCGGGGTGCGCTCGGCGTCCGGATCGACCGATTCGGTCGAGGACTGGTAGTAGCTGAACGACACGAAGTCGACCGGGTAGGCCTTGAGCAGCTCGCGGTCGCCGTCCTGCCAGGGGACGATGATCCCCTTGGCCGCGAGGGCGGCCAGCTGAGTGGCCGGGTACTCCCCGAATGCTTGGACGTCGGCGAAGAAGTAGTTGTTCAGGTTCTTCGCCAAGGTCGCGGCCACGTCGTCGGGGTGACAAGTGCGCGGGTAGGTGGTCAGCTTGGTGAGCATGCACCCCATCCGGGCGTACGGGACGAGCTCTCGCAGGTCCCGGGTCGCCAGGGCGGACGCCACGAACTGGTGGTGCGCCGCGCGGTAGCACGCCGCCTCCAGCCCGTCCGGGCACAGCTCCTCGATTACGCCGCCCGAGGTGAAGGGGTGGCGAATCACCGAATCGATCTCGTTGAAGCTGAGCCACAGCTTCACCAGGTCGCCGTACTCGGTGAAGCAGGTGCGGGCGAAGCGGACGAACAGGTCGACCACCTGCCGGTCGGCCCAACCGTTGAGGCGGGTGGCGAGTTCCAAGGGCATCTCGTAGTGGGACAGGGTCACCAGGGGCTCGATGCCCCGGTGCCGCATCCCCTCGAACAGCTCTCGGTAGAACCGGACACCGGCGGGGTTCGGTTCGCTCTCGAACCCCGTCGGGTACAGCCGGCTCCAAGAGATCGACACCCGCAACACCCTGAAGCCGAGTTCGGCGAACAGGTCCAGGTCTCCTGGCCAGCGGTGATAGAAGTCGATGCCCCGCCGCTTCGGGTAGTACGTGAGATCGGTGGTCGCCATGGCTTCGGCGATGCCGGCCAGGGTGACGGCGTGGTGGGCTGCGTACTCGGTGTTGGCCAGGTTGGGCCGGTAGGCGGCGACGTCAGCCACGGATGGCCCGCGGCCGTCGACGTCCCAGGCACCCTCGCACTGGTTGGCTGCGAGGGCGCCTCCCCACAGGAACCCGTCAGGAAACGGCGCCACTGGGGGCCACCTTCTTCGCGACGTGGAACAGCGGGTCTCCGTGCTTGGCCATCGCCCCGGCCGCCACCCCGGACACCTCGAAGTCATGAGCGTTTGTCACGACGAGAGGTGTCGTGGTGTCGAAGCCGGCCGCCGTGATCGCGACCAGGTCCGCGGTCAGCAGCAGCTGCCCGGCCTCCACCCGATCGTCCTTGGTGACGTGCACGGTGAAATGCTTGCCGCCCAACCGCACCGTGTCCAGACCGACGTGAAGCAACAGTTCGATGCCATCGTCGGTGGTCAGGCCGAGTGCGTGATGGGTGTCGAAGAGCATCGACACTCGACCCGCGACCGGGCTGCGGAACTCGCCGGACGCGGGGCGGACCGCGCATCCCTGACCGAGCACCCCGCCCGCGAAGACCTTGTCCGCGACATCGGCCAGGGCCACGACCTCGCCATCGACAGGGCTGAGCACGTCACCGGGCAGGACATCCTCCAGCGGTGCCACGCCCCGGGCCTTGAGAGTCGCGGACACGGCGTCGTTCCACAGGAACAGGGAAGCTGCGAACGCGGTGCCGAAGGCGATGAGCGCGCCGATGATCGCGTTGACGATGTTGCGCGGGTCGTCAGGGTTGATGAACATCGACATGCTGGCCAGGCCGGGTCCCACCGCCACGTAGGACGTGACCTGCGTCAGGCCGAGCCAGGTCGCTCCCGCCGCGGCGCCGGCCAGGACACTCCACAGGGCACGCTTGTTCTGGATCGTGATGCCGTAGAGGGCGGGCTCGGTGATCCCGAACAGTGCCGAGATTCCGGCAGAGACTGCGGTCGAGCGCATCTCGGTGTCCTTGGTGCGGAGCGCCACGCCGAAGCTCGCGCCCGACTCGGAGATGTTGTGGGCGAGGGAAGCGGGGTTGTACAACGGCTCGTAGCCGGCGGTGCTCAGCTGGTTCACCACGTACGGGATGAAGGCCTTGTGCATGCCGACGGAGATGATGAACGGCAGGGCGACCGCCAGGAGCGGGAAGGCGATCCAGCCGAGCGTGTGGTAGACCCACAGCACCGCCGCGGTGAAGTAGGTGCCGACCCAGAAACCGAGGGGTCCGAGCACGAGCAGAGTCGCCGGGACGGTGACCAGCAACGCGATCATCGGGACGAAGAAGATTCGGATCGGCTTGGGGGTGACCTTCGTCAGGAGTCGTTCCAGGGTGGCGAGCAACAGCACGCAGAGGATTGCGGGGAACACCTGCGACGCGTAGTTGATGCTGGGGATCGGAATACCGAATACCGAGGTTCCCTTCGCCATCGCGGCGGTCATTGATGGAAGCACCATGACCGACACAGCAGCCATCGCAACAAGCCGATTGGAGTTCAGCTTCGTCGCCGTCGTGACAGCAACCAGCAGCGGGAGGAAGAAGAACGTCGCATCGCTGATCGCGACCAGTGAGGTGAAGGTGGGGTCCTGCCTGGACAGGCCGAACATGGTGAGCAGCAGCATCACCGACTTCAGGACACCGGCACCGGCGATTGCAGGGATGAGTGGCTGGAAGACGCCGACGATGAAGTCCAGCAGCTTGGTACCCCAGCCAACCTTCGCCGCCGCACCCGGGTTCGATACTGGCGCGATCCGGCTCCCCGATCCCAGAAGGGCGTTCAGCGCGTCATGCACCTCGACAACGTCATTGCCGACAACCACTTGAGGCTGAGCACCGACAACCCCCATCACGCCCGGGACGGCCTTGAGGCGAGCCTGATCGGCCTTGCCCGGGTCGGCGAGGGTGAACCGCAGGCGGGTCGAACAGTGCTCCACATGAGTCACGTTCGCCGGACCACCCACAGCGGCGAGAATCTCGGCCGCGGTCTTCTTGTAATCCATCATTGGACCTCCTTGTCGGCAGGTGTGGCCGTGTCCGGGCAACAAAAAAAGGACCTGAGGGAAACACCACCAAAGTGGTGCAACCATCAGATCCTGCCCGCTTTACCGGTCACATGTCTGTGAATGCTGACACCCAAGATCGCACCAGCGGGCGCAGATGTCAACCCCGGTCGTCTGGAGCTTCGAGGACGCGATCACCCCGTTTGAGTTCTCGATCCGTCGAGCTCGTGCTGCTCCACTACTCCCGCGCGGCGAAGCAGTTGTGATGTTCTGCAACCTGCTGTCGGTCGAGTCGCGGCAAGGCGGATCCGAGCCGAACCTCCCACCGACTGATGGGGGCACGGTGCTCCGCGTCAGGTGTGACCGTCGGTCGGCTCGCAATAACCCTTCGCCATCTCCGCGGTCCACTTGAGCCGAACAAGACCGCCACGAGTCCCATTGGAAGGTTTCCGCCCTCACCACGCCTCCTTCCTGCTGACGCTCTGTCCCGATCGCGTCGGGCAAGTCGTTGTTCCAGCCAGACACACAATGTGCATCTGTGGTTAGCCTGCTGGTGCCCCGGCGTGGGTCGGGGTCCGTGGCGTCGCCGGAATGGCTCAACAATGTGCTGCTGGTCTGTTGTGGGCTGGCTCGGGGAATGGCTGCCTTCCGGCGACGTTCAACGTCGGCGGTGACGCCCAATAGAGGCGTGCGCGAACACCGAAGGCAAGGCCTACTACCAGCGCAAACGTGAGGCCGGGAAGGGCAGCAAAGAAGCCCTGCGCTGCCTCAAACGACGCTTGTCCGACATCGTCTACACGACCATGAAGCACGACGCCGCAAGGGTGGACGCGGCCAGCGCAACCCGGGCACGGCCAACAGCCAACCGGCCAGCAGCGTGACGGAGATCCCAGCCCGAAACCCCGCTCTTCAGCTCCAGCGACAAAGCCACGCCCACCAACACCAAGGCTAAATCAGCCAGCGCCTTTACATAGAGGCCCATTGCCGGTTGGTGACGTCCTCCGGAACGTCCGCGGAAGTCAGGCGACGGGGTCGAGGCGGGTGACCTTGGGCAGGCCGGCGGCGCGTTCGGCGGCGAGGTCATGGGCGGACTGCATGGCCAGCCAGGCGCGGGCCGTGCCCACGCCGGCCTCCTCGAGACGGACGGCGAGGTTGGGGCTGATCCGGGCGTGACCGTGCAGGACGCGGCTCAGGGTGACCCGGGAGATGCCGAGCCGGGAGGCCGCTTCGCCGACGCTCAGGCCGAGGTCAGCCAGGACGTCCTCGCGGAGGATCTCGCCGGGATGTACCGGGTTGTTCAAAGCCATTCGTGTTCACCTCCTCAGTGGTAGTCCTGGTAATCGACGAGTTCGACATCGCTGTCGATTAACCTGAACGTGATCCGCCAGTTCCCGTTCACCCAGATCGACCAGTGGCCGGCCAGGTCCGCCTTGAGTGGGCGGGTCCGGAAGCCCGGGATGGCCAGGTCGTCGGGTCCTTGAGCCACGTCAAGCAGCGACAGGATGCGGAGCAGCTTGGGGACGTGGGTGGCTTGGACGCCCTTCTTCGATCCCGTCCGGTACAGCTGCTCCAGCCCCTTGTGGCGGAAGCTGACGATCACCCCTTCAGCGTATCGCGTAGCGCTACACGATACAACGAGCGGATGTCTCGATCGGAGATCCCCAGTCCTCCTGCGTCCCGATCGCCGACTTCTTTGGCCTAGGTGTGATGTCCAGCCAGGTTGGTCGAGTCGTTGTGACGACACGGTCTGATTGAGAACGCGGGGAAGACCTCCCGCGGTTGAGTGGAACTGCTGAAGGTTCGCTCAACAAACAGGAGGTCTTCCGTGTCTCACGCTAATGCA
>JADLEH010000356.1 GCA_020846255.1 Propionibacteriaceae bacterium
CCGACCGGTCCGGCAGCACGCCGCTCACGCCGGCCTCGACGATGAAGGTGCTGAGCACCATGGCAGCCCTCGACATCCTCGGCGCCGACCGGACGTTCGTCACCAGGGTGGTGGACGGCGAGGAGGGTCGGGTGTTCCTGGTCGGCGGCGGCGATCCGTTGCTGACCGACAAGACGTCCACCTCCTCCTACAAGCCGGCGTCGCTGCAGAAGCTGGCCAGCGCAACGGTCACAGCGCTCAAGGCGGCCGGGCGGTCCAGCGTCCGGCTGCGTTACGACGCGACCCTGTTCAGCGGTCCGACCTTCAGCCCCGACTGGAAGTCGAGATGGCTGGGGTACGAGGCGCGGGTGGCAGCCCTGGAGATCAACAGCGGCAAGCTGAGCAACGGCTTGGCGGCTTCGAGCCCGCCGAGGACAGCGGCGAACGCCTTCGCGAGGAAGCTGAAGGCGGCCGGGATCAAGGTGGTCTCGATCGCAGCCATGAAGGCGGCCCCCACGAGCCCGGAGCTGGCACGCGTCACCTCCACCTCGCTCGCCCGCATCATCAAGCGCACCCTGCTGATCAGCGACAACGTCGCGGCGGAGACCCTCTCCCGGCACGCGGCCCTGGCCAACTCCCGGCCGGGCAGCTTCGCCGGCGCCTCGGCCAACCTGAAGGCCTGGCTCATCGAGCGCGGCCTCTGGCAGTCCGGCCAGCGGATCCTGGACGGCAGCGGCCTCGCGCCCGGCAGCAAGCTGACCCCGAACGTGCTCGCCGGAGCGATCCGGCTGGCCCTCGGCGACGACGAATTCGCCCCCGTGATCGGCGGGCTGCCGGTGGCCGGTGAGAGCGGCACGCTGAAGAACCGGTTCGACGACAAGTCGGAGCTGGCCGGGCGGCACACCGTCCACGCCAAGACCGGCACCCTCAGTGGCCTGGCCGGCCTGGCCGGCTTCGTCACCACAGCTGACGGCGCGCTCCTGGTCTTCGCCGAGCTGGGGAACCAGGCGACCAGTTACTACCGGGTCTACGACTGGCTGGACCGCGAGGCGGCCGTGATCGCCAGGTGCGGCTGCCGCTGAGCCGGCCGGCACCGGGCCGGGCTCGGGACTACCGGACCACCGCAGCCACTGCGGAGACCTCGACCAGCGCGCCGGGCACACCGAGGGCTGGGACGATCGCCGCACTGACCAGCGGTGGCTCGGCAGCCGCAGCCAGGGCGCCGGCGGCGGCGCCGTAGGCCGCGGCGACGTCGACGCCCTCAACCAGGACCACGCAGACGTGGAGCAGGTGCTCGATCCCGAGGCCGGCAGCAGCGAGGGCTGTCGCCAGGTTGGCCATCACCCGTTCGGTCTGGGCGGCCACATCGGAACCTCCGACGATGGCCCCGGTCTCGTCGACGGCGTTCTGGCCTCCGATGTAGACGGTGGTCGCACCCGGCGGCACGACCGCAACGTGACTGAACGCCGGAGACCTGACGAGCCCGGCGGGACGCAGCAGCTGGATTTCACCCATGGGCCCAACCTAGCCGTCGCCCCGGACAGTCCCTCCTGCTCCCACGGCCGCCGAACCGACCGGGTGGCCGGCGTTCAGGCGTCCGTCCCGGGCTCCGCTGCGGGCGCTGCTGGCGGCGTCGTCGGCGCCGGCAGGCGGACCACAACGCTGCCCGAGTCCAGGTCGAGGGGCTTCGGGCCGGTACCACCCTGGTCGTTCCGGACGACGAGCAGCTTCTCGGTCTCGAGCCGCTCGCGGGTGTAGCGGAGGCCCGGGTTGAAGATCTCGAAGAAGTCGCTCATGCCTGCTCAACGCTTGAGCAGCTCGGCAAACTCCGCGACCCGGTGGAGCCCGACCCCGTCCCGCTGCTCGGCGGCGAGGGTGTGCACGCAGCCGGGAGCCATCATCAGCAGCGGCACCTGTCCGGGATCCCGGGTGTGGACGACCACCTCGAGGCCCTTGGTCGGCTGCTCGTAGGGCAACTCGGTGGCCAGCCAGCCGGTGATCGGGGCGATCGCTGCCCGGTTCGGGTCGCTCCAGCTCTGCGCGATCGAGGACATCGACTCCTCGCCGACCTCGACCCACACCGACCAGACGAAGACCTCCGGATCCGGCACCAGCAGCGGCAGCTGGATGTGTCCGCGGATGAAGTGCCGGGTCGCACCGCCGTCGGGGAGGATGCACACGTCCGGAGTCAGCTCGGCCTCGAGCCGCTCACCGGGGCTGACCGCGAGCCAGGCGTCCGGGGCAGAGGTGCCCAGCACCCGGGCGAGGTCGCGATGCACGTGGCGACAGACAGCGCACGGCGCGCTGGACCCGCCGATGACCGAGAACATGACCCCAATCTTCCTCCAGGCAGTGCCGTTGCGTCCGGTGAACGGACGGATTGACAGCTTGCGTTCAGCTTGGCCACCCGATCGTCGGGACGGCCCTTGGCCACCGTCGGGCAGGAACGCCGACCGGCCGGCCGGGGTCGACCGCGGGAATTCATCGCAGCGGCTGCCGGCAGCCTGACCCCGGGGAGCAATTGTGTCCTCTGGCGGCTCCCTGGGTGCTGGTGGTGGGCTGTTGCCGGGCCTCCGGCCCACCCCGCACCGGAGGTCGGGGGAGCATGCCATGACCGGCCTCGGTACGTACCTGGTGGGCCTCCAGCTGGGCTTGCTGGTGGTCTCCCTGATCATCCTGATCGCAGGTGTCGCCGGCCTGACCGGCGGAACGCCGATGGTGATCAGCGGCCTGCTCGTGCTCGTCGGCTGGCTGTTCCTGATCGTCCTCGGCATCCTCGCCTTCAGCCGGAGCATCCCGCTGTTGTCCGCCACCGACGTCTCCGAGGACGCCCTCACCTGGACCAGGCGGCTGTTGATCGCCTGGCTGGTGATCGCGCCGCTCACCGGGTTCGGGCTGGCGTTCCTGTCCTTCGTCGGCTGCGGGCCCTACTGGGTGCCCGGCCTGCTGCACTGGACGGGGCTGGTCGCAACGGTCCTCGGCTTCGCCGCCCTGTTCACCCTCTCGCCGATCGCCCACGCCTTCCTGGACCGCGAGCCGAAGGGTGCCCCGCCGACGCCCTGGTGGGTCATGCTGCTCAGCGCCGGGCTCGTCGCCCTGGTCTGGGGGCTCGCCTGGCTGGTGCCGTACCTGATGCTGCGCGGCAGCGTCGACGAGACCAGGTACGCTGCCGCGCGCTCGGACCTGCTGCTGCCCTGGCCGGGTGGGGAGAGCTCCTGGGTCATCCAGGGCAACAACTCCGGCTTCAACCACACCACGGCCAACCTCTCCCAGGAGTTCTCCTGGGACTTCCGCCGGCCCTGCGGTTCCCCCGTCCTTGCAGCCCTGCCCGGCACCGTCTCCACCGTGGTCGACAGCCATGACGGGATCGGCGGCGACAACAACGAGATCGCGGTCACCCATGCCGACGGGACCGTCGCGTCCTACCTGCACATCCAGAACGGCAGCGCCAAGGTCACCGTCGGCCAGGCCGTGGCCGCCGGGGACCAGCTGGCCTCGGTCGGCAGCGTCGGCAACAGCCTCACCGGCCACATCCACTTCATGGTCAGGTCCGGCGCGGCCACCATCGCGGTGAGGTTCGCCGACGTCACCTCCGACGGCAGCATCCCGCGGACCTTCGGCAGCTACACCTCCGGCAACAGCTGAGGCCCGCTGCCGGGGGCCTGGTCGTCCAGGGCGAGGGGTTCCACGTCCACCTCCACCGAGAGGTCGGAGCCGCCGGCCTCGGTGAAGACCACGCCGCGGAGCGGGGAGACGTCGGAGAAGTCCCGGCCCCAGGCCGTGACGATGTAGCGGGAGTCGGCGAAGTTGTCGTTGGTGGGGTCGAGGTCGAGCCAGTCGCCGCCCGGGGTCAGCACCGATGCCCAGGCGTGGGTGGCGTCGGCTCCCCGCAACTTCTCCTTTCCAGGTGGCGGCGCCGTCTCCAGGTAGCCGCTGACGTACCGGGCCGGCAGCCCCGCGGCGCGCAGGCAGCCGACAGCGAGGTGTGCGAAGTCCTGGCAGACGCCCTGACGCAACTCCAGCAGCTCGGCGAGGGTCGTCTTCACCGAGGTGGCGCCCTGGCGGTAGCTGAAGTCGGAGTGGATCTTGTGCAGCAGCGCAGCGACCGCAGCCCCGAGCGGACGGTCCGGGCCCAGCGCCTCCGCGGAGTACCCCCGCAGCTTCGGGCCGATCGCGATCAGCGGGGACGGCAGGGTGAACTCGGCCAGCTCGACCGGATCGGCGCCGGCCGCGATGGAGTCGGCGGCCTCGGCAACCGTCCAGGCGTCGAGGGCGGCCAGGTCGGGCACCGCCCAGTCAACCTCGACGACGCTGGTGGCCGCGACGGTGAGCTCCGATGTCGGCGCGCGGGTCTCCAGGTACACCGAGTGGTTGCCGAAGTAGTCCAGGTGGGTGGTCAGCAGGTCCGACTCCGGAGTGGCCACGAGCTCGGTGGCGAGCACGCGCTGGGTGGGCGTCTCGCGGGGCCGCAGCAGTCCCCGGTTGTAGCAGGCCTCCAGCACGTCGTCATAGGAGTACCTGGTGACATGGCTCACCCGGTACCTGCGCAGCCCGTACTGCGCGGTCACCGTCCCACCTGCCAGGGTGTGGACCAGGCGGTCTCGGCCGTGCGCCGGGTGGCCTGCCGGACGAAGTGGCGGGCGGCGATCCGGTCGCCGAGCCCATCCAGGGCCCTGGCCAACTGCTGCAGCCGCACCGGCGTGTCGGCCGGGGCGGCCTCGGCCACAGCGTCCAGGTCGGCCAGCAGGGCCTCGGTCTGGGCAGCGAGGCGGTCATCGCCGACCAGCCGCAGGTCGGCGGCGAGCGCTCCCAGCTGGTGGGCGACCGAGCGCGGGTTGGACTGGTCGTGCACCAGTAGCCGGCGGACGGATTCGGCCGCTGTGGCGGGCCCGGTCCCGGAAGCCGCCCGGCGGCGGTGGGTGATGATGCTCTCCCCGGCCCGCAGCACGGCGTCCGCGACGAGTTCTGAGGTCTCCTCCCCCTGGTCGAGCATGCTGTGCCGCAGCAGCGAGACGGTGTGCCGGGCCCGCTCCAGCCGGCTACCCGCGTCCAGGAACGCCCAGGAGGAGTCCCTGACCATGCTCTGGGCCATGATCCCGGCGTGGGCGAGCAGCGACTCCAGGACGTCTGCCAGCAGTGGCTGCAGCTGGTCGTCCGCCGCCGGCTGCTGGTTCAGCGTCCGCTCGAGCCGGTTGAAGACGCTCCACACGTCGACGCTCATCAGGTCGCGGACCTCCTGGGCCTCGGCGGTGAGCCGGCGGGCGCTGTGGTGGACCCCGCCGGCCGCCGACGGGTCGAGGGTCACCCGGGTCAGGTAGGCCACCGCGGTCTCCGCGTACCACCGGTCGATGCCGGTGATCCGGGTGACCGTGGCCAGGAGCACGGCTGCCGCCTCGGCGCCCGGCGTGCCGGGCCCGGAACTGAAGTCCTCGGCCAGGTCGTCTGCCACCTTCACCAGGCGGGCTGTGCTCTCGGCCCGCTCGGCGAACCTCCCGATCGTCATCAGGGTGTGCGCCACCCGCGGCGGCACGGCGGACTCCCGCGGCGCGAGGGTGAGGCGGCGCCGGGCCCGCTCCGCCGGCTCCGGACGTTCCTGCACGGCCGCCGGCACCCAGACGTCCTTGGCAAGAGTCCCGGCTGCGCTGGAGACCGTGTGCTCCCCGACGGCAGCGGCGACCCGGCCGAGCCCACCGGGGAGGAAGCTGTACTCGTCGCCGACCGCGACCCCGAAGGTGCGCAGCACGAACCGCCGCGGTTCCAGGCCGGACGGGGTCACGACGGGGGCCGTGGAGAGCTCGATCGGCTGCTGGCCGCACCAAGCCCACGGCTCGTCCCGGATCCGGGAGGCCAGGGCTTCGCGCTCGGCGGCGCTGAGCAGCCACCCGTAGCGCACCGCCGTCCCGCCGGTCCGGGCGACCGGCTTGATCACCAGCCGGTCCAGTCCGGCGAGGACGTGGCTCGCCTGGGCCGGGTCGCCGCACCACCAGGTCTCGGGGGAGTCCAGCAACAGCTCCTCGCCGAGGAGCGCCTGGGCCACCGGAGCGAGGTGGGCGATCAGGGCGGGGTTGTCCAGCACGCCCGCACCGACGGGGTTCACGATGGTGACGGCGCCCTGGCGGGCGGTCTCCACCATGCCGGGAAGGCCCACCTCGGAGTTGCCGCGGAACTCCAGCGGGTCGCTGAGCATGGCCTCGACCCGCCGCAGGATCACGTCCACCGGCTCGAGCTCGTCGCCGGCCCGCAGCCACACCCGGCCCTTGCTGACCACAAGGTCGTCGGCCTCCGCGAGCGGGAAGCCGAGCATGGCCGCAAGGAACCCCTGGTCGTAGGCGGTCTCGCTGGCCGAGCCGGGGGAGAGCAGCACCACCCGCGGGATCTCGGTCCCGCCCGGAGCAGCATCCAGGAGCGCCCCGGTCATGGCGTGGAAGAAGCCCCGCAGCCGGGCCAGGTCGCTGGTGCGGTGCAGCCCGGCCAGCACCCGGCTCACGATCCGGCGGGTCGCCATGGCGTACCCGGCTCCGGCCGGCGCCTGGGTGCGGTCGGAGATCACCCGCCACGTGCCGCCGGCGTCCCGGCCGACGTCGGTGGCCGTGAGCACCAGCTGGCGGCGGTTCGCCGAGCCCACCCGGTCGGCCGGCCTGGTGAAACCGGGATGGCCGAGCACCGTCGCAGCCGGCAGCACCCGGCGACGCAGCAGCGTCCGGTCGGAGTACAGGTCGGCCAGCACGGCGTCAAGGAGGTGGGCGCGCTGCGCCATGCCACGCTCGAGGGTCACCCAGTCGGCTGCCGCCAGCGGCAGCGGCAGCGGGTCGACGAGCCACGGCTGGCGGACGCCGGACTGGGCAGCCCCGTAGCTGATGCCCTCGTCGGCCACCTGGTTGGCGGCCTCGGCGCGGGCGGCGAGCAACCCGCCGATCCCCATCGACTCCACGGTTGCGGCCAGGCCCTGGGCGTGCGGGCGGACGCCGCTGTCATCGACCAGCTCGTCGATCGTGGCCCTTCCGGGGTGGCCCCGATAGGCGTCGATGAGCGGGCTGAGGAGCTCGGCCGCCGGCTGGGACATGCCGCCACGATACCTACGGCGCGGCCGCGTCCGGCGCCCTGCCCGCCGGTGGTGGGCCCGGAGCCGGCGCGAGCCCCCCCAGCGCCGGCGCCGGGCTCACTTGATCAGGGTCACCCCGGCCCGGGACACCCGGAACCCGGCCCCGTTGCCGACATTGCCGCACGTGACCCCGGACTTCTCACTGCCGCAGACGAAGTTGCCGTACAGCAGCTTCTCGCCGTAAGGCAGGGTCGCCATCTTCTGGCCGTCGTACTTCACCGAGGGATAGCCGGAGCCCTGCCACCAGGCGGTGTACTCCCCGTCGGTCTGCGGCAGGGCCTCGGCGCCACCGCTGCAGAAGTAGTCGACGTCCTTGTCGTTCACCGAGACCCCGGTCACATCCAGCCCGGCCTCCGGACAGACGGTCTCCGAGTTGGGCACCTTGCTCATGTCCATACCGGCCGGGAAGTGGCACAACGTCCAGTCGGCCTGCATCGCGCACCAGATCCGGCCCGTCGGGCTGGCGAAGTGGGCGCTGTCGAAGCTGCTCACGTCGAGGGCGCCGGCGACGTCGGGCACGGTCGGCTGGACGGGAGTCGGCGAGGCGCTGCCGGACGGGGTCACGCTCGGCGTCTGCACCGACGGCGACACCGGGTCGGTGATGATCGGGCCGGGCGTCCACTGCGCCGAGGCCGGGGTGCAGGCCGACAGCAGGCACAACAGGAAGACCCCTACGACGCCCGCACTGCGCATCCCAGAGCTCCTGTCGGTGGTGTACCTTCGCCGGTCAGTCTGCCGCCAGCGGTCCGGGCCATGCTGAGAGCCCGCGAAGAATCAGCCAAGCAAGCGGCCGGCGACGGCTTTCCCGGCACGGGTGGGCGCCGGGTCGGCGCAGGGACCAGAATCGGGGGGTGGACATGCGCAGGGCACTCGTGCTGGGCAGCGGTGGCGCCACCGGCATCGCCTGGGAGCTGGGGGTGCTCGCCGGCCTGGAGCGGGCCGGCGTGCGGCTGGCAGCAGCCGATCTCGTGGTCGGCACCTCGGCTGGGGCAGTGGTGGCAGCCCGGCTCACGACCGGCGGGGGGTTGGCCGCCCCGGACCCCGATCGGCACGCCGAGCGTTCCGGCCGGCTCAGTGCAGCGGTGGTGGCACGGCTGCTCGCGGCGCAGTTGTACCCCAGCCGCCGGCATGCCCTCGCCTGGCTGGGCGGCCGGGCGGCCCGGTCGTGGACGCCGGCTGCCGAGCGGCGCTGGATCGAGCTCGTCGCTCCCGGCCTGGCCGGCCTCCCCTGGCCGGCCCAACTGGTGATCGTGGCAGCTGAGGCGGCAACGGGTCGGCCCGCCTACTTCTCCGCAGCCCGACCCGCAGACCTGGCTGCAGCCGTCGCGGCCAGTTGCGCTGTGCCTGGGGTCTTCCCCGCCGTGCGGGTGGACGGCCGGCTGCACTTCGACGGCGGCCTGCGGTCACCGGCCAACCTCGACGTCGCCACGGGCTGCGGTGCCGTGATCGCCCTGGCTCCGCTCTCGGGTGCCGTCCGGGTGCATCGCCGGCCCCGGCACCAGGCCGCAGCCCTCGAACGCTGCGGTTCGCGGGTGGTGCTGATCGAGCCCGGCCTTGCCGGTCGGGTGGCCATCGGCCCGGACCTGCTCGCGCCCGAACGGGCCCTGCGTGCCTTCGCCGCCGGCGAGGTGGACGCAGCCCGCCACGCCGAGGCCGCCCGCGCAGCCTGGGGATCCTGAGCCGCTGTGTTCACGGACTGGACGCACCGGAGCCCCAACTGGGGCGGTCGGGCACTGCCGGGCGGCCCGATCCGAAGAAGTCGGTAGCCCAGGGGGTGCCGGGCCGGCCGATCGGCGCAATACAGTTTGCGGACGCCAATCTCTGAGGAGACCCGATGTTCCGCAAGATCCTGGTTGCCAACCGGGGCGAGATCGCCGTCCGGGCGTTCCGGGCCGCGACCGAGCTGGGCATCGGCACCGTCGCGGTGTTCCCCTATGAGGACCGGCACGCCGAGTACCGGCTGAAGGCCGACGAGGCCTACGAGATCGGCGAGCGCGGTCACCCGGTGCGCGCCTACCTGGACATCGCCGGCATCATCGCTGCCGCTCGGCATGCCGACGCCGACGCGGTCTACCCCGGCTACGGCTTCCTCTCCGAGAACCCGGACCTGGCCCAGGCCTGCGAGGACGCCGGCATCACGTTCATCGGCCCCACCCACCAGATCCTCGAGCTCACCGGCAACAAGGCCCGGGCGATCCAGGCCGCGCGCGAGGCCGGCCTGCCGACGCTGCACGGGTCGGAGCCCAGCGCCGACGTGGACACGCTCCTGGCAGCGTCGACCGACATCGGGTTCCCGGTGTTCGTGAAGGCCGTCAGCGGCGGCGGTGGCCGCGGCATGCGCCGGGTCGAGAGCCGGGAGGCGCTGCCGGACGCCCTCGCCGAGGCGATGCGCGAGGCGGAATCGGCTTTCGGCGACTCCCGGATGTACCTGGAGGAGGCCGTCGTCCGGCCCCGGCACATCGAGGTGCAGGTGCTGGCCGACGCCACCGGCGAGGTCATCCACCTGTTCGAGCGGGACTGCTCGGTGCAGCGGCGGCACCAGAAGGTCGTCGAGATCGCGCCGGCGCCGAACCTCGACCCGGAACTGCGGCAGCGGATCTGCGACGACGCCGTCCGGTTCGCCCGGCACATCGGGTACCTGAACGCCGGCACCGTCGAGTTCCTGCTCGGTGAGGACGGACGCTACGTCTTCATCGAGATGAACCCGCGGATCCAGGTGGAGCACACCGTCACCGAGGAAGTCACCGACATCGACCTGGTCAGCTCCCAGATCCGGATCGCCGGCGGGGAGACCCTGGCCGGCCTCGGGCTCAGCCAGGAGTCGGTGCACGTCCGCGGTGCAGCCCTGCAGTGCCGGATCACCACCGAGGACCCGGCCAACGGGTTCCGACCGGACACCGGGATCATCTCGGTCTACCGGACCCCGGGCGGTGCCGGCGTCCGGCTGGACGGCGGGGTGGTCTTCGCCGGGGCCAACGTCGGGGCCCACTTCGACTCGATGCTGGTGAAGGTCACCTGCCGCGGCAGCGACCTGCACAGCGCGGCCCGCCGTGCCTACCGGGCGCTGACCGAGTTCCGGGTGCGGGGGGTCTCCACCAACATCGGCTTCCTCGAGGCGGTCATCTCCGATCCCGACTTCCTCGCCGGGCGTACCACAACGTCATTCATCGATGAGCGTCCCCACCTCCTGCACTACCACACGCCGGCCGACCGGGGCACGAAGCTGCTGACCTACCTCGCAGAGGTGAGCGTCAACAAGCCCAACGGTGAGCCGCAGACCCTGCTCCGCCCCTGGGAGAAGCTGCCGGCTCTCGGCGCCGGGGTCCTTGCAGCGCCGCCGCCGGCCGGGTCCCGCCAGCGGCTGCTCGAGGTCGGCCCAGCCCAGTGGGCTGCCGACCTGCGCGCCCAGACCGCAGTGGCCGTCACCGACACCACCTTCCGGGACGCCCACCAGTCCCTGCTCGCCACCCGCGTCCGCACCCGCGACCTCATGCACGTCGCCCCGGTGATCGCCCGGATGCTGCCCCAGCTGTTCACCGTCGAGGCCTGGGGTGGGGCCACCTACGACGTGGCGCTGCGCTTCCTCAAGGAGGATCCGTGGGCCCGGCTGGACAGCCTGCACAAGGCGATGCCGAACCTGCCGCTGCAGATGCTGCTGCGCGGCCGCAACACCGTCGGCTACACCCCGTACCCGGTGGCGGTCACCAACGCCTTCGTCGCCGAGGCGGCCCGCTCGGGGGTGGACGTCTTCCGGATCTTCGACGCCCTGAACAACGTCGACCAGATCCGGCCGGCGATCGAGGCCGTGCTGGCCACCGACCATGCCGTTGCCGAGGCGGCGCTCTGCTACACGGGCAACATGGGCTCGCCCGGCGAGAAGCTGTACACACTTGACTACTACCTGCGGCTGGCCGAGGAACTGGTGGCTGCCGGAGCCCACGTGCTGGCCATCAAGGACATGGCCGGGCTCCTGCGCGCACCGGCGGCAGCGACCCTGGTGGCTGCGCTGCGCAGCAACTTCGACCTGCCGGTGCACCTGCACACCCACGACACCGCCGGCGGCCAGCTGGGGACGCTGCTGGCAGCCATCGACGCCGGCGTGGATGCCGTCGACGTGGCGTCCGCGTCGATGGCCGGCACGACCTCGCAGGTCTCGATGTCGGCCCTCGTGGCCGCGCTGGAGGGCACTGAGCGCGACACCGGGCTGAGCCTGTCGGCCGTCACAGCCCTTGAGCCCTACTTCGAGCTGCTGCGCCGGCTGTACGCACCGTTCGAGTCCGGCCTGCCCGGTCCGACCGGCCGGGTCTACGTCCACGAGATCCCCGGCGGCCAGCTGTCCAACCTGCGCCAGCAGGCGATCGCGCTCGGCCTCGGCGACCGGTTCGAGGCCATCGAGGACATGTACGCGGCCGCCAACCGGATCCTCGGCAACATCGTGAAGGTGACGCCGTCGTCGAAGGTGGTCGGTGACCTGGCCCTCGCCCTGGTCGGACGCAAGGCCGACCCGGCGGATTTCGAGGCCAACCCGGACAGGTACGACATCCCGGAGTCGGTGATCGGCTTCCTCAACGGCGATCTGGGTGACCCGCCGGGCGGCTGGCCGGAGCCGTTCCGCACCAAGGCGCTGGCCGGCCGGGTGACCAGGCCGGTGGTCACAGAGCTGTCGGCAGAGGATGCCGCCGTGCTCACCAGCGAACCGCGCCGCACCCTGAACCGGCTGCTCTTCCCTGGCCCGCTCCGCGACTACGAGGAGGCGGTCGAGAGCTACTCCGAGCTGTCCGTCCTGCCGACGCGGGAGTTCCTGCACGGCCTCACCCAGGGCGCGGAGGTCGAGGTGGAGCTGGAGCGCGGCAAGTCCCTGCTGCTCGGCATCTCCGCGATCGGCGATCCGGACGACCGCGGGATGCGGCAGGTCATCTGCACGGTGAACGGCCAGATCCGGGTGGTGTCGGTACGCGACGAGGGCGTCCAGTCCACCGTTGCTGTGGCCGAGCGCGCCGACCCGAAGGTGCCCGGCCAGGTGCCGGCCCCGTTCGCCGGCGTGGTCACGCTGATCGTGGAGGTGGGTGCGGAGGTCGCTGCCGGAGAACAGGTGGCGACCATCGAGGCGATGAAGATGGAGGCAGCGATCACTTCCCCGGTCTCCGGCGCCGTGAAGCGACTGGCGATCGGTCACGCCCAGGCCGTGGAGGGCGGCGACCTGCTCCTCGAGATCGGCTGACCCCACCCTCGCAGAGGCCCCTCAACGCCCCCAAAGCGCCCCCTCACCGCCCCCAAACGCCGCACGCTGTGAGTTGGGCGCCGACATCGGCGCCCAACTCACAGCTTGCGAAGGGGGTGGGGCGTCGGGGGTGGGCGTCGGGGGTGGTCAGCCGCCGGGACGGAAGGCCGAGCCCATCAGGGCATCCTCGGCAAGCGGCAACCGGCCAGCCCTCGCCGCGGCCACCAGGGCGGCGTGGTCGGCCTCGTTCTGGTCGGCGTAGCGCCGGGCGAACCGGGCCAGGGCCTCGCCGGCAACGGCGCCGTCCCCCAGGTAGCCGGCGATCATCGAGGCACCGGAGGTCCGGGCGTGCCCCTTGGCCAGCAGGTGCCCCACAATGCCCGCGTAGTCGCTGAGGGCGGTCTCCGAGATCGCATTCAGGGGCACCGTCCCCTTCATGTTGCGGAACTGGCGGACGTAGTAGTCGCGCCCGTCAATGGTCGTCCAGCCGAGCAGCGGATCACTGACCGTCTGCAGGGCCTGCTGGTACTCGACCACCCGCTGCCCCTGATGGGAGTGCCAGGCCTGGTCGCCATGGACGAATCGGGCCAGCACCGACCGCCGGGCCTGCTTCAGCTGCAGGAACAGGACGTCGTCCGGACTGGAACCCACCAGCAGGGCGACGTAGGCCCGCAACCCGACCGAGCCGACCCCGACCACCCGGTGGGCAACGTCCTCAAGGGTGTAGCCGCCGACCACCCGGCGCCAGTGCGGGGCGAGGGTGACCAGGTAGTCGTCCAGCCCCTGGGCGAGGTCCTTGGCCTCTTTCGGGCCGGCAACGGTGGTGAGCGGTGGCTCCGGCACGATGTGGCGGTGCCCGTCGACCTCGCTGGTCAGCTTCGGCAGGGCCCGGTCACTGGTGCGCTTCCGCGCCAGCTTCGCCGCCCGCTTGATCTCGTCGCGGAGCGTACGTTCGGTCACCGAGTCGCGGAGGCTGTTGACGTCGAGGCGGTTGAACGACCGGGCCAGCAGCGGCATCGTCGCGAGCTGGGCCACCTCGGCCGCGTAGGCGACGACGCACGACCGGACGGCCTCCTCGCAGGCGGCTTCGGAGTGGCCGTTCTCGCGTCCGGCCACCCAGACGCTGGCAACCAGGCGGCGCAGGTCCCACTCCCAGGCGCCGGGATGGGCCTCGTCGAAGTCGTTCAGGTCGATGACCTGGGTGCCCTCGGGGGAACGGTAGAAGCCGAAGTTGCCGAGGTGTGCGTCCCCGCAGATCACCGGCCGGATCCCGGTGGACGGCAAGGAGGCGACGTCGGCCGCCATCACCACGGCTGAACCGCGCAGGAAGCCGTAGGGCGAGGAGGCCATCCGGGCCACCCTGATCCCGACCAGTTCGGGGACCCGGCCGACCTGGCTCATCGCGATCAGGGCGATGGGATCGAACCTCGCCGGGGTCGCCGCCCAGGTGGCGAGGCTCTCGAAGGGCACCTGCTCGCGCAGCGCAGCGCCAAGCGCGAACCGTTCTGCACGCGTGCTGGTGGCCTCCTGCACCGAGCGGAACACCCTGGACTCGGTCGTGGCCAGCACCGGATGGTCGAAAGTCATCGGTCCTCCTTCGGCACCAATCCTGCTGCCGCCGGGCGCTGAGGGCCAGAGCCCGGCGCCACCTCGGCCGGGATCGGCGGGTGTCGGCGGGGTGGGGTTTGGCCGGTGCGGCAGAGTTGGGGCATGGAGCAACCCTGGCCGAGCGGGCCGGTCAGCCCGGCGCCACTGGTGCTGCGGGGACGCAGGTTCGACGCAGCGCGCCCGGCCGTGATGGGCATCCTCAACCGGACGCCGGACTCCTTCTACCCCGCGGCCCGTTTCACCGACCTGGAACCGGGCCTGGCCGCACTGGACAGGATGCTCGCCGACGGCGCCGACCTGATCGACGTCGGTGGCGTCCGGGCCGGGCAGCAGGGTGCGGAGGTCACGGCAGCGGCCGAGATCGGGCGGGTCCGGCCGTTCCTGCTGGCCGCCCGCGAGCGCCACCCGGACGTGATCCTCAGCCTTGACACCTGGCGGGCAGAGGTGGCGGCGGCCTGCGCTCCCGCCGGCATCGACCTGGTCAACGACACCTGGGCCGGCGCCGACCCGGAACTGCTGGCCGTTGCCGCGGAACTGGGCGCCGGCTACGTGATCTCCCACACCGGTGGGCTGCCGCCGCGAACCGACCCGGTGAACGTCAGTTACGGGCCGGACCCCGACGACGTCGTCCGGGCGGTGTTGGCCGAACTGGCCGCAGGGGCCGCGCGGGCGGTGGCTGCCGGAATTCCGAACGAACGGGTGCTGGTCGACCCGACCCTCGACTTCGGCAAGACCACGCGGCACTCGCTGCGGTTGCTCCGCGCCACCGGGGCGCTGGCCGGGCTGGGCTACCCGGTGCTGCAGGCACTGTCCCGCAAGGACTTCGTCGGCGAGACCCTCGACCTGCCGGTGGATGGGCGGCTGTACGGCACCCTCGCCGCCACAGCTGTGGCCGGCTGGTTGGGGACCACGGTCTTCCGCGCGCACGATGTTGCTGCCACGCGACAGGTGGTAGACATGGTCGCCTCCATCCGCGGTGACCGGCCGCCGCTGGTCACGGTCCGCGGTGAGCCTCCCGTCCACCCAGCCGGGTCGGGGGAGCAGCTGGCGGGGACAACAGGAGTCCTATAGGGCGGGAATTCCCGGAACGACCCGAGTGAACCTGTGGTTCATATAACCTGAACCCATGGTTCAGCTTGCCCTCGATCCCAACGACATGCGCCGGCTGGAGCAGGCCGGGCTGGTCACCGGAACGTTCCGCCGGCTGGATCCCGACCGGCAGCGGGCCGTCGCGGCAGCCATTCTCACCGAGTCCCTCGAGCGCGGCCCCTCCCGGGTCCGGCTGAAGGAGACCGCCGCTGTCGCCGGGGTCTCGGTCGGTTCGCTCTACCAGTACTTCGGAAACCGCGAGGGCGTCCTCGACTTCGCCATCGAGCTGGTCTCGCAGGCCCTTGTCGCCGAGCTGCGCGGGTTCATCCCGATGCTGGCGACCCTGCCGCTGCGCGACGGCCTGCGCGCCTGGGTTACCGGCGGCATGGAGTGGAGCCAGGAGCAGGCGGCCGTGCTCAGCTTCTTCGTCCGCGGCGCCTACGAGGGTGACCCGATGCTCGGCGACCGGCTCGTCGCCCCGGTGGCCGCGGTGATGCTGGAAGCCATCTCGACGATGATCGCGGCGGCGGTCGAGCGCGGCGAGGCCCGGACCGGCCTGGACCTGCCCGCCACCGCCCGCGCTGTGCATGCGCTGCTCGCAGCCATCGCCGATGGCCGCCTGTTGCCCCACCTCGGCCGCTACCTGTTGGTCAGCGACGACCCGGTGGCCTTCGACCGCACCCTCGACGCAGCCCTCGACCTCGTCTGCAACGGGCTCGAGCCATGACCCTCGCAGCCGTTGGCATCACCCGGCGGTTCGGTGACCTGGTCGCCGTCGCCGGCCTCGACCTCGAAGCCCGCCCCGGCTGTGTGCTGGCCGTGCTCGGACCGAACGGTGCCGGCAAGACGACGACGCTCGACATGCTCAGCGGTACCACCCGCCCGGACTCCGGGGTGGTCACCTGGGAAGGGAGACCGGCGGCGCCCGGGCAGTTGCGCCGGCTGGTCGGCGTCGGTCCCCAGACCGTCCAGACCTGGCCCCGGCTCACCTGCGCGGAGCAGGCGGCCTTCCTGGCCAGGTTGTACGGGCTGGGACGGGCTGCGGCGGCCGACCGCGCCCGGGTGCTGCTCGACCGTGTCGGCCTCAGCACCAAGCTGGACGCCCAGGCGCGCACCCTTTCCGGCGGCATGCTCCGGCGGCTGAACATCGCGCTGGCGCTCGTGCCAGATCCGCCGGCCGTGGTCCTGGACGAGCCCGAGGCCGGCCTGGACCCGCAGAGCCGCGTGCTCATCCGCGACCTGATCGGTGAGCTGGCCGACGACCGGGTGGTCATCGTCACCTCCCACGACCTGGCAGAGGTGGAACGGGTGGCCGACCGGATCCTGATCCTCGACCACGGGGTGGGCATCGCCGAAGGCACCCCGCGCGAGCTCCTTGACCGGTTCGACCTCGGCCAGTCGGTCGACTTCAGCACCGACCCGGCGAACGCAGATGCCCTGCTCACCGCGGTGCGCACGGCCGGCGCAGCGGCCACGG
>JADLEH010000357.1 GCA_020846255.1 Propionibacteriaceae bacterium
AGTCATCGATTCGTGTCTTCTTCGTAACCGAGAAGCGCCCGAAACTACGCGATCCAGACATGGTCCAGGACATGTCATGAGCCACGGATCAGGCGGTTGAGCTCATAACAGGCTGTCGATGTCTGACACGTCTCTCCGATCTGGCTGTGTCAAGGGCCAGTAGGAACTGCCCAGTGGCGGACATGAAACCTGCCCGCTGACGGTCACGAGATCTGCCCGGTGGTGGCCATGGGATCTGCCCAAGGGGGCTGCGGCCACCACCGTCCAGCGGCCTCAGCTCAACGGGCTCACCCCTTGGCCGGCGAGTGCTTGGGTGAGTCGCACCGAGTCGCCGCTGGTCTGGCAGACGTGGGCGTGGTGGAGCAGCCGGTCGACGGTGGCGGTGGCCAGCGTCTTCGGCATCAGCTCGTCGAACCCGGACGGGTGCAGGTTCGAGCTGATCGCGACCGAGCGCTTCTCGTAGGCGGCGTCGACGAGCCGGTAGAGCCCTTCGGCGGCGTCCGCGGCGACAGGCAGCAGCCCGATGTCATCGACCACCACGAGGTCGGCGCGCAGGATGCGGGCGATCGCCTTCGACACGGTGTCGTCGGCCCGGTGGCGTCGCAGCAGAACGCCGAGGTCTTCCAGGGTGAACCAGGCGACCTTGAGTCCTTCCTCGACGGCTTGTTGGCCGAGGGCCTCGAGCAGGAACGTCTTCCCGGTCCCCGACGGCCCACAGACGACGAGGTTCTCCCGCCGGTGGACCCATTCCAGGGTGCGTAGTGCCTGCTGGGTCGGCGTGGGGATCGAGGAGGCGTCGGGTTGCCAGGCATCGAAGGTCTTCCCGGTCGGGAACCCGGCAGCCGCGCGCCGGGTGGCCAGCGCGGATCGTTCCCGGCCGGCGACCTCCTCGGCGAACAGGGCCTTCAACACCTCGGCCGGCTCCCAGCGCTGGGCCTTCGCGGTCGCGACGACCTCCGGTGCATGGCGCCGGATATGCGGCAGCCGCAGCCTTCGCAGCAGGTCCTCCAACTCGGTCGGCAGCGGCGGTGCGGACGCGGTCGTCATGCGATCACCTCGCCGCTGTCGCTCGACGTGGTGGACTGCCCGAGTCGTGCCCACGCGCTGGTGCCCTGGGTCAGTGATGAGTCCTCACTGGCCCGGTGCTCACCGGCAGCTGGTTGGCGGACGTGGTGGTCGAGGATCGAGGGCAGGTCGGCCTCGGCGAACCGGCCGTGGACGGCGGCGTGGCCCAGGGCCCAGTCGACCTCGACGGGGTCGAACAGCTTCGCCAAGCTGAGGGCTTCGGTCATCTTGACCCGCATCCGCTGGGTGCCTGCTGCGGCGGCCTCGATCAGCCACAGCCGGGCACCTTCACCCAAGTCGAGGAACTCTGCTTCCGCGGCGTTCCTGGCACGTGGCCGACGATCCAGCGGTCCCTCGGGCTGTGGCGGGAAGTGCTCGTCATCGATCTTTGGCGTGCCCGGCGTCGCTCGTGCGTGGCGGGCGACCTCGACGGGCCCGTCGTCGCTGACGTGGACGATGACGACGTGCTCGTCGGTGCCGACGCCCTGGGTGCGGACCCACACCGTTGCGCCCAGCAACGCGTGCGGGACTGAGTACTGGCCGGACTCGAAGGTCACCATCGGGGTGTTGGCCGGCACTACTCGGGTGGTGCCGAAAGCGACCGTGTGCGGCACCGCGGGCACTGGATGCAACCGGGTCCGTTCCTCGGCGAGCATCTCGACGGGTGGCCGCTTGGTGAGCCGATGTGGGCGGGTGTTGACCTTCTGACAGAACGCCTCGCAGGCCGCCTCGAGCTCGGTGAACGAGGCGTACTCCTCGAGCAGGTTGGTGTCCTTGGGAACGAGGTCGGCCTTGCTGATCTTCACCGACGCCTCGGTGCCTCCCTTGGACGCCGGATCCGCCGGAACACAGGTGTGGACCACCACCGAGTAGTGCTCGGCGAAGCCGACGAGTTGGCCGTTGCGGACCGGGATCCCGGCGATGTGCTCGACGGTGACGGTCTTCTCGTTGTCGGTCAGCACATAGGTCGGCACTCCACCCAGCCGGCGGAAGGTCTGGTCCAGCGCCGCGAACACGCTGGGCATCGTCTTGTCCCGCAGCGCGATCACCACCCGGAACCGCGACCAGGCCAACCACGCCACAAACAGCACCGTCTTCACGCCGTCGACGACGGGACCGTCGCCGTAGTCGTACTGCAGCCACATCCCCGGCTCGGTGACCCACGGGCGGTGGACCCGCACGTGGCCGGCCCGGTAGGAGGCCTTGACCTTCGCGACCGCACGGCGGGTCGTTCGCTCCGACCCGGAATAGCCCATCGTGAGGAGCTTCTCGTGGGCCTTGTCCGCGCGGACCTTGCCCTTCGACCGCTCGACCCACTCCTCCACCTTGGGCAGGTACTCATCAATCAGCTGCGGCCGCGCGGCGGCCTTGTCCAGCTCACCCCCGGCAGCGCGGCGGTCCACGTAGTGCTTCACCGTGTGGTGGGAGCAGCCGGCCAGCTCCCCGGCGTCACGCAACGACCCGGTCAGGTCGTAGGCATCCAGAATTTTCATGATCTCCTCGGCAGACTTCAACTCATCCCTTCCTCGGGGCGATGGGGCGCTTCAGCACCGCTCATCGCACCCGAGGAAGGGGCCTCAACCGCGGACCGCGGCGAGGCAGACGACGTCGTGTCGGGCAGATCCCATGACCGTCAGTGGGCAGTTCTCATGTCCGCCAGCGGGCAGTTTCATGGCCGTCTCCGGGCAGTTTCTCGTGGCCGCCGACACA
>JADLEH010000358.1 GCA_020846255.1 Propionibacteriaceae bacterium
CGCCGACATCGCCGCCTACGGCATCATGCGCACCCCCGGACTCGTCGTCGACGAACAGGTCATCCTCTCCGGCCGCGTCCCCACCGCCCGCCAGGTCAAGGAACTGCTGGCCCCCCTGGTTGGCTGAAGGCACGTCGATCTACCGACGTCACCCCTCTGCGTGCGACACCTCGAGTCCCGAGTGCTCAGCTGTGTCTCCTCGTGACCGCTTGCGCCCAGCTGCGGGGGAGTGCGTTTGTGCTTGTCAGAGGCATGTGCCACGCTCGGCACGGTTGGCGACCCCAAGCAAGATTCGAACTTGCGACACAAGGTTTAGGAACGTCAGTCCTACGGGCCTCTCACAAGGAGATATAGCACGTATGTAGCACGGTGTGCTGCAGCCGTGCGATAGGCCAAACCTCTTTTCACGCCCTTCAGGACCCCCAAAAAGTGGAGTTCGGCACCTCTGTGAACATGGCATCCAGGGCTGGTGCCGGGATGCGAATGAGCCTCGGGCCACTCCGAACGGCGGGAAGCTCACCGGTCCGGATTCGCCGCCGCAGGGTCATCACACTAACCCGGTAGCGCTCGGCTGCCTCCTGCAAGGTGAGGTACTCCACGGGGTGGCTGTAGGCCCTCTGCGTGGTCATGGTCGGTCCTCCTTGTTCCTCGTTGGCGGTGGTCAGATGCTGATGCCGCGGTCGCGGCGGTGTTCGTGGTGTGGGGCTTCGTGTGGTGGTCGACGGGGTCCTGCATGGCTCTCTGCTGAGGGTGGCCAGCCGCGGGGGTGGTATTCGTGGCGTTCGAGCCGGAAGGTGAGGGCTGCTGCGGTGCCGTGGACGGGGAGGGGTCCGTCGTGGAGGGCTGCGTTGAGCATGTGGTTGGTGTCCATGCCCATGCCGGCGTATCCCTCGAGCTGGAAGGCGAGCCTGGGAAGCTCGGGGTCGTTCGCCAGGTGGCGGGCGAGCTGCTTGAGCTGTGGCCACCAGGGCGTGATGTCGGGCATCTGGGTGTCGGCAAGCTCGCCTTGGAGGTGGCGTTGCCAGCGAGCCGCAGGGGCAGAGTTGGCCACGGGGCCGGTCGGCCGCAGGTCGTGGTCTGAGACGTTCTCGGCAGCACGCCAGACCCGGAGGTCGCCGGCCAGCTGGTGGGGCATCTGTTCACCGATCTGATCCAGCCAGGGCGGCACCTGGTCGGGCTGAGCGTTGCGGACTTGCTCGGCGAGGTTCGTGATGAGGTTGGCCTGGGCGGTGAGGTAGGGCCCCCAGGTCGGATTGTCGGCAAGGCTGCCGGGTATGCCGGGGAGCCAGGGGAGTGGTCCGGCGGGGAGGTGTCTGGTGGGGTCGATGCGCCAGTCGAGGAGGGCGGCGATATCGCGGGCATCGTCGATGCTGCCTTGGCTGATCGCGTCCCGCAGCACGTCGATGGGGTCCAGGCCGGTGGCTGCGAGTTGGAGCAGGTGGCCTTTGAGGGTGGGCCAGGCGGGCTCGCTGGTCAGGAACAGAACCAGCTGGTCGGCCTTGTCTTCGAGCTGGGCGACAGCCTCAGGCCCGAGGTGATGTTCGGCGGCGACGCCTAGCGCGTCGCTGTACTTGGCGATCGCCGGCCCGAGTAGCCGAGCCGGGTCCCTTGCCTGCCGGGCGTGGGTGGTGGCGGAGATGGCTTGCTCGTCGTGGGCGAGGATGCGTTCGAGGATGTCGATAGTGCTGTGGTCGGTGAGGCTGTCGTGGTCGAGCGGGTGCGGCTGGCCGTCGCCGGTGACCTGGATGTGAAGGTGGTTGGCGTGCCGGCCGCGGGTGGCCATGGTGTAGAGCTGTTGGCGGGTTTCGGTGCCGGTGATCAGGCCGTGGCAGGTGTCGGCGGTGACGCCTTGGGCGGTGTGGATGGTGGTGGCGTAGCCGAGTTCGGTCCAGGCTTCGACGTAGTCGGCGGGCAGCCGGACGCTCTTGTGGCTGCGCAGGTGTTCGGCGGTGAGGCTGCCGTCGCGGTGGACTTCTGTGACGTGCCACCGGTCGCCGTTCTTGACCCAGTCGCCGCCGCGGCTGCGGAGCGTCCGGTTGTTGTGGCGGGTGATCACCAGGTCACCAGCCGATGCCCGGTTGCCGTCGGCCAGCGGGACCTCGCGGCCGGGTGTGCCTCCCTGGAGTCGTAGCTCGCGGGCGTGATGGTTGAGTTGGGCGACGAGGTCGCGGGTGGGGGCGAGCATGATCGCGTCCAGCCCTGCTCGCCGGTCGGTCGCCCAAGAAGCCAGGACGTGGCCGGTGATGGTGGCGGCGTCGGCGGGGTGGAGTCGTTTGGTGTCGGCGTAGAAGGCGAGCGCGGCGGGGTTGCCGTCGCGGAGGGCGAGGGAGGCGGCGGCCTCTGCCGGGTCGGTGAACCTCAGGACTTCTTCGAGCCTGCTGGCGCCGTGGGCTGCGGCAATGTCGGTGAGGATGCCGCCGGCGGCGACGGCGGTGAGCTGGTGGGTGTCGCCTACCAAGCGCACGCTGCCGCCGAGGCTGACGACGTGGGCGGTGACCTGGTCGAGTGTGGGGGTGTCGGCCATGCCGGCCTCGTCGATGATCACCAGAGTGTTTGAGCCGATGTGTGCTGCCCAGTCGGGGGCGGTGTCGGGGTGGTCAATGGCGTGGGCGAGTTTAGCGAGGGTGTCGCAGGGTCCGGCAAGGTGTTCGGACAGGACCTCGGCGGCAGCGGCGGAGGGGGCAAGGCCGATCACCGTGCCGCCGCTGCCCACCCAGGCGTTGCCGAGCACGCTCAATGCGGTGGTCTTGCCGGTGCCGGCCGGCGCTATCGCGAGCTGCAGGCGGCATCCGGACGTGGCGAGGTCACGGACCAGCGCAGCTTGGCCGGGGTTGAGGGTGGTGCCGTTGGCGACCGATTCCAGCAGGGCGAGGTCGACCAGGGCCGGGTCGACGCTGCGACCATCGGTGCGGCCAGCGGTGGCGAGTAGACGTCGTTCAGCGGCCAGCACTCTGCTGGAGCTGTATTTGGCAGAGCCGGCGACTTCGTACACGCTGCTCCCGTCGCGGCGGCGCAACACGGCGGGTTCCTCGATCCCGTCGCCGGGTGGGTCGAGTCGCCACGAGTGTTCTTGAACCACTGTGCCGGTGAGCCGGTCGATGACGTGGTTGAGCTGTTCCGGAGGGATGGGGAGCCCGGCGAGCTGCCGCAGGGCTTCGGTTCGGACGTGCCAGGAGTCCCACTCGGCCCGGCTCGCCTCCAGCTCGCTGACCACCCGCGCGGCGGCGTGGCCGAACCACTCAGGCGTGAGCTCCGGGAGCAATCGCGGCTTTGGTGTGACGGCGGTGAGCAGCATGGCGTCGACGCCGTCGGGTCCTAGCTGAGCGTCAGCCTGCTGCCGCCAGGCGGTGCGCTGCTCGGCGAGTGTTCGCGGTTCGTGCTTGGCCTGTCGGGTCGCGAGGTTGGCCTGTTGAGCCAGGTGGATCATCTCCAGCGCTGACGGCGGCCGGCCATGGTCCGCCCGAAACTTTGCGGCTAGCTGTGCGGACATCTGCTCGATGTCGGTCCGGCGCGACGACCAGACCTGGCAGAGTTCGGGGTCGATCCCGGCGATCTCCAGCACGGGCCGTTTCCCGTTCCGGCTGGGCCGTGGTGCCCACCGGACGCCTAGTGTTGCGCTGAGGTGGGCCCGCAGAAACGTGTCGTAGGTCTCCGAGGCGGGCACGTGGCTCTTGAAGAACATCCGGCCGTCGGCGGTGTGCCAGCGCCCCTCGACGGTTTGGGCCTTGTTCGCGATCGCGACATGCGTGTGCAGGTCGGGGTCGCCAGCGCGGGAGTCGCGGTGGGTGAACGACACCGCCACCATGCCGCGGGCGTCGACCTGTCGCACCCCGTCGGTCCCCTCCCTGGTGAAGAACGCCTCCTTCTCCTGATAGGCGAGAGCGTCACGAACCGCCGCCAGGTGGCAGCGCTCCACCAACGCGGCCAGCTGCGGATCGGCCAGCGCCCACAACACCGACACTGACTTCGGTGGGGAGAATGACTCATCGAACCCGGCCACCGCCTCCGGCGCCCGCTTCGACCACTTCGCGATCGCGCTCTGCAGTTCGGCCACATCCAACGGGTCACGGCCGTACGTTCGGCGGAACAGGTCGCGGCCCACGTCGGTGCGGAGTTGGGCCCTCACGTCGTCGGGAACGTGCGCCCGCACTGGCTGGCCAGCGGCGGAGTTCCAGGCCTTGCAGCGGTCCGCGAGTTCGTCCAGGAACTCGTTCGGGGTGGTGTCCCGCACGTGGAACGGCCGCCCGACACGACCCGCCTTCTCCACCTGCGCTGGAGACAGTCCTGCGGCGACAGCTTCGGCTCGGAGCTGCCCGGCCAGCGGGTGCTCGCCGGCACCGAACAAGGAGTCCATTTGCTCCGCGGTCACCGGATCACCCGGGGCCAGGCCCAAGCTGTCCAGGCCGGAGCCGAGCCACACCCCGGGCGCCTCGCCGCGTTCTGAGTAGTAGGAGGTGAGCCCGCCCGCGGGCACGGTGGCGTCCTGCACCGCGACCTGCTTGATCAGGTAGTCATAGCCCGACCCGGCCGCGAGCTTCTTGATACTCATCACCACCACACCACCCCCTTACCGTGTGAAGCCCCTGCACCTTCCCTAAGCCCAAGAAGTCGCCGATCGGGACGACGCGACCCCGAACTTCTTTCCGAACATCTCCATCCCTGAGCCGATCTGGCTCGATCCCGGAGGAGCGGTCCTCCACTTTCCCTAGGCCAAAGAAGTTGCCGATCGGGACGCTGCAGGGCCACGAACTGCGGGACCTTTCAACCCACTAAGCCGACGAGGACCGCCCGTCTCGGACATCCCGACCGAAGTTGCGCGATTCCTTCACCCCCTTAAGCCCGCCAGAGAGCCCGATTCGGACAGGCGATCGCGAAGTTCCTTCCATCTCCCTAGGCCCGCGAAGTCGGCGATCGGGACACGACGGGCCATCAAGATTTGGTTCTGTTGAACGAAAGCGGGTTCTGTTGCACCATTGTTAGGTGAGGCTGAAGCTGACGCAGGCGGCACGCAAGCACCGGGTCGGTGCAGCCCGGATCGCCTCTGTCATCAGCACGATTGAGCCGACCGTCGGCACCCGGCCGAGTGGCGAGCCTGAGTTCAGCTGGGCCGGGCCAGATGATCGCGGACGGGAGCTGGAGATCATCGGGGTGCTCGTCGACATCGACGACGAACCGGCGATCCTGATCATCCACGCCATGCCGACCGCACTAAGGAGGAAGTGATCATGCAGATCCAGTTGGGAGACGGCACCACCGCCGAGATCACCAGCATCGAAAACATCGACCTCGACAACGAGGTCGTCTACTTCGAAGGCGAGCGGCTCACCGAGGCCGGCGCCGAAGCGGTCGCGCGCGACATCGCCGCCCGGCACGGCCGCAAGGGCGGGCGTCCCCCGCTGGCCGAGGAGACCAGCAGGCTCGGCCTACGGCTCCCGCGCGAGCTCCACGAGCGCCTCCGAGCAGCCGCCCACCAGGCAGGTATCAGCGAGTCCGAACTCGCACGAGAAGCCATCGACGACTACCTCGCCAAGGGCGCCTGAACGCCGTCCGCGACGTCCCCCACCGAAAATGCACATTGTGTGTAGCGATTGATGGGGTGAGTCGCGGGAGTGGGAGTCGGTGCGAGGAAGGGTCGGAAGGCGGGGTGAGGGACGTCGGCGGCTGGGAGTTGGCGGGCGGTAGGGGAGTGGAAGCGGACAAGGAGCGGCGAGGGTCGTCGGACGGATAGCGAAGGGTGCTGGCGTCGGCGTTAGAGGATGCGCCTTAGCCCATCAGCGACGCAGCCAGCGATCGAGTGGCTTGTCGGCGGGCGACTGGTAGAGCGGCTCCACATGCGGCGAGGATCGCGACCGCCATGATTCCTGCCGCCGGCAGGAGCAAGGCGAACGGGTTTGCTCCGAAGGTGAGTGCCATCGTGGTGACGGCGATCAGCAGCCCAATGGCTGAACCGATCAGCCCGATGATCGCGCCTTGCGACGTGATCAGTACGGCGACGCTCCGGTCGCGCCATCCCACGGCGCGCAGCGCGGCAAGCGCCTGAGCGTCCTCCGTGGCCCCGGTGAAGAGCACGACGGCGACCGATACCAGCGCGAGGATAGCGAGCAGTGTGACGGCTACCACATCGCTGGCCTGGGTCTGGATGGCGACGGCGTCGCCGAGAACGCTACCGACAACGGTGCCGGCGAAGATCCAGTTGACCTCGACGACCACGGCGACGGCCGCGGTACCAACAGCAACGGCGACCGCGCCGAGGGCGAGGCGCCGCGGTCGCTGCAAAAGCATGGTGATGCCGACTCCGACAGGTCCACGGGCTTTCAGTTGGAGCGCACGAGCCAGCACGGATACGTCGTTCATGGAGGCGACCAGCCGCGACCGTCCCGCGTCGACAGCGGCGGCCGAGGCGCCGGCCAGGTTGAGCACGCACGCGATGGGGATCGCGAACCAGAGCTTGGCCGGGTCGACTGGCAATCCGAGCGCCTGCCCGATGGGAACAGCCACGCCTGCCCCAACAACGCCAGCGACCAGCCCGAGGACGAGGGCTTCGGTGAGGACGAGCGTCCGGAGCCGTCCCGGTCGCCAACCCAGGCAGGAAAGGATGGCCAGCTCACTGTGCCGCGCTCGGACCGATGCAGTAGCGGCGATGGCAACGGTCAGGGCCGCGGAGATGAGCACGAGGATGAACAGCGCTAGCGACTTGGTGTCGAGGGCATCGGAGATGGTGACCGCGACACCCTTCTTGATCCAGGCCTCCTTCAACTGGAGGGCGGGGGAGCCGAGGTCGGTGGCCGGGAGGCTGACGGTGCGGTCAGTGATCGAGGTGCCCAGCGTGATGTCGACATCGAGCCCGGTGGCCTGTTGGATCTGCTCGGCCGCGACCCGGATCCGTTCCCGGCTCACCGGATCCACACCGGTGACCCCGGCGACGCGAATTCTGACGGCGCTGATCGGCTCCGTCGCGTTGAGCCCTTTGTAGGTGGCGTCGAACTTGGGCAGCGAGTCGAGGCTGATCAGGATCGATGGGGGGTCTTGCAGGTAGCCGGCCGGGTTGAGGTCGCTGCGCATCGGCTTGTCTCCGAGCGCTGCCAAGCTGGCGTCGTCGGCTGCGGTGAGCGGTTGGGGTGAGTAGGCGCCCAGCAACCCGGAGGAGCCTTGAGAGGCGCCGACTGTGGACGGGTCGAACTCGCCGAGGACGTTCAGCGCAACGAACTTGGTCTGGACGCCTCGGCGGGGCTTCAGCTCGAGGTGTCGGTAGGACGTGTCGGCGACGGTGACCGGTCGTGTCCAGAAGGTGCCGTTGTCGGCGTCGTTCAACCACACGCCGACCGGATTGTTCTGGACGACCGGCTGGAGCATCCCGCCTGCCTGCTGGTATTGCACGTCACCGGGCTGCAGGAGCGAGGTGATGATTTGGGTGGCGGCACCTTCCGCTGAGGTCTTCCCCGCCCCCTCGCGGTACTGGGTTGCGGCGTCGCCGGAAACCGTGGCGAATTCGCCGGCGCTGGCGGCGGCCATCACCAGGTTGCGTCGTGCGGTGTTCGTCTTGGCGGTGAACACCGGGTCGATGAGAGCGTCGGAAAGGTAGACCACCCGCACCGATGACTGGTAGTCGGCAGGAAAGTCGGTAGCCATCACGGCCGGCACGATGGTGGCGTCCTCGGTCCCTTTCGCGTCGGCAGCGCTGGCAGTATCGAGCGAGCGGCCCTTCACTGTCGCCGAACCCAGCTCGACCAGTGCGTTCTCGGCGTCCGGATCCACCGCTGCGATCAGCAGTGGGTACCTCAGGCTGAGCGTGATCGAGCGAGACGTCAGGTCGCCTACCGAGCGACAGATCGGGTACCACCGAGCGGCCGGGTCGTTCAGCCCCGCTCCGGGCTGATCGGCGACCGGGTCCGGCTCCACACAGACCTGCACCGTCTTGCCGGCCACCCTTTCCGAGGCCTTCCCGATTCTCTCGACCGAACCGTCCTCGATGACGCGTCCACGCGACAGATAGATGTAGCCGGTCCAGGACTGGGCTTTCGCCGTGCCGTTGCGGGCCTGGTCGTTGGTCACGTACCGCAGTAGGACGCGCTGGCGTCCGGCGAGAGCCTTTTTCGCGTCGATCACGATCTGCTGCAGTCGCCACGTCACACCTACCATCGCGATCGGCGCGGCCACCTGCACCCCGGTGACCTTACGGATTTGCCCAACTTGGTCGAGGGTGATCCCCCCGTAGATTCCGGAAAGGTAGTTCTGTCGCACCAGCCCATCGGCCGCCTCCATGGCCGAGGTTGAGCCCTTCGGCCGCACCAGGACGTCGTAGGCGCCGCGGTAGTTGGTGTTCACCAGCTGGGTCACCTCGAGCCGCTGCCGCTCCACGGTCCCGGTGAGCACAACGAACGACGACACCGCCAACACCGATGCCAGCAGGGTCGGGACGGTCCTGCTGAGCCGGCCCCGAAGCTCACCGACGGCGTAGCGGAAGAGGCTCACGACCCGACGACCCCGTCCTGGGCCCGCGCCGGTGCATAGACGGGCGAGCGCACATCCGGAGCCGCCTCGGCCACCCGGCCGTCCCTCACCGACAGTCGCCGGTCGCACCAGGCCGCAAGATCGGCATCATGCGTGGCGACCACCACGGTCAGACCGAGACTCGATTGGAGCCCCTTAAGCATCTCCATGATGTCCTCGGCTGTTTTCGAGTCGAGGTTGCCCGTGGGCTCGTCGGCAAGGAGCAGACCAGGGTCCCCGATCAGGGCCCGCGCGATCGCGACCCGTTGCTGTTGGCCCCCGGACAGCTGCGACGGCAATGCGTCCGCACGGTCAGCCATGCCGACCGAGGCCAGAAGTTCCATCGCCTTTCCTCGTACGTCCCGGAAACGGCGCCGGCCCATCAGCGGGGCACAGATGTTGTCCACGAGACTTAGAGACGGAAGGAGGAAGTACTGCTGGAAAGCGAACCCAATCGTCGACCGGTAGTCGGCGGCCGAACGCGCCCGCAGACCACTGATGATCACATCGCCGACACGAATCGTTCCGCTGTCAGGGGAATCGATAGCACCGATCAGATGGAGCAGGGTCGACTTTCCTGACCCCGAGGTGCCGGTCAGGGCTACGGACTCTCCCGCGGGAACCTCGAAACTCACATCCCGAGCAGCCACCAGAGCCGAGCCGTCCCCGAGCAGGTAGCGCTTCGTCACCGATTGCAGCACCACCGGCAACCCGCGCACAGACATGCTCATGGACGACCAATCCTCAAGTTCGCGATCCTCAGCACAGAGTGACACGTTCATCATGTCGCCGTGGCTCAGTTACCGGGACGGTTAGAACTGCACAAGTATGAACGCCGCTCCCGTTGTCGCCAGTTGCGCGGGGCGAAGCCGGCCACATCTGTGAGCCGGCAGCCGGGCGTGAGAAGAAGGGTCCTCCCCTCGTCCGCGAGTGCGAGCGTGCCGCCGAGCAGCCGCGAGTTCTCCGTCGCGATCGCACGAAAGAGCCCACCGATACTGTCCTAGCGCCGATCCGTCCTATTTGAGCCGCAGCGCTAACTTGCTGTCGCAACATCCTCCGCCCAGCGCGGCTAGATGGATGCGGATCTAGAGCTGGTGTCGTGCAGCAAATTCGTCTGTCAACGCTAAACCTCGGACCGGCGCTCGGTACCGTCGTTGAATGGGTCGAAGGCCCCAGGGGGCACGGCGTCGCTGGGAGCAATGACGACTGGTTTGGTTCTTCGCATCAGCATGCGCCGTTGCACCGCTCTCTGCTCAGGGTCTTTCTCCGTATTGTCATTTCCGTCCGTGCCGACCAGCCACACCAGGCCACGGCCATGGCCTGGATTGCGCTGTTCTTCTGTGGGGTCGTCGAGCACGAGTGCGAGGGCGTAGGTCAATCGGTCCCCGGCTTGGCGCTGAGCCCAGTCGATGGCCTGGAGTGCGTCGGCACCCGTGATGTCGTAGGTCCAGGTGCTCCCATACGTCTTGTCATGACCGCTGCTGTGCAGGTAAACCCGGAATCGGGGCGTGGGGACTTCCCAGCTGGAGTCCCGTTCGTCGACTGGCTTGATCTCGATCTGGCGCACGTCACCACCATGCCACGCTGTCGCCTAGTAGCTGCCCGCGCGTCGTCAGCGCATGCACCCAGACATTCGAACCCGCAACCCTTACCCCATCCCCTCCCCCGCCGCTCGCCACGCCGAACGGAAGTCGTTACTCCACAGGATCGCGCACTCACTCGGCGCGGCTACTAGTTCCATTGACCTTAGGTCGGGCCTTGGCCGAGGCTCGGTTTAGGTGTCCGGGGTGGTCGCTCTCACTTTGCGGCTGTCCTGGCGGGCTGGTGGCCTGTGACTCTCATTTGGC
>JADLEH010000359.1 GCA_020846255.1 Propionibacteriaceae bacterium
CGATCATGGTGGCCGGCTCGGCGCCGGCGCAGATCGTGGTCACCGGCGCCCAGGCCGCCGCCGACCGGCCGGTGGGCAAGGCCCTGTTCTGGACCGGGTTCGGCGGCGCCGTGGCCTGGCTGGCCGTCGCAACGGCCATGGCGGCCGGGGGCCGGGAGCTGCACTGGCCGGCGATCGGCGCCAGCGCCGCGCTGCTGGTGGTCGTTGTGGCCACTGTCGCAGCGCTGGTGCGTCGCGCGCGGGTGGCAGTCCCCCCGCCGCCGGAGGCCTACCCGGAGGTGTGGGGGCGCTGGCTGTACCCGCTGGCGGCCGCAGCCGTAGCGGTCGTGGCGGTCGCCCTGCCGGTGCTGATCCTGCGGGGACTGTTCCAGCTGCTCGGCCAGACCGCCGTCGTGGACGCGATCAACACGGGCTGGGCTGCGTTCAGCGACAGCGACCCGTCGGTCCTGTGGCGCGTCGGCCTCGGCGCGGTCACCCTGGTGCTGGCCTGGCGGCTGGCGCCGCGGCAACGGCTCGCCGAGGCCGTGGCCCTGGGAGCCTTCGCAATCCTCGTGCTGGGTGACGCCGCGGGGGCCGTGCCGGCACTGGCCTTCCTGCGCGACCGCACCACAACCGCCCTCGGCCTGCTGGCTGCCCTCGTCGCCCTTGCCGCAGCCGCCCTGCTGGCCGCGACCAGGCGCCTCGACCGGGCCCGCGCCGTCGGCGTGATGACCGTCCTGCTGCTGGCGGTGCTCTACCCGCACCGCAACCTGATCGAGAACCCCGCCGGCGCCCTGCTGGCGCTCACCCCGGCGCTGCTGCTGGTCCTCGGGCTGGCCTGGCGGGTGTTCACCGAGGCCCAGGTCACCTACGGCTCCTCTCCGAGGTACCCGCGGTCGACGCGGGTGCTGCTCTTCCTCGCCAACACCCTGCTGGCCACCACCGGAGTCGCCTACGTCAGCCTGGCCAGGGCCACCGGCACCGACGTGGACGTGTCCCCGTGGGGTGAACTCGGCGACACCGTTCTCGGCGACCCGCTCTACGTCGCGGGCCTGGTCGCCGGCCTTTGGCTGCTGCTCCGACCGGCCCCTGGCCGCGGGAAGCCTGCCGGGGCGGTCGGCGAACCCGGGCGGGTGGCCGGAACGCCGGCCGTCGGTGAGCCCTAGACTCACCGCGTGCTGCTGGTGTTGCCGCCCTCCCGGGGCCAGAGTCCCGGGGCCGCCGGCTCACCCGGGCTGGACCTGGCCGCCTTGAGCCTGCCCGAGCTGACCGCGGCGCGGCGGCGCCTGCTGGCTGCGCTCGCCGGCTCCCCCCACGACCCGGCGGGGCAGCCGACCGCACCTGCGGCGGAGGTGTTCACCGGGGTGCTGTACGCAGCTGCGGGGCTGCCCGGACTGCTGCGGCGCCCGGCGATCGCCGACCGGGTACGCCGCGACGTCCTGATCGCCCTCCCGCTGCTCGGCCTGGTCGGAGCCGCCGACCCGATCCCGGCGAGCCGGCTGGCTCCGGGCCCGATCCCGGGGGTCGGCGGGCTCGGCGCCTTCTGGCGCGCGGAACTTGCCTGCCTGGACGCCCGCGTGGCCGGCGAACTGGTCGTCGACCTGCGCTCGGCCGAGTTCATGCAGCTGTGGCGGCCGCCGGCCACGGCCGACTGGGTGAGCGTCCGGGTGGAGCAGGAGGTCGACGGTGTGCGGCGGGTCGTCAGCCACCACGCCAAGCACCTTCGCGGGGTCCTGGTCCACCACCTGCTCACCAGCCGGGGCGCCGTGCCCACCGATGCAGCTGCACTGCTGCGCACCGCCCGGACGCTGGCCAGGTCCGGCCGGATCCGGGCGGCCGAACTCGCGCCACCGGCGAGGCCAGGGACCCCGGGCCGGCTCACCCTGGTGCAGGACTAGGCCGGTGCTGCGGTCTCCGACCTGACCAGCTGTCCCGGCCACGCGGCCAGGCGGCGGGCCCGGTAGTCGCGAACCAGGGCCGGCCAGTCGGTCTGGACGGCGTCGACGCCGAGGTCGAAGACCGGGCCGTACGCGGCGTCCGGCGACTCGCTGATCGCCAGCTCGTCGTCCAGCCCGCCGAACAACGGCACCCCAGTGGGCAGGGTGACCGTGTTCACGAACACGAACACGCCCTGCTCGTGGCAGGACTCGATCACTGCCGGGCTGAACCACGGGTGCTCCCGGAAGTTGGTGATCAGCTCCACCCCGACGGTGTTGAGGTCGGGGTCGTTGACGGTGCGGAGCACGTCCTCAGGGGTGGCGCAGATCGGCACGAACGGGAACTTGACGTTGAACTCCCGCAGCCGGTCCAGCGCAGCCTCCTCCCAGGCCGGGCACTTCATCAGGATCTGGTGGGCCATGTACAGCCCGTCCAGCGCCTTGAGCATGTTCGGCCAGCGCCACCAGGACCGGTCGATGTTGAACAGGGTGTCGGTCTCGCGGAAGCTCCGCAGCATCGGCAGCAGCCGCTCCACCTTCGCCGGGCGTCCGGGTCGATCCACCCAGATGTAGGACAGCTTGTCGATCTCGGCGGCGGAGAAGTTCTGCAGGTTGGCCTCGATGCCGAGCAGCTCGGGTTCGCAACCGTCGTGGAAGCAGTAGAACTCACCGTCGCGGGAAGCCGTGACGTCGATCTCCACGATGTCGGCGCCGTGCAGGACGGCGGCCTTGATCCCGAGAGTCGTGTTCACGGCCACGCTGCCACCCCCGCTGCCCCGGTGTGCTGAGATCAGGACCCGTTGCCGCTCGAAGACGCTGTTGATGTGCGCATTCATCGCAGCGAACCGGGGCTGGCCGAACATGTGACCTCCGCTTGGACGGGCATCGACCGACATCCTTGTCGACCAACTCCGATGGTACCCACGCAGGCGTTCGGATACGCCTTCGGGGCAATCTGGCCGGTTTCCCTGTGGGAAGATGGCTGCGGCTAGCAAAGGAGTGTCATGGCCGAGTTCCGCTACGAGGACCTGCTGCCGATCGGGGAGGACCACACCCCCTACCGGCTCCTCACCACCGACGGCGTCGAGACGGTTGCCGGCCCTGACGGCCGCACGTTCCTCAAGGTCGCCCCTGAAGCGCTTGAGCTGCTGGCAGAGACCGCCATGCACGACATCGCGCACTACCTGCGTCCAGCGCACCTCCAGCAGCTGCGCAACATCCTGGACGATCCGGAGGCCAGCCCGAACGACAAGTTCGTTGCGCTCGACCTGATGAAGAACGCCAACATCGCGGCCGGCGGCATCCTGCCGATGTGCCAGGACACCGGCACTGCGATCGTCATGGGCAAGCGCGGCCAGCAGGTGCTCACCGCCGGCACCGACGAGCTGCCGCTGAGCCGCGGCATCTTCGACGCCTACACCAAGCTGAACCTGCGCTACTCGATGAATGCACCGCTGACCACCTGGGAGGAGAAGAACACCGGCTCCAACCTCCCGGCCCAGATCGAGCTCTACGCCGACACCGCCCCCGGGCACGAGAACACGTACAAGTTCCTGTTCATGGCCAAGGGTGGCGGCTCGGCCAACAAGAGCTACCTCTACCAGGAGACGAAGGCGATCCTGAACCCGGCGTCGATGATGAAGTTCCTCGACGAGAAGCTTCGCAGCCTCGGCACCGCGGCCTGCCCGCCCTACCACCTCGCCATCGTCATCGGCGGCACCTCGGCGGAGTACGCGGTCAAGACGGCGAAGTACGCCTCGGCCAAGTACCTGGATTCGCTCCCGACGTCCGGATCGATGAGCGGCCACGGCTTCCGTGACCTCGAACTGGAGGAGCAGGTGCTGCAGCTCACCCGCGAGTTCGGCATCGGCGCCCAGTTCGGCGGCAAGTACTTCTGTCACGACGTCCGCGTGATCCGGCTGCCGCGCCACGGCGCGTCCCTGCCGGTGGCGATCTCGGTCTCCTGCTCGGCCGACCGGCAGTGCCTGGCCAAGATCACCGCAGAAGGTGTGTTCATCGAACAGCTCGAGCGCGACCCGGCCCACTTCATGCCGGAGACGACCGACGAGCACCTCGAGGACAGCGAAGTGGTCGAGATCGACCTCGGCCGGCCGATGCCCGAGATCCTCGCCGAGCTGAGCAAGTACCCGGTGAAGACCCGCCTGGCCCTGAACGGAACGGTGATCGTCGGCCGCGACATCGCCCACGCCAAGATCAAGGAACGCCTGGACGCCGGCGAGGAGATGCCGGAGTACCTGAAGAACCACCCGATCTACTACGCCGGGCCGGCCAAGACGCCAGAAGGCATGCCGTCTGGTTCGTTCGGGCCGACGACGGCCGGCCGGATGGACTCCTACGTCGACCAGTTCCAGGCTGCCGGCGGCGCGATGATCATGCTCGCCAAGGGCAACCGGTCGAAGGCCGTCACCGACGCCTGCGCTGCGCACGGGGGCTTCTACCTCGGTTCGATCGGTGGACCTGCCGCCCGGCTCGCCCAGGACTGCATCACCAGCGTCGAGCTGCTGGAGTACCCCGAGCTCGGCATGGAAGCCATCTGGAAGATCGAGGTCAAGGACTTCCCGGCCTTCATCGTGGTCGACGACAAGGGCAATGACTTCTTCGCCGAGGTCAGCAAGCCCACCGTCGTGCACCTGCAGCCCCGCAGCTAGCTGCTCGTCACCCAGCACCCGTCCCCAAGATCACAAGCTGTGAGTTGGGCGCCGACATCGGCGCCCAACTCACAGCTTGCGTGGTGGTGGGGGTGGGTCAGGGCTGGGCGATGACCGTCACGCCGCTGAGGCCGTTGTACTTGGCGGCCTGCGCCCCGGTGAGCTTGACCTGCTTGGAGTAGAGCTTGCGCCAGGCACCGGACTCCCAGACCGACTTCACGATCGTGCCCTTCCAGTACTTGCCGCTCGCGAACAGCTCGAAGTCACGGACGTAGCGACGGCCGTTGCTGCTGGTGAAGCGGTAGCCGAACCGCGCCCAGCCGAGATCGGCCAGATACCAGTCGTAGGAGCCCTTCATCAGGCTCTTCGGCGCGCGCTCGGCCACCAGGGCGCCGTTGCGCCAGGTGAGAACGCGGAACATGGCGCCGTCCCCACCTGAGGTGAGCAGCAGCAGTTCGTGTCCCGGCACCCGGTCGAGCCTGGCCGCGCCGTACCAGGGCTCCACCCCCCAGTCGTCGTCGATCGTTGAGGTGACCTGCCTGACGTCGTCCTGGCCGGCGTGGGTGACGACGTTCACAACGAAGGTGTCCGCCCCGTTCTGCTCGATGGTCACCTCGTCGGCATGGCCGTCGCCGTCCACGTCGACCTGCACGGTGCGGGTGGCCACAACGCCCGGCAGCGCTGCCGGTCGGGCAGCTGGTTGGGCGACCGGCTGGACGGCCGAGGCGTGGGTGGCCGGCACCAGCAGTGCTGCGCTCAGGACGAGGGCGCCACCGAGGGCGGCTGTCTTCACGATGCGCATGGATCCTCCTGAAGTCGATGTCGACCATGGGAGCCCCCGGAGCCCGTCCTGATACCCCGTCCGCTACGCCCGCCTGCGGCTCAGCGCGACACCGGCGAGGCAGACGGCTCCCCCCGCCATCGCCAGCGGCGCCGGCACCTCGGCGAAGGCAAGGAAGCCGAGCAGGATCGCGAGCGGCGGCACGACGTAGGTCGAGATGCCGAGCTGGCCGGCCGGCATCCGGGCCAGGGCGTAGGCCCAGGTGCTGAAGGCCAGGGCCGTGGGCACGGCGCCGAGGTAGACGACCCCGAGCAGTGCTGCCGGGGGTGCTGCCGTGACCCCGGCGACGAGGTCGCCGGCGAACGGCAGGCAGGCGATGGTGCCGGCGACGCAGCCCAGCCACGTCACCTGCGCAGCGGGCAGGCGGCGCAGCGCCGGCTTCTGGAAGAGCACCCCGGCCGAGTAGGTCACGGCGGCGACCAGCGCCCAGAGCACGCCGGCCCCTGACCCGAGGCCGGCAGCACCGGTGCCGAGACCGATGCAGACCACCCCGACGAAAGCCACGCCGGCCCCGATCGCCAGCCACTTCGGGATGCCCTCCCGCAGGATCCAGCCGGCGCCGAGGGCGATCAGGATCGGGCCGGTGTTCACGACCATCGCGGTCGTCCCGGCGTCCAGGGTGTGCTCGGCGATGTTCAGCGCGACGTTGTAGGCGCCGAACCACGCGACCCCGAACGCGCCCACCAGCAGCCACTCCCGCGGGGTCGGCCGCACCCAGCGCCGCCCGACCATGACCAGGCTGAGCAGCGCAGAGCCGACCAGGAGGCGCCCGAGGGCGAGGGCGCCGCCGCTGAAGTACGGACCGGTGCCGCGGATGACGATGAAGGCGCTCGCCCAGGCGAGCACCGTCACCACGATGGCGCCGACGACAGGTGGGGCCAGCCTTGGCTGGGCAACGGGCTTGACGGTCGAGGATGTGGTCACCGGGTCACGCTAGCCGCGCCCCACGGCATGGGCTGGCGGGTTTCGGACCTGGCGCTCGCGGCCGGCCGCCGTGCCCGCCCCCGTGGTGGCGGTGAGCGGTGACCCGAGCCGCCCCCGGCCTCAGCCGCGCTGCTGGATCGGCACGTAGTCGCGTTCGACCTCGCCGACGTAGACCTGCCGCGGCCGGCCGATCTTGGTTGCCGGGTCGTTCGCCTGCTCGCGCCAGTGAGCCAGCCAGCCGGGCAGGCGTCCGAGCGCGAACAGCACCGTGAACATGTTCTGCGGGAAGCCCATCGCCTGGTAGATCAGGCCGGTGTAGAAGTCCACGTTCGGGTAGAGCTTGCGTTCCTGGAAGTACGGGTCCGACAGCGCGGCATCCTCGAGCTGGACGGCGAGGTCGAGCAGCTCGTCGTTGCCGTTGAGGTTTCGCAGGATCTCGTCAGCGTGCTTCTTGATGATCGCCGCGCGCGGATCGTAGTTCTTGTAGATCCGGTGGCCGAAGCCCATCAGCTTGGTGGTGTCCTTCTTGTCCTTGACCTTGTTCACGTAGCTGGTCACGTCGCCGCCCTCCTCGCGGATGCCCTTGAGCATCTCGAGCACGGCCTGGTTCGCACCGCCGTGCAGCGGTCCGGACAGGGCATTCACGCCGGCTGCGACCGAGACGTAGATGTTCGCTCCGGACGAGCCGACCATGCGGACGGTTGAGGTGGAGCAGTTCTGCTCGTGGTCGGCATGGAGGATCAGCAGGACGTCGAGTGCCCTGGTGAAGGCGTCGTCGAACGGGTACGGGCCGGTCGGCAGGCCGAACGACATCCGCAGGAAGTTCTCGATGTAGCTCAGCGACTCGTCGGCGTAGAGGAACGGCTGCCCGACGGAGTTCTTGTAGCCGTAGGCGGCGAGGGTCGGCATCGCGCCCAACAGCAGGTGGGTCGCCCGGTCGGGGTCGTAGGCGCCGGCGCCGTACTTGGACTCCGCGAAGGTGGACAGCGCATTCAGGCCGGCCGACAGCACGGGCATGGGATGGGACTTGCGCGGCATGGAGCGGAACATCTCCCGCATCCGCTCGTCGATCAGGTGGTACTTCGCGATCCCCTTCGAGAACTCGTCCAGCTGGGCCGGCGTGGGCAGTTCCCCGTTGAGCACGAGGTAGGAGACCTCGAGGAACGTCGACGTCTCAGCCAGTTGCTCGATCGGGTAGCCGCGGTAACGCAGGATGCCCGCGTCGCCGTCGATGAAGGTGATCGCCGAGCGGCACGATGCGGTGTTGGCGAAGCCGACATCGAGCGTGGTGTCGCCGGTGGTGGCGAGGAGCCTGGTGATGTCGTACCCGTTGTTGCCCTGCGTCGCCTCCGCCAGCGGGAGCTCCAGTCTGACCTCGTCGTGGCTGAAGGTCGCGTTGCTCATCCATCCTCCGTACAGGTCGTCGGACCGGCGGCGGCGCGCCGTCCGGCTGAGTGGTGCTGTCACCTTACCTCCCGGCCACACACCTCGGCAGGGCCTTCGGGGAGGGCAGCCCCGGGAGCGATAGTTGACGAATCAACAATCGGGTACTATGGTTTTAGTTGAGACTTCAACAACGCTTCAGGAGGAACCCCGAATGACCACCGCCACCCAGTCCGCCCGCCTGCAGGACCTCTCCGGTACCTACAACCTCGACCCGTCCCACTCCCGCGTCGGCTTCGTCACCCGCCATGCGATGATCGCCAAGGTCCGCGGCGCGTTCAACGACGTCACCGGCACCGCAACGATCGACGGCTCGAACCCGGCCGCCTCGAGCCTCGAGGTCACCATCCAGGCCGCCAGCGTCGACACTCGCGACGCGAACCGCGACGGCCACCTGGCCAGCCCCGACTTCTTCGACGCCGCCACCTACCCGACCATCACCTTCAAGGCGACCGGCTTCGCGATCAGCGACGACGAGACCGTGGACGTGACCGGTGACCTGACCATCAAGGACGTCACCAGGTCCGTGACCGTCCCGTTCACCTTCGGTGGCGTCGCGGTCGACCCGTTCGGCAACAGCCGTGTGGGCTTCGAGGGCCAGGTCGTCGTCAACCGCAAGGACTGGGGCCTCACCTGGAACGCTGCCCTCGAGACCGGCGGCGTCCTGGTCGCAGACAAGGTGACCCTCGAGCTCGAGGTCTCCGCGGTCAAGGCCGCCTGAGCCGGACCCATCTTCTCCACCCGGCCAGGATCCGGGCTCGCCGGGGGGCGTCCGGATCCTGACCGCTTGGAACAGACAGACAACACGCCCGATCCCGACCGTCCTGCGGTCGGGGTCGGGCGTGAACTGTCTCAGACCGCGGTGGTCACCGAAGCCAGCGGCCGCTCGGAGGCAGCCTCAGCGAGGCACTCGGCCAGCACGTCGACGGCCTGGTCCAGCTCCTCGACGGTGATCACCAACGGTGGCGCCATCCGGATCGTCGCGCCGTGGGTGTCCTTGGCGATCACGCCCCTTGCCAGCATCCGCTCGCAGATGCTGCGGGCGCTGCCGAGGGACGGGTCGACGTCCACCCCTGCCCACAGGCCGATCCCGCGAACCTCGGTGACCCCCCGGCCGATCAGGCCGGCCAGCCGCCGGTGGAGGTGGGCGCCGAGTTCTCGCGAACGTCGCTGCATCTCGCCGGTCTCCAGCAGTCGCACCACGGCGAGGCCGACAGCAGCCGCCAGAGGGTTCCCCCCGAACGTGGAACCGTGCTGGCCGGGCTTGAGCAGGCCGAGGATGTCGGCGTTGCCGACCACTGCCGACACCGGCACCACGCCGCCGCCGAGCGCCTTGCCGAGCAGGTAGAGGTCGGGCACGACGCCGACCTGCTCGCAGTAGAAGGTGCTGCCGGTGCGGCCGAGCCCGGACTGGATCTCGTCAGCGATCATCAGGACGCGGTGCCGGTCGGCCAGCTCCCGGATGCCGGGCAGGTACTCCGGCGGCGGCGTGATCACGCCCGCCTCACCCTGGATCGGCTCGACCAGGATCGCCACGGTGTTGGCGTCCATGGCCGCCTCGATGGCGGCGAGGTCGCCGTAGGGCACCTTGACGAAACCCGGGGTGAACGGGCCGTAGCTGGTGGTGGCGTCGTCGTCGGAGCTGAACGAGATCACGCTGATCGTGCGGCCGTGGAAGTTGCCTTCCATCACGATGATGTTGGCCAGGTCCTCCGGAACGCCCTTTACCTCGTAGCCCCACTTGCGGGCCAGCTTCAGCGACGACTCGACTGCTTCGACCCCGGTGTTCATCGGCAGCACCATGTCCTTGCCGCAGAGCCTGGCGAGCGCCTCGATGAACGGTCCGTAGGTGGCCGAGTAGACGGCCCGCGAGGTGATCGCCACCTTCGCCAGCTGGTCGACGGCCACCTTGACCAGCTCAGGGTTGGAGTGTCCGAAGTTGACCGCAGAGTAGGCAGAGAGGAAGTCCAGGTAGCGGTTGCCGTCCACGTCGGTGAGCCAGGCCCCCGAGCCGCTCTCCACCACCACCGGCAGGGGATGGTAGTTGTGCGAGCCATAGGTCTCGATCTGCTCTACGGCCAGCAACTGGGCGGGGCTGAGCACCCGGTGGTCGGTCATGGGTTCCTTCCTGGTCAGGCATGAGATCGTAGCGCCGACCGGGCGCCGGGACCGCAGCGGGTCAGCTGGTCAGGCCGACGGCGGCCCACACCAGCCCGGCCAGCTGGTCGGGATCGTGTGGGCTGAGCGCGTAGCGCGCCCGCGCCATCGGCCGGTCGACGCCGAGCAGCGCAGCCAGGTCGAGCCGGGTCGCGTTGATGATCGCCTCGCTGGGGGTGGCTTCGATGGTCGCCTTCACCTCGGCCAGCTCGGCTGCGCTGAAGCCGGGGACGGGTAGCACGGACTGGGCCTCGGGGTGGAGCCGGTAGACGGCGGCCAGCGAACCGACGGCCTGGGGCATCGGGCTGATGATGCCGGACACACCCACCTGGCGGGCGGCCGTCAGGCCGGCGCCCGGCTTCAGGCCGCCGAGGTGCAGGCTGTGCACCTCCTCGACCACCACCACCGTGCGCCCGGCGACGTTCGCTGCGCCCTCGACCAGTACCGGGGAATCCGCGGTGAGCACTGCGGCTTCCGGATTGATCCGGCCGACGCCGCTCTCCAGCTGCTCGATCTGCTCGATCGATGCGGAGTCGCACTTGGTGATCACGACCACATCGGCCAGACGCAGGCCCACCTCGCCGGGGAAGTAGTCGGCCTCCTCCCCGGCCTGCAGCGGGTCGGTCAGGACGATGTGCAGCCGTGGCCTCAGGAACGGCAGGTCGTTGCCCACGCCGTCCCAGAGGATGACGTCGGCGACGTCCTCGGCCTCAGCGAGGATGGCGGCGTAGTCGAGTCCGGAGAACACCCACGCGCCCGGCACCGGCCCGTACGGCTCCCGGGTCGGCCGGGCGCAGCTGTCCAGCAGCTCGCCGTCGACGACAGCGAAAGCGTGCTCCCGGTCCTCGGCGAAGCTCTGGGCCCGCACCGGGTGCCGGACGACGGCGACCCGCAGTCCCCAGGCTGCGATCAGGGCGGCAAGGTAACGGACGGTGGGTGACTTGCCGGCGCCCGACCTGGCGGCGGTGACCGCGATCACCGGCTTGCTGGTGGCCAGCATCGACCGCAGCGGGCTGAGCAGCTGGAAGTCGGCCCCTGCTGCCAGCACCCTGGCGGCGAGCCGGAGCACCTCGGCACTGCCCAGCTCGGAGTACGCGAACACGACCTCCTCGATGGCCAGGGCCGAGATCTCCTGCTCGAGGCGGGACTCCGGCAGGATCGGGATGCCGCCGGGGTACAGCGGCCCGGTGAGGCAGGCCGGGTAGCGTCCGCCGGAACCGGTCGGGAGGTCGGCCGCCGTGAAGCCGAGCACGTCGTGGGTCGGGTCCTCGCGGTACAGGGTGTTGAACACGTGGAAGTCCCGCCCGGCTGAGCCGAGGATCAGGGTCCTGCGCGGTTGGCTCATGGCTGCTCCCGTCCGACCAGTCCCTCCGCTCCCGATTCTACGGCCGGTAGAGTCGGGTCATGGATGAGATGGCTCCGATCGTTATCGGCTATGACGGGTCCGACTTCGCGGACGAGGCCCTGCGCAAGGGGCTGTGGCTGGCTTCGAAGGTGGGTGCCCCGGCACGGATCGTCCGGGCCTGGTCGATCAGCAACGCGCCCCGTCCGCGCACCTGGACGCCGGGCTACGTACCCCCGGTCGAGGACTTCGCCGAGGCCGTCCTGGAGCAACTCACCGCCCAGACCAGGGCGCGGCTGGCCGAGTACCCCGACGTCGAGGTCACCTTCCAGGTGCCCCACGGAGCTGCCGGCCGGGAGCTGATCAAGGCTTCCGAGGGGGCCCAGGTGGTGGTGGTCGGCACACGGGGGCTCGGTGGCTTCTCCGGCCTGCTCCTCGGCTCGGTGAGCGACCAGGTGGTCGAGCACGCGCACTGCGACGTGCTGGTCATCCGCAGGGCGAGCGGCGACCAGGCGCCACCGCGGACGCTGAAACTGGACCAGGCGATCCAGCCGGACTGACCGGCCTCACCAGGGCAGGATCGCGCCGGCCCAGAAGACGCCGACCACTGCGCCGATGATCATGAAGGGGCCGAAGGCGAAGGACCCGCGGCCGTGCCGCTTGCGCGTGGCCAGCATCACCACCCCCACGCCTGCGAACGCGATCCAGGCCGCGCCGAAGCCGAGGAGCACCGCCCCCCAGCCGAACCAGCCGCAGAACATGCCGGTGACGGCAGCCAGCTTGACGTCGCCGAACCCGAGGTCGGGGGAGAAGACCATCATGGCGAACATGAAGGCGAACAGGGCTGCCCCGGCCCCGAGGGCACGAAGCAGTGCCCCCCAGTCGCCGGTGACCCAGGCGGCAAGGGTGAGCAGGACGGCGGTGAGGGGGATCAGGGGCAGCACGATCGCGTCCGGCAGCCGTTCCTCGGCCAAGTCGATCACCGTGAGCAGCCCGGAAGCGATCGCGAGCACGACGAAGGCGAGGGACTCGGCCCAGCTGCCGGCCAGCCCGGCCAGGCCGCCGAGGACCGCAGCCACCGGGACCTGGAGGTGCCGGTGGAGGATCGCGGCCTGCGACTCCGCCAGCCGCAGCATGGTGCCGGTCAGGGCCCAGGCGGCCCCGGCGGCCACCAGGGCGCCGACGAGTACCGGGATGAGGTGGGCCACTAGCCCATGCTGCCGAAGGCGGCGATGATGCCGATCGCCGCCGGGCCCATCACGACGATGAACATGGCCGGCATGATGAACAGGATCAGCGGGAACACGACCTTGACCGGGATCTCCATCGCCTTCCGTTCGGCGTACTGACGGCGCTCGGTGCGGAGCTCGTCCGCCTGGGTCTGGAGGACGTCGGAGAGCGCGATGCCGTAGGCCTCGGCCTGGATGATGGAGCGGACGAACCTGCGCAGCGTGTCCACACCGGTACGGTCGGCCAGGTCCTCATAGGCCACGCGCCTGGTCTGGCCCACCTGGATGTCCTGCAGGGTGCGGACCAGTTCGCTGGCCAGCTCGCCGCGTCCGTTCTTCGCCACCCGCACCATGGCGGCGTCGAAGCCGAGCCCGGCGTTGACCGCGATGCTCATCTGGTCGAGGGTGTCCGGCAGCTGGTGCTTGATCGCTTCCTTCCGCTCGATCCCGATGCTGTAGAGCCGCAGCTCCGGCAGGAAGA
>JADLEH010000360.1 GCA_020846255.1 Propionibacteriaceae bacterium
CGGAGCTGGAATCGCGCCATCCGGGGACGCTGGCCCACGAGGCCGCGCACACCTGGCAGTACTTCGGCTTCATCGGCCTGCCGTTCCTGCCGCTCTACGCGCTGGCCTCGGGCTGGTCCTGGCTGCGGACCGGGGACCCGGCCTCCGCCAACTGGTTCGAGCGCCGGGCTGGGCTGGCCAGGGGCGGCTACGTGGAGCGGCCCGCGGACAACGCCGGCTTCCGGAAGCTGGGCCGCGCCCTGCACCTGACCGGCCGGGGCTGATCAGACCACAACTGCCGCGGCGCGTCAGCGGCGCGAAGGACGAAGTCTTGACGAGCGGTGAGGAACGAACCGGGAGGATCAGACGACAACTGCCGCGGCGCTTCAGCGGCGCGAAGGACGGAGTCTTGACGAGCGGTGAGGAACGAACCGGGAGGATCAGACCCGCAGGTTCACGCCGAGCCGGCGGGCGGTGCGCTCCTTCTGCCGGGTGGCGCGCAACCGGCGCAGCCGCTTCACCAGCAGGGGGTCATGGGCAAGGGCTTCCTCGGTGTCGATCAGCGCGTTCAGCAACTGGTAGTACCGGGTGGCCGACATGTCGAACCGTTCCCTGATCTCCGATTCCTTCGAGCCCGGCAGGGCCCACCACTGCTTCTCGAACTCGAGCAGCTCGGCCTGCTGTTCGGACAGGCCGGCGGAAGTGACAGCCATCGGGTCGGACATGGGGCCAGCGTACCCCCCGAACCACATCGATGTCATTCGTTCGCCGGTGACCGCCCAGCCCCTCGGATAGACTCGACGAAGGCCCACAGGCCCCCCTGGCCGGCAAGTAGATGAGGATGCTCGATGCAGTTGCTGCACGGCACGTTCCAGCACTACGCGTGGGGAACCACCGATGCCATCCCCGACCTGTTGGGGCAACCAGCCGACGGCCGTCCCTTCGCCGAGTACTGGCTGGGCGCCCATCCCCTGGCCCCGTCAGTGGTGGCCGGCACCCGGCTGGACACCCTGGTGACCCAGCATCCGGAGATCGTCGGCGAAGCCAGTCGCGCGTCCTTCGGCGATCGGCTGCCGTACCTGGTGAAGGTCCTCTCCGCCCGCCACCCACTGTCGCTGCAGGCCCACCCGTCCCGCGACCAGGCCCGGGAGGGCTTCGCCAGGGAGAACGCCGCAGGGCTCGCCATCGACGCACCCGAGCGCACCTACCGCGACGACTGGCCGAAGCCGGAACTGCTGATCGCCCTCGACGAGTTCCACAGCCTCTCCGGCTTCCGCGACCCGGTGCGCACCGCTGCGCTGTTCGGCGGGCTCGGGATCGCCGACCAGTTGGTCTCCGTCATCGGCCCCCTCACCCAGCGCAAGGGCCCGGCGGCGCTCGCCGAGGTGTTCCTCGACGTGCTGAGCCTCGAGGGCGACCGCGCGCGGCTGTCCGAACTGGTCTGCGCAGCCGCAATGCAGAAGAAGGACTTCCCCGGTGAACTGGGCGAGTTCGCCCGGACGGTGCTGGAACTCGACGAGGTGTTCCCCTCCGACCCGGGCATCCTCGCAGCGCTGCTGATGAACCGGGTGACCCTGCAGCCGGGCGAGGCGATGTACGTGCCGGCCGGGCAGATGCATGCGCACCTGCTGGGCACCGGTGTCGAGGTCATGGCCAACTCCGACAACGTGATCCGCGGCGGACTGACCAACAAGCACCTCGACGTCGGCGAGCTCGTGAAGGTCGTCGACTTCGAACCCACCGTGCCGAAGACCACAAGGGCCGTTGCAGTCAGGCCGGGGGTCCAGCGCTACGAGACGCCCTGCCAGGAGTTCGACGTCTGGAGGCTTGCCCCGAGCAGCACCATGGAGCCCCTCCTGCTCCCCGGCGGACGGTCCGCCCGCATCCTGCTCGTCATCTCGGGAGCTGCTGAGGTGGTCACCGGCACCGAGCGGCTGTCGCTGCAGCGTGGCGAGGCCGCCTTCCTGCCGGCCACGGACGAGGTGGCCACCATCAGCGGCGACGCTGTCGCCTTCCTGACCGCCTCCGGCCTGCGTTGAGGTGACCGGCCGGAACGCCACACTCACGGCGGCGCTGCGCCGCCTTACCGGGGGCAACGCCCGACCGGTCGTCGTGATCGACGGTGGGGCCGGATCCGGCAAGACCACCCTCGCGCGCCGGGTGGTCGAACACTGGCCCGACCCAGCCGGCGTCCAGCTGGTCAGCCTCGACGAGCTCTACCCGGGTTGGGGCGGGCTTGCCGCCGGGGCGGCCGCCGTCCCCGACCTGATCCGCGGCACCGGCTTCCGCACCTGGGACTGGGAGCGCGGGGCGCCCGGACCCGTGCGGCACCTCGACCCGGCGATGGCCCTGGTCGTCGAGGGGTGCGGCGCGCTCACCCCGGCCAGCCGCGCGCTGGCCGGCCTGGCCATCTGGATCGAGCTGGACGCGGACACCCGGCGCAGCCGGGCTCTGGCGAGGGACGGGGCCGAGTTCGCCGCCCACTGGGACGACTGGGCTGCGCAGGAGGCTGCACACTGGTCGGCCGACCGGCCGCGGGAGCTGGCCGACCTGGTGCTGGCCGGCGAGGTCGCCTGATTCCGGCACCCGTCGGCGCCCGCGGTGCGGCACCCCCTCAGCTTTTGGCACAATGAACGCCGGGGCCCGGCCCCAAGCCTCCGTAGCTCAGTTGGTAGAGCACCCGCCTTGTAAGCGGACGGTCGCGGGTTCGATTCCTGTCGGAGGCTCGTGACACACCCCCCTGGCCAGTGGCAGCAGATCGTCGCGCGCGACCCCGGGCACTCGGCCCGCTACATCGAACGATTCCGGATGCTCGCGGCCAACGGCCAGGACCTCTTCGGCGAGGCTCGGCTGATCGATGCCATGGTCGGGCGGGGCGCCACGATCCTCGATGCCGGTTGCGGTCCCGGCCGGCACGCCGGCTACCTGCACGCTGCCGGCCACAGCGTTGTCGGCGTCGACGTCGACCCGGTGCTGATCGCTGCTGCGAGCGCCGACGCCCCCGGTCCGCACTACCTGGTCGGCGACCTTGCCGGCTTCGACCTGCCGCCGGAACTGCCGCAGCGCTTCGACGCGATCCTGTGCGCCGGCAACGTGATGACCTTCCTGCACCCGGACACCCGGGTACCGGCCCTCTCCGGGATGGCCGCCCGGCTGGCCGGAACGGGCCGGGCGGTGATCGGTTTCGGAGCCGGCCGAGGCTACGACTTCGAGGCGTTCGGCACCGACTGCGCAGCTGCCGGGCTGGTGCTCCAGGCGAGGTTCGCCACCTGGGACCTGCGCCCGTTCACCGCCGACGCCCGGTTCCAGGTCGCCGTGCTGGCCCGCGCCTGAGGATCAGCTGCCAGCGGCCTGCTTGCGCTGCTTCCACCAGTAGTTGGCGACCATGACCACGAGGATCGCGAGCGAGACGTACCACAGGTAGCGACCGTAGGCGTCCATGGTGGCCACGGCCGGAGCCCCGATGGAGTAGCCGATCCACAGGTACGCCCCGGTCGAGATGAAGGACGAGGCGATCGAGACGGTGAGGAACTTGCGCAGGCTGGTGCCGGCCTCACCGAGGACCGCGAAGATGACCCCTCTCGGCAAGGGGATCGGCAGGAAGGTTACGGCGATCGCCCAGGTCTCGTACTTGCGGGTGAAGCGCTCGACCCGCTCGTTGATCCGCCTGGCCCGATCCGAGCGTCCCGACCACGCCTCGATCAGGTGCCGTCCCCAGAGGCGACCCGCCCACCAGTAGATCCAGTCGAACTTGATCAGGCCGAAGGTGCCGAGCAGCCAGACCAGCGGCCACCACGGGTCGCCCAGTGCCGCCTTCGCACCGATCAGGATCGTCCCGGTCCAGGACCCGAGGGAAGCCAGCAGGTGCGGCGCGGAGGCCAGCAACGCCGGCCGCAGGGGCATCATCACCAGCGAGTAGATCGCGACCGCTCCGAGCCAGCTGAAACAGATGATGTCGGCCCGGCTCGGCTTGTGCTTCCAGGGCAGCGACGGGTCGTCCCACCACTCGCGCTCGGCCGTCGGTTCGACCTGCGGACCTTCCGACTGGGCTTCGCTCACCTGCCGGAGCCTACCCGCCGCCCCGGCCTGTCCTCGCCCGCGCGGGCGAATTGCCTAGTCAGGCCGATCCGGGTCCCCCGGACGGGGGGATTGAAACGAGAGTATGGAAAGAGGCAGCCCCCGCGTGCGAAGATGACCTCAGGTCGCACCCGCGGCCGCTTCTTCCACTACGGATCGTCGGGCACGTACCTGCCCGTGGAAAGGTGTTGTTTGGCATGGCCACAGTCACTTTCAAGGATGCGACCCGGGTCTACCCCGGCGCCGACCACCCAGCAGTAGACAAGCTGAACCTCGAGATCGGGGACGGCGAGTTCATGGTGCTGGTCGGCCCCTCCGGTTGCGGCAAGTCCACCTCGCTGCGCATGCTCGCCGGCCTCGAAGAGGTGAACGCAGGTCAGATCATGATCGGTGACCGCGACGTCACCGACCTGCCACCGAAGGACCGGGACATCGCGATGGTGTTCCAGAACTACGCGCTCTACCCGCACATGACCGTCGCCGACAACATGGGCTTCGCCCTGAAGATGGCCGGCATCCCCAAGTCAGAGCGTGACTCCCGGGTCCTGGAAGCCGCCCACCTGCTCGGGCTGGAGTCCTTCCTCTCCCGCAAGCCGAAGGCCCTCTCCGGTGGCCAGCGCCAGCGCGTCGCCATGGGCCGCGCGATCGTCCGCCAGCCGCAGGTCTTCCTGATGGACGAGCCGCTGTCCAATCTGGACGCCAAGCTCCGCGTCTCCACCCGTACCCAGATCGCCGCGTTGCAGACCCGGCTCGGTGTGACCACCGTCTACGTGACCCACGACCAGGTCGAGGCCATGACGATGGGCGACCGGGTGGCTGTGCTCAAGGACGGGATCCTGCAGCAGGTCGACAGCCCGCTGACCCTGTACGACCAACCAGCCAACCTGTTCGTCGCCGGCTTCATCGGTTCGCCGGCCATGAACCTGATGACCGGTTCGGTTGTCGAGGGCGGCGTCAAGGTCGGCGACTACGTCGTCCCGGTCCCCCGTGACGTCCTTGCCAAGGTCACCGACGAGAAGACCCTGGTGCTCGGCATCCGTCCCGAGGCCTTCAGGATCGCGGACGAGGGCATCGGCCTCGACGTCGACGTCGTCGAGGAGACCGGCGCCGACGCCTACGTCTACGGCACGCTCGCGGGCCTGGACACCGACGAGAAGATGACCGCCCAGCAGGTCGTAGCCCGGGTCTCGGCCCGGACGCCACCGCAGCGCGGCACCGTCGTCAAGCTGCTCCCGTCCGACCCCTCCAACATGCACGTCTTCTCCGAGAAGACGCAGGAGCGGTTGAGCGCCTGAGCAACCAGCCACGAGGGCCGGTCGGGGAAACCCGGCCGGCCCTCGTGCTGCCCCGACTGCGACTGCTGCCCGCAGTGCCCGGCGTGCAAGAATGAGCGGTGCCCCGATTCCTCTCCTCGCGCCCGGACTCACGGCTGATCCCCTTGCCGTGGGAGGTTCCGCTGGCCGAGTGGCCGATCGAACACCTGGTCGCGCTGCCCCGCGGCATCTCCCGGCACGTCGTCCGCTTCATCAAGGTCGGCAGTTCGGTGTATGCGGCCAAGGAGGTCATCGAGGACCTGGCCATCCACGAGTTCCGGATGCTCACCGACCTCCACCGCACCGACACCCCCGCCGTTGAACCGCTGGCGGTCGTAACCGGCCGCACCAGCGTCGACGGTGAGCCGCTCGACCCGGTGCTGGTCACCAGGCACCTGGAGTTCTCGCTCCCCTACCGCTCGCTGTTCGCCCAGGGCGTGCGCCCGGACACGGTCGGCCGGCTCCTCGACGCGATGGTGGTGCTCCTGGCCCGACTGCACCTGGTCGGGTTCCTCTGGGGCGATGTGTCGCTGTCCAACATCCTGTTCCGCAGGGACGCCGGCGAGTTCGCCGCCTACCTGGTCGACGCGGAGACCGCGGAGATGCACGAGACCCTGACCCGCGGCCAGCGCGAACATGACCTTTCGATCGCGACCACCAACCTGTTCGGCGAGTTCAGCGACCTGGAAGCCGGCCAGATGCTCGACGACTCCCTTGATCCGCTGAAGCTGGTCGAGTCGATCATCACCCGCTACCGCGAACTCTGGGCGGAACTTACCGGCGCGGAGGAGTTCTCCGACCGGGAGGTCTTCCGGATCGAGAACCGGGTGCGGCGGCTCAACGCGCTCGGGTTCGACGTCGCCGAACTCGCGATCGACACCTCCGCGGACGGCTCGACCATCCGGATCCAGCCGAAGGTGGTCGACGCCGGCCACCACACCCGGCGGCTGCTGCGACTGACCGGGCTCGACGTCGAGGAGCACCAGGCCCGCCGGCTGCTGAACGACCTGGACACGTTCCGGGCCCGCACCAACCAGAGCCACGTGGACGAGTCCGTGGTCGCCCACCAGTGGCTCACCCAGTGCTTCCAGCCGGTGGTGACCGCCGTCCCGCCGGAGCTTCGCGGCAAGCGGGAGAGCGCCCAGATCTACCACGAGGTGCTGGACTACCGCTGGTACGCCTCCCAGCGGGAGAACCGGGAGGTGCCCCTGCTCGACGCCACCTGGGGCTACATCCAGGACGTGCTCCGGGCGCTGCCCGACGAGGCCATGACCGACACCAGGCCGATCGGCGACGACCGCCAGCTCGCCAACCCGTTCGACCCGTCCCAGGGTTTCGTTGACGACGAGGGCCCCATGCCGGTGGACCCCTGGGAGCTGGAGGAGGAGCCAGAGACCAGGCCGGGCTTCCTCGACATCGAGGCGCTGCGCGCCGCCCGCAAGGCCACCTGAGCCCTCCCAAGCCCCCATTCCGCATCAAGCTGTGAGTTGGGCGCCGATGTCGGCGCCCAACTCACAGCTTGATGGATGGGAGAGGGGGCCGCCGGCGTGAAGGGCGTCGGCCGTTCACGGAATAGACTGCGCCGGTGAGTTTCCGCCTGTATGACAGCGCCCGGCGCCAGATCGTGCCCTTCGAACCGCTTCGAGCGGGCGAGGTCTCGATCTACCACTGTGGCCTGACCGTGCAGTCGGCCCCGCACCTGGGCCACATCCGCAAGGAGGTCGTGTTCGACGTCCTGCGCCGTTGGCTGACCTACTCCGGGTTGAGCGTCACCGTCGTGGCCAACGTCACCGACATCGACGACAAGATCCTGGAGAAGTCCGCAGAGGCCGGTGTCCCCTGGTATGCCCACGCCTACCGGTTCGAGCGCGAACTCCACACCGCCTACTCAGCCCTCGGCTGCCTGCCGCCCACCTACGAGCCGCGCGCCACCGGGCACATCCCGGAGATGCTGGAGCTCACAGCCGTCCTGATCGAGCGCGGCCACGCCTACGTCGCCGCGGACGGCTCCGGGGACGTCTACTTCGACGTCCGCTCCTGGCCGACCTACGGCGAACTGTCGGGGCAGCGGGTGGACGAGATGGAGGCTGCGGCCGACGCCGACCCGCGCGGCAAGCGCGACCCCCGTGACTTCGCCCTCTGGAAGGGCCACAAGCCCGGGGAGCCGGTGACCGCATCCTGGCCCTCGCCGTGGGGCCGCGGACGGCCGGGCTGGCACCTGGAGTGCTCGGCGATGGCCGGCAAGTACCTGGGCACGGAGTTCGACATCCACGGTGGCGGGATCGACCTGAAGTTCCCGCACCACGAGAACGAGCTCGCGCAGTCCAGGGCTGCCGGGCACCCGTTCGCAAGGCACTGGATGCACAACGCGTGGGTGACGGCTGCCGGGGAGAAGATGAGCAAGTCGCTCGGCAACGGCGCGCTGGTCTCAGAGGTGGTCAAGACCTACCCGGCGCGGGCGGTCCGGCTCTACCTGCTGGCCCCCCACTACCGCTCGGCGATCGAGTTTTCCGACACCTCGCTGACTGAGGCGACGGCCCAGCTCGCCCGGATCGACACCTTCCTCGAACGCGGCACCGCCGAGCTCGGGCCGATGATCGACCCGGCCACGACCTCGGCCCCGGCCCTGCCGGATGCCTTCGCCGACGCAATGGACGACGACCTCGGCACCCCCGGGGCGATGGCCGTGCTGTTCGACACCCTCAAGGACGGCAACAAGGCCGCCGACGCGGGCGACGAGGCCACCTTCGCATCGGCCCATCGAGCGGTGCTGGCCATGCTCGGCGTCCTCGGGCTGGACCCGGCGGCGCCGGAATGGGCGGACGCGCACGCGGCCGACGACCTGCGACCGGTGGTCGACGGGCTCGTCACAGCGCTGCTCGAGCAGCGCCAACAGGCAAGGACCCGCAAGGACTGGTCGGCGGCGGACGCCATCCGCGACCACCTGGCCGCCATCGGTCTCAAGGTCACCGACACCCCGACCGGCCCTCGCTGGTCGTTGGAGAACTAGGAGCGTCATGCCAGGAAACAGCCAGCGCAAGGGCGCCGTCCGCAAGAAGGGCAAGACCACGGCAGCAGGTTCCGGCGGACGCGTCCGCCGTGGCCTCGAGGGCAAGGGCCCGACCCCGAGGGCTGAGGACCGGCCCTACCACAAGGCGTATCGCTCGCGCGGTGCCGACGACCCGGCGAAGACCACCGGACCCCGCGGGACCGCCTCCCGCAAGCCCTCCGGCCCGCGCGCCGGCGCCTCCGCCACGGCGGGGAGCGACTGGGTGATCGGCCGCAATCCGGTGCTGGAGGTGCTGCTGGCCGGGCTGCCCGTGCGGCGGGCCTATGTCGCCGACGGCGTCGAGCGCGACGACCGGCTGCGCGACATCCTCAAGTACGCCGCCGAGCACAGCATCCCGTTGCTGCAGGCTACCCGCACCGAGCTGGACCGGCTGACGGGCGGTGGCGTGCACCAGGGCGTCGCCCTGCAGCTGCCGCCGTTCGAGTACGCCGACCCCGAGGACGTCCTCGCGAACGCCCTCGACTCCGACACCCCCGGCCTGGTCGTGGCCTGTGACTCGATCACCGATCCCCGCAACCTCGGGGCGATCGTCCGCAGCGCCGCGGCCTTCGGGGCCCACGGCGTGATCATCCCAGAGCGGCGCTCGGCGCAGATGACGGCTGCGGCGTGGAAGACCTCAGCCGGCGCGGCCGCGCGGGTTCCGGTGGCCCAGGTCACGAACCTGAACCGGACCCTGAAGGCCTACGCCAACGCCGGCTTCACCGTGGTCGGGCTGGCCGGGGAGGGTGAGGTCGACATCGCCGGCTTCCCCGGGATCGACGGCCCCGTCCTCGTGGTCGTCGGCTCCGAGGGCGAGGGACTGGCCCGACTGGTTCGTGAGAACTGCGACATGCTGGTGCACATCCCGATCCAGTCCGGAGTGGAGTCGCTGAACGCCAGCGTTGCGGCGGCCATCGCCCTCTACGAGATCGGGCGCGCACGCGCCTGATCTCTTCCCAAGCTCGCGGCAAGCCGCGCACGATACGACGAGATCGGGCGCGCACGCGCCTGACGAAGGTCCCCCTGACCGTTCAGGAGCAGGTCGCCCGCGCGACAGGTGGCGTTCAACCCGGTCCCCTACCTTGGCACCAGCAGTAGCCAGCCGAGGCCGAAGGGGTCGTGACTTGTCCTTGCAGGTGATGCTGATCGCCGCGTACGACTCCCAGCTGAAGTGGGTGCTGAACTTCGCAGCCGAGTTCAGCGCGCACGGATGGCAGTACACGGTGGTGGTCCCATCCGACGTCCGCAGCGCGTTGTCGCCGGCCCAGCTGGCTGCCGCTGGGAACGTCGCGATCCTCCGGATCCCGTGGCAGGACATGCTCAGGCTCGCCCGGCGGATGGATTGCGTGGTGCTGGCCGTCCAGGGGCCGTTGGTCGCCCGGTTCACCGACGAACTCGAGCTACTGCGCCGCGCCTCTCCGAGCAGCCACGAGCCGGTGGTGGTGACCGGCTGGGTGGGCATCATCATCGAGAAGCTGGTGGCCGGCTACCTCGATCGCGCCGGCTCGGACGTGATCGCCGTGAACTCGGCGGACAACCTGCGCGGCTTCACCGAGACCGGGCGCCGGCTGGGCATCCCGCCGGACAACCTGTTCCTCTCCGGCCTCCCGCTGCTGCCGGCCCGGCCCGCACCGCCGGCCACCGGTCCGATCCGGACCATCCTGTTCGCCGACCAGCCCACCGTCCCGGACGCCCGCTGGGATCGCGCCTACCTGTACCTGCGGCTGTTCGAGTACGCCCGCACCCACCCCGGACGCACGGTGCTGCTCAAGCCTAGGCACCGGCCCGACGAGGGCACCTTCCACGTGATGCAGGACCACCCGGAGAACGTCCTGGCCCTGCTGGGTGAGGCGCCACCGAACTTCGCCGTCACCTACGACAGCGTCACCGGGCTGCTGGACTCGGTCGACCTCATGCTCACCGTCTCGTCCACCGCCGGCCTCGAAGCGATCGGGCACGGCGTGCGGACGGTCTTCGTCGCCGACCTGGGCATCCACGAGAAGCACGGCAACCAGGTGCTGGTGGCCTCCGGGCTGGTCGCCACCTTCGACGACGTCCTCGCCGACCGGATCCCGGTGGCAGACCCGGAGTGGCTGGCGGACGTGTTCGTGGGCGACGGCCCGCGCCCGGTGGCCCGGATCGTCCAGCGGGTGACCGAGCTGACCGCAGTGGCGCCGGCCGAGCGACCCGGACGGGTGGTGGCCGCCGGACCCTACCTGAGCGGCCGGGTGTCCATCCGGCGGCACCGGCAGGGGTTGCCGGAGATCGCCCAGGACCCGGCCGAGAACCCTTCGGCCTCGAGGTGGTTGCTGCCCTGGCTGGTGCCGCTCGTGCGTCGCGGCCACCTGGTGTTGCGGGCCATCCTGCCGGCGGCCTGGTACCGGGCGGCGCTGCGCACCTGGCGGCGGGTCAGCATCGGCTGACCAGGTGGCCTCAGCCCTCTGCGACCGCCTTGATCAGCGCAGCGTTGAAGGCCGGCAGGTCCCGGGGGCTGCGGCTGGTGAGCAGGTTGCCGTCGACGACGACCTCTTCGTCCACCCAGTTGGCGCCGGCGTTCTTCAGGTCGGTCGAGATCCGGGTGGTCGAGGTCAGCGTCCGGCCCTTCACAGCTCCGGCCTCGATCAGGATCCAGGGACCGTGGCAGATCGAGGCCACCGGCTTGCCTGCGTCCATGAACGCCTTGACGAAGGCGATCGCCTTCGGGTTGGTGCGGATCTTGTCCGAGTTCAGCGTCCCGCCGGGCAGGACCAGGGCGTCGTAGTCGTCCGGGTCCGCCTCGTCGAGGGTGAGGTCGACTTCGAAGTCGTCGCCGCGGTCCCAGTCGCCGATCAGGGCCGTGATGGTGCCGGGTTCCTCCGAAACCAGGACGGGTTCGGCCCCAGCGCTCGCCAGCGTCGCCCACGGGTCGGTGAGCTCGGGCTGCTCGACGCCGCGCTTCAGCAGGAACGCGACCTTCTTGCCACTCAGATCTGTCATCAGGATGCTCCTTAGGTCTGCTTCTGACCCTACCCAATACGCCGAGGGCCAGCGTTGTCGCCGAGGGCCAGCCCCTGGGGGGTGGCTCTCGACCGTAACGCTGGCCCTCGGCGTGTGGGGGGGACGGGACGCAGGGGCATCCCGTCCGGACGGCTAGACGCCGAGCTTCGAGCGCCGGAGGAGTTCGCCGTCGGTGTAGTTGGCTCCGGGGACGTGGCCGGGCAGCGGCACGATCCGGGTGTGGATGGCGTCGATGATCCACTCGGCCTGCGGGAAGAACAGGTCCTCCAGCTCCGGAGCCGGGGTGATGTGGTTCCGGGCGCCGACGACGACGACCGGGGCATCGAGGGCGTCGAAGGCCAGGTTCTGCACGTCCGCTGCGACCGTCTGCAGGAAGGACCCGCGGACGACCGCATCAGAGGCCA
>JADLEH010000361.1 GCA_020846255.1 Propionibacteriaceae bacterium
CCGCGCCGGGCAGCCCTCGAACTGGGTCACGCCTGGGGCAGCAACCTCGGCGATCCGCCCGGCGGGCTGCTCGGGGTGCTGGCCAGGCAGGGGTTCACCCCTCGGCCCACACCCGAAGGGATCCTGCTGCAGACCTGCCCGCTGCTCGAGGTGGCCAGGCGTAACCCCGAAGTCGTCTGCAGCATCCACCAGGGGCTGATCGATGCCACCAGTGGTTCGCCTGCAGAGCTGGTGCCCTTCGCGACCACCGGAGCCTGCCTGATCCGGGTCTGAGGTCCGGCAGGCTCATCGGCGCTCGGGCGCACACCCCGGCCGGCCCAGCACCCTGGCCGGTGCAGCGCGTGCGGCTCGGTTCAGGCGACGGTGACCTGGACCACGTGGTAGCCCGTCGCTCCGTCCGGCAGGACGCCCTGCACCTGAGCCACCTGCGGCAGCCCGGAGGCGTCATAGGCCCTGGCCGCCAGCTGGTGGGACCCGCCGGTCGCCGCCCAGGGCAGGTACCACTGCCGCCAGTAGTCCAGCCCAACGTCGGGTCCGAGTTCCGCGGTCACCCACGGCCCCGAATCGATCTGGACCTCGACCCGGCCGATGCCGCGGTGGGTGGCCCAGGCGACCCCGCCGATGACGGCCTGCCCGGCCCCGATCCGGCCCGTGGGGGTGTCGATCCGGCAGGCGGTCTTCACCGGCGCCTGGTCAGCCCAGCCACGCACGGTCCAGTAGGCCTGGTCCGCTGCGAAGGTGGTGACCTTCAACCGGCTCAGCCACTTGGTGGCGCCCACGTAGCCGTAGAGCCCCGGGGTCACCAGCCGTGCCGGGAAGCCATGGACGGTGGTCAGCGGCTCGCCGTCCATGGCGATCGCGATCATCGCGTCCCGGCCGTCCAGCAGTACGGCCAGCGGCGTGCTGGCCGTGAACCCGTCCACCGAGGAGCTGAGCACCTGGTCGGCTGCCGGGTCGGGCCGCGCGCGGCGCAGCAGGTCCGCGACCAGGACCCCCGTCCAGCGCGTGCTGCCGCAGTACGGCCCACCGATCTCGTTCGAGACGCAGGTGAGGGTGATGTCGCGTTCGATCAGGGGCAGGGCGAGGAGCTCGTCCCAGGTCAGCTCGAAGGGCTCGGCCACCATGCCGTCGACCTTCAGCTTCCAGTCGGTGGCCGACACCCTCGGCAACACCAGGGCTGTGTCGATCCGGTAGAAGTCGGGCGTCGGCGTGCGCAGCGGGGAGATGCCCTGGACGCCGGTCTCCAGGCCGGCAGGGAGCGGCGGAGCCGGCGTGGCCGGGGTCGGCAGCTCGACCGCCGTAGAGGTTTCGGTTGCCTGCGGCCGACCGGCGACGGCGACGGTCACCGTTGCAGCGACCGCACCGGCTGCGCCGGTGAGCAGCACCCGCCGGTCGATGCCTGGGCTGCCCGCCCCTGCCGACGATCCCCGCTCGGCCAGCCAGCCGAGCTGCAGGCGCAGCAGCAGGACGGCGATCGCTGTCCCGACCACGCTCGGCAGCCAGTCCAGCTGCCCGGCCGCTGTCCGGGTCACCGCAGCGACCAGCCCGATCAGGCCGACGCCGACGAGGATGCCGATCCCGATGCCGAGGCGGCGCGCCCCGAGGATCCCGGCGGCGGCAGCGAGCGCTGCGACTCCGACCACGACGGTGGCCAGCAGCACCGCCTTGTCAGCCGTCCCGAGGGTTGCCACCGCCCATTCCTTCAGCGGCGTCGGCACCAGGTCGACGATCACGGCACCGACGGCCACGATCGGGGCCGCTGCCGGATTGACGACGGCCGCCACCAGCTGGCCGGCTGCCGCACCGATGGCTGCAGCCGCGACGCCGGCGATGGCGGACCCGGTTCGACTCACCACCCCAGTATTGCCAGCTGACAACGGCATCCAGGCGGTGCCCTGGAGAGCACTGTTGCTGATCGCCGACCGATCGGGAGCTCGCAGGTCCCTGACGTTGCCGCACCCGGGCGCGGCCAGGGCTTCGGCCTGCTACGTTCGGAGCCGACTTCAGGAGGAATGCGATGACGCAACCACTCAGGATCGGGATTCTCGGTGCTGCCCGGATCGCCGGCCGGGCCGTGATCGAACCGGCGAAGGCACTCGGCCATGAACTGGTCGCTGTCGCGGCCAGGGACCTGGGCCGCGCGCAGGCCTACGCCGGGGAGCACGGCATCGCCAGGGCCTACGGCAGCTACTCCGAGCTGCTCGCCGACCCGGACGTCGAGGTGGTCTACAACCCGAGCCCGAACAGCGAGCACGTGAAGTGGACCCTCGCCGCGCTGCGGGCCGGCAAGCATGTGCTGTCGGAGAAACCGTTCGGCAGCAATGCCGCCGAAGCCAAGCTGGTGGCGGCCGAGCCCAACCCGGCCGGGCTGGTCATCTTCGAGGGCTTCCACCACCGCTACCACCCGGCGCACCTCCGGCTGCTCGACCTGGTCGGCTCGGGTGCGATCGGTGAGGTGACCCGGCTCGAGGTCAACATGAAGTTCGACTGCGACGACCTCGCCGACATCCGTTGGTCCTGGCCGCTGTCGGGCGGGTCGTTGATGGACCTTGGTTGCTACCACCTGCACGTGGCCCGGAACGTGGCCGAGGCGTTGGGTGGCGAGCTGCGTCCGCTGGCCGTGCGGGCCACCCGGCTGGAGGGCACCGACCCGAGGGTGGACGCGACCGCCGTCGTCGAGGCGACCCTGCCGAACGGGGCCCCGGCGGTGCTGGAGTCGAGTCTCGAGGGCCCGGCGGACTTCACCGTGCGGGTCACCGGCACCAGGGGGACGATCCTGCAGGCCGACTTCATCAACATCACCGATGACGACCGGCTGATCCTCACCGTTGACGGCGTCGACACCATCGAGCACCACGGGAAGGTCTCCACCTACACCCACCAGCTGCGCGCGGTGGCGGCAGCGATCCGCGAGGGCGCCGGCGTCCCGACCGGCCTGGCCAACGCCATCGCGAACATGGAGCTCGTCGACGAGTGCTACCGGCTCGCCGGGCTCCCGCTGCGGCAGTCCACTCTCGGCTGAGGGTCGCCCCGTCCGGCCGTCGGCCGAGTTCGTGGAAGAATCACCCGGTGCGCACCTACCGGGAGATCCTCAGGATCCCGGGTGCACTGAGGTTCAGCGCCGCGGGGCTGCTGGCCCGCTCCGGCGGCGCGATGATGGGCCTCGGCATCGTGCTGATGGTCTCCGCCCTCTACGGCAGCTACGGGCTCGCCGGCGCCCTGGCCGCGGCTAACGCCGTCGCCTGGGCCGGCGGCACAGCCGTTCTCTCGAGCCTTGTCGACAAGTACGGCCAGCGGCGGGTGATGTATCCGGCCACGGTGATCTCGGCATCGATGCTTGCCGTCGTGGTCGTGCTGGCCGTGCTGCAGGTTCCGGCCTGGGCGCTGTTCGCTCCGGTGGCGATCAGCGGCGCCACCGGTGGAGCGCCGGGAGCTCTGGTCCGGGCCCGCTGGAGCCACGTCACCTCCGACCCCCACCTGCTGCATGCAGCGTTCTCCCTCGAGTCCACGCTCGACGAGATCACGTTCGTCGTCGGCCCGGTGCTGGCGACGGCGCTGTCGACCGGAGTCCACCCGGCGGCCGGGTTGGTCGCTCCGATCGTCCTCGGCCTGGTCGGCGCGCAGCTGTTCTACTCCCAGCGCGCCACCGAACCACCGGTTCCGCCACGTCCGGCCGACGGCAGCGCCCCGCCGCGACGACGCTTCATCCTCCTTACCCCCGGCGTCGCCCCGGTGGTTGCCGTGAACCTCCTGATCGGCTGCGTGTTCGGCAGCATCGACGTGAGTGTGGTCGCCGCCGCCACCGAGTGGGGCGTCCGGTCGGCCACGGGCACCGTGCTCGCGATCTTCTCGTTCGCCTCGGGGGTCGCCGGGTTCGTCTACGGGGCCCGCGCCTGGCACTCGCCGCTCACCCGGCGGTTCGTCGCCGGTGTCGTGTGCCTGTTCCTGAGTGCCCTCGGGCTGCTCTTCGCCCACACCGAGCTCCTGCTGGCCGGTGTCGGGGTGCTGGTGGGGGTCACTGTTGCGCCGACGCTGATCAACGGCAACACCCTGCTCGAGCGCATGGTGGCGCGGGACCGGCTCACCGAGGGCCTCTCGTGGATGGGTACCGGCCTTGGCATCGGTGTCGCCATCGGCTCTAGCATCGCCGGCCCGGTGATCGATGCCAACGGCTACACCGGCGGGTTCGGCACGGTGGTTGGGTTCGCCGCCGCCGCTGCGGTGATCGCGGTTGGCTCGCTGCCGTCGCTGCGGCGCACCCTGCCGCACCCGGCCCGCGATCAGACCGCCGACGACCGCCAGGGTGCGGCTCGCGACTGAGGAGCCCGGTCCGGCATCGCCGGCACCGGGGGCCGCGGACGACCTCTCGGCCCGCTTCGTCCGCGTGATCCGGCGATGGCTTGTGAGCTGCTCAGGCCTGGACCCGACGCCCGCGTTCCTTCCGTCCGGTCTCGACCAGACGCCAGATGAGCGGGGTGAAGATGAGCTGCATCGCCAGTTCCATCTTGCCGCCCGGCACCACGATGCTGTTCGCCCTCGACATGAACGAACCGTCGATCATGGACAGCAGGTACGGGAAGTCGATCCCCCGCGGGTCGGCGAACCGGATCACCACCATGGACTCGTCCGCGGTCGGGATCCAGCCGGCGATGAAGGGGTTGGAGGTGTCGACCACCGGCACCCGCTGGAAGTTGATGTGGGTGTTGCTGAACTGGGGGCAGATGTAGCGGACGTAGTCCGGCATTCGCCGCAGGATCGTGTCGGTGACCGCCTCCGTGGAGTAGCCGCGCTTGGTGCGGTCGCGGTGCAGCTTCTGGATCCACTCGAGGTTGATGATCGGTACGACGCCGATCAGCAGGTCGACGTGCCTGGCGATGTCGACCTTGTCGGTCTGGACGGCGCCGTGCAGGCCCTCGTAGTACAGCAGGTCGGTGTCGGCCACCAGCTCCTGCCACGGGGTGAAGGTTCCCGGCTCCTTCCCGAACTCGATCGCCTCTGCCGCGTCGTGGACGTAGTTGCGGACCTTCCCTGATCCCGATTCGCCGTACTGGCGGAACAGCTCTTCGAGATCCTCGAACAGGTTGGCGTCCGGCCCGAAGTGGCTGAACTCGACCTTCCCGGCCGCGGCTGCGTCGATGTAGGCCTGCTTCATCCCGGCCCGGTCGTACTTGTGGAACGAGTCGCCGTGGACGACGGCTGAGGTGATCCCCTCGCGGCCGAAGATCTGCGCGAACGTGTCGGTGACGGTACTCGTGCCGGCACCGGAGGAACCCGTGATGGCAACGACTGGATGCTTCTTCGACATTGAGTCTCCCCGGATTCCTAGTGCTCTTCGACGAACAGGGTGCGGCGGTGGAAGAGGGGGTAGGAGGACTCCTGGTCGAAGCCCTGTTCGTGCTCTGCGTAGTAGTCCTCGATCCGGGCCACCTCGCCGGCGCTGCCGAGGATGAGCGGGACGCGGGAGGTGAGCGCACTGGGGACGACCTCCAGCACCCGCTGGTTGCCGGTGGTCGCGCGGCCCCCGGCCTGCTCGGCCAGGAAGGCGAGCGGGGCGGCGTTGTGCAACAGCGGCACGCCCCAACCGGGCCCCTTGCCGGTGTCCGGCAC
>JADLEH010000362.1 GCA_020846255.1 Propionibacteriaceae bacterium
CGAGTCTCTACGCTTCAGCCGAGCTCGGGATGGAGACCCAGCAGGTCCTGCTCACCTTCCTGCTCACCCAGCTGGTCGCCTTCGGTGGCGCCCTGCTGTTCGGCCGCATCGCCGGCGCCATCGGGGCAAAGAAGACCGTCATCGGCGGGATCGCGATCTGGCTGGTGGTTGTGATCGTCGGGTTCGTCCTGCCGGCGGGGAGCTTCACCGCCCTGCTCGGACTCGGCGCTGCCATCGGGTTGGTGATGGGCGGCACCCAGGCCCTTGCCCGCTCGATGTACAGCCAGCTGGTGCCACTGGGTCGGGAATCGGAGTACTTCAGCTTCTACCAGGCCATGGAGCGGGGTACCAGCTGGTTGGGCACCCTCACCTTCGGACTGGTCTTCCAGTTCACCCAGTCCTACCGGCTGGCGCTGGTCGCCCTTGCGGTCTTCTTCGTGGTCGGCGGCGTCCTGTTGTCCCGCGTGGACATGCGCAAGGGAATCAGCGACGCCGGTAATGCGTTGCCAAAGGTGCTCTGAGTTTGACCGGGCTGGTTAGCTGGGAGCGGAGGGAGTGCAATGGCTGAGAGTCGTGCGTTGAAGGGATCGGGGCTTGGCTCCAAGAGCCACGCCGACCCGAGCGGGGTCGAGTTGGCCCCGCGCCAGGAGATCGGGTTCGACTGCCCGAAGGGCCACCACTTCACCGTGGTCTTCGCCGAGGAGGCGGATCTGCCGACCGAGTGGGAGTGCCCGCGGTGCGGTGAGGTCGGCCTTCGTTCGGACGGTGTGCTGCCGGAGGCGAAGGAGACCAAGGTGCCCCGCACCCACTGGGACATGCTGCGCGAGCGGCGTTCGATCGAGGAACTCGAAGACCTGCTGGCGGAACGGCTGGACCAGATCCGCGGCGAGGAACACTGAGCGGAGAACCGAGCCGACGGGGTCGTGAGCGACCCCGTCAGGGTCAGTCCTCGATCTCGCCCTGAATGACCTGGGGCTTCGGCTTCGGCGGTTCCGGGGCGTCCTCGACGGTCTCCCCGCGGATCACGGTGCCCGGGCCGAAGCGTGCCCGCAGGCTGTTCACGTCGAGTCCCTGTTTGGCGGCCTGCCGGGCGATCAGCGATCCGATCAGGCGCCGGGCGAGCGGACGCGTGAGCGGGAGCAGGCAGATCAGGCCGAGGATGTCGCTGAAGAAGCCCGGCAGGATCAGCATGACGCCGCCGACCAGGATGAGCGCGGCATCGGCCAGGTGACCGGTGGGCATCCTCCCGGTGCTGTAGGCGCCGGTGAGCGCCGCCCAGGCCTTCCGGCCCTCACGGAGCATCAGCCATGACCCGATGAGGGCCTCGGCCACCAGGATCGCAAGCGTCCACCAGACCCCGATCCGGGCCCCGACAGCCGTCAACAACCAGACCTCGGCGACCGAGAGCAGGATGAACCCGACCACGACGAGCGGCAGCAGCAGCCGGTGCGGCAGCCGGACCGGCCCGGTCACGAGCCGGCTCCGTTCCGGGCACGCCACCACCGCGTCAAGCGGCCAGGCACGGCAGCGACCTTGTCGCCGGCGTCCTGGGAGAGCTCCCCGGCGGCATGGCCGAACTTCCCGGCGGCCTGCCTGGCCTGGCCGGCGCGGTACCGCAGGCCCCACTGGGTGGTCAGCAGCATCGCCTCGGCAACGATCGTCCCGCTCATCTTGGAGTCGCCGTACTCGCGTTCGATGAACTCGATCGGGATCTCGGCGACCTTGAACCCGTTTCGGAGGGCGCGCCACACCAGGTCGACCTGGAAGCCGTAACCGGCCGCCTCGACCCCGTCCAGGTCGATCCCGCGCAGGGTGGCGGCCCGCCAGGCTGTGAAGCCCCCGGTGGCGTCCTTCACCCTCAGCCCGAGCATCAGCCGGGTCCACAGGTTCCCGCCGCGGGAGAGCAGCTGGCGGTGCAACGGCCACCCCTTGGTGGATCCGCCCTTGACGTAACGGGAGCCCTTCACCGCGTCGGCGGTCCGGAGGCGTTCCAGCATGGCGGGCAGGTACTCCGGCTGGTGGGAGCCGTCGGCGTCGTGCTCGACGAGCACGCCGTACCCTTGGTCGAGCCCCCAGCGGAACCCGGCGATGTACGCGGCCCCCAGTCCCTCCTTGCCCCGGCGGTGCAGCACGTGGATGTGGTCGTCCACTGCCGCCAGCTCGTCAGCGAGGGCGCCCGTACCGTCCGGGGAGTTGTCATCGGCGACCAGGATGTGTGCGTCCGGCACTGCAGCCCGGATGCGGGCGGTGATCGGCCGCAGGTTCTCCGACTCGTTGTAGGTGGGGATGATGACGAGCACTCGCTCAAGCGAGGGCATCGGGTCGGTCATTCGCTTCTCCAGTTCGGGGTCCGGACTTCTTCATTCTGCCGTATGGGATGGAGGCGACGACCCCGGCGAGGGCGAGCACCGCCAGAACGAGCTCCAGCCAGCCGGCCAGCCAGGTGGCCGGCGTCACGCCCTCGCGTTGCGGAAGGCTCACCACCCCGGAGGCTCCGACGTGGTCGGGGACGGTGAAGGCGACCGAGCCGTCGGGGTTGATCAGCCCGGAGACCCCGCTAGTGGTGACCACGAGGATCTCCCGGCGCAGCTCCATCGCCCGCGCCCTGGTGATCGCGAACTGCTGCTGGATCTGGCCGGTGCCCTGGTACATCGCGTTGCTGGACTGGACCACGAGCACCTGGCCGCCGTGCCGGACCGTGTCGTAGGCGAAGTCGTCGAAGACGAGGTCGTAGCAGACCATGATCCCGATGGTGAGGTCGCGTCCGTCGAGCAGGGTTGCCGGCATCGCACCGGGCTCCGTGCCCGGGACGGACTGGGCGCCGACGTAGGCCAGTTCCGGGATCAGCGGCAGGAGGAAGGAGCGCAGGGGCACCCATTCCCCGAATGGCACGATCCCCCGTTTGAGGTAGCGGGCCAGGACACCTTCGTCGGGGTCCCACCACAGCGAGGCGGTCTGGCGCTCGTCCACCCCCGGTCCGTCGAGGATGACGCCCACCAGGATCGGCACCCCGATCCGCGCCACGGCCGACTTGACCAGGCTGCCCGTGGTCGAGTCGCCGAACGGGTCCATGTCGGTGGAGTTCTCCGGCCAGAGGACGAAGTCGGGCTCGGCGAGCTCTCCGGAATCGATCCGCTCCGCCAGCCGGTAGGTCTCGGCCACCTGGTTGCGGGTGATCGTCCGGGCCTCGCCCAGCCCGTAGACGCCGCCGCCGGGTGCGCCGCCCTGCACGTAGCCGGTGGCAACGGTCCCGGTCCGGGTTCCGACCGGCACCAGGGTTCCCGAGGCTGCGAGCAGGAGCAGTGCCGCCAAGCCGGCCGCGGCGGTGCGGCCGGTGCGCCACGACGGGTGGGCGACCACCCAGGCGATGCCCTGGCCGAGGATCGCCGTGGCGAAGCTGAGCCCGGCCACTCCGGCCAGCGGCAGCAGCCAGGCCAGCGGGGAGTCGACCATCGCGTAGCCGAGCCGCATCCAGCCGAAGCCGTTGAACGGGAACCTGGCGTAGGTGAACTCGACGGCCGACCAGCAGCCGGCCGCCAGCAGCGGCCACCACCGGGTGCCTCCGGCCACCTTCAGCGCGGCGCCGAGGAGCGCGAAGAAGAGCGCCTCCACCACCACGAGCCCGAGCATGGCCTGCAGGAAGATCACCTGCATCCAGCCGACGCCGAGCAACAGCAGGCCGATGCCGAACCCGAAACCGAGCCCGGTCGCCCCGCGGACGCGGCGGGCGCCGAGGACGGCGAGGCTGAGCCCGGCCACCCCGATCGGCACCAACGGCCACCAGCCGTACGGCTGGAATCCAAGAGCGGTGAGGACTCCGGAGCCGATCGCCAAGCCCGCCCGCACGCCCCAGTGCCTCGCGGCGAGCCGATCGATCACAAATCCCCCTTCAGGCAGCCCGCCCAGCCTAGTCGGGCCACGGCCACGACTCAGCGAACCGGATTGCCCACCGTGTTCGGTACACGAAACGGCACGCTGATGGCAGCATGGGGCGATGCCAGAGCCCCGGTTGCTGCTGTTCGACACTGCATCGCTGTACTTCCGTGCCTTCCACGGCATCCCGGCGACCCTGCGCTCTGTTGACGGGCGCCCGGTGAACGCCGTGCGGGGCCTGCTGGACTTCCTGGCCCGGTTCATCACCGACTACTCCCCCACCCAGGTGGCCTGCTGCTGGGACAACAGCTGGCGTCCGGCCTGGCGGGTGGCGCTCATCCCGAGCTACAAGGCGCACCGGGTGGCCTACTCCGACGTTGAACTGGTGCCGGCGGAGCTGGTCGCCCAGGTGCCGCTGATCCGGCAGGTGCTGGCAGCCCTCGGCCTGCCCGTCGTCGGTGCGGACGGCTTCGAGGCCGACGACATCATGGGCACCCTGGCCGCCCGCTCCGGGGTGCCGACCGATGTCGTCACCGGGGACCGGGACCTGTTCCAGCTGGTCGACGACGACCGCGGGGTCCGGGTGCTCTACTGCGGGCGCGGGGTGGCGAAGCATGACCGGGTCGACGCAGCCTGGTTGCGGGCGAAGTACGGGATCGACGGTCCCGGCTACGTCGACTTCGCAGTGCTCCGCGGCGATCCGTCCGACGGGTTGCCGGGGGTGGCCGGCATCGGTGAGAAGACCGCGGCTCGAATGGTCGCCGACTACGGCGGCCTCGAGGGCATCCTCGCCGCCGCGACGGCCGGGCGGTTGTCGCCGACCCTGACCGCCAGGATCGTGGCAGCCATCGAGTACCTGGGTGCTGCCGGCGAGGTGGTGGCCGTGCGGACCGACGTCGAGCTCGGGCCGCTGGACCTCACCCTGCCTGCGGTGCCTGCGGACGCGGACCGCTTCGCCGAGCTGACCACCGAACTGAACCTCGGCGGGGCCGCAGATCGGATCCTCGCAGCGCTAGCCCGGCGTTAGGCCGGCCCAGCCCGGGTGCGGCACCGGGACCGGCGGCTCACGACGGCGGCACGGTGTGGTTCCACAGCTCCACGGTCTGCAACGCCCAGTACCCGATGAAGAGCGCCAGCAGGCAGACCTCCACCCAGAAGATGACCGGGATCGGGGCGGACGGGGTCGCGGTGATCACGGCGTTCTGGGAGCCGGTGGCCAGGAAGAGCGCCACGCCGGCGACGACGAACACCAGCATCGCGATCGCTATCCCCAGGTACCAGCGCCGGTACCAGCTCTCCGGCTTCACGAAGGCTGCATCCGCTGCCGTGGTTCGCCGGGCATTGATCCACACCACGGCGACGAGGATGGCGAAGAAGGCGATCGCCGCCGCGTAGTGGGTGTACTGCAGGAAGGCCGGACGGGCAAGGAGGAAGACCGAGGCGACCAGCAGCCAGAGTGCGCTGAGCGCGGTGAGCCCCCTCGTGGTCGGTCCTTCCCACGGCTTCCCGGTGCTGGCCGCCCGCCACCGCCGGAGCCAGAGGTAGCCGAGCGCGATCAGGCCAAGCGTCAGGTACGCACCGACGTTGAGTTCCACCCCCTGCACCAGGTCGAGCGGAACACAGTCGGTCCCGGCCGGCCGGCAGGACGGATCCTGGATCGGGGTTGGCACCAGCGCGACCAGCGGGATCAGCACCCCGGCAACGTCCAGCAGCCCGTTCTCCCACCCGGGCCGCCCCTTGACTGCGACCAGGGCCAGCCCGACCGCGATCAGGCTGCCGACGAAGACGTTCTCGATGGGGCTGTAGTAGGTGGCGCTGACCGATCTGGGGACCGGCACCTCCGGCAGCCCGATGAACCAGACCAGGGCGAGTCCGAGCAGCAGCCCACCGGCGGCCATCCCGAGTCTCAGGGTCCGGTAGGTCTCCAGTTCCGCGCTCGGATCGTCCATTCCATTCCCATCGCTTCGACCGGGACCTGGGTTCCCGGCCGGCTGACCTCGGACGTTGGCGAGCCTCGCAGGTGCGGTCGCCGGGTCGCCATCCCCAGCAGTACGTAGCCATCTGGCCGGAGCTGCGCCGGTTCGTTGTTCGCCGGCGGTTGGGCTGGGCGAGGTTCAGGCGCGCAGCGAGTAGACGGCTGCCCCGGCGGCGAGGTTCGCCACCCGGTCGCCCACCTTCAACGGCACCCCGGCCGGCGTCAGCGTGATCCGCTCCTCGATCTCGAGCCCGAGGGTGTCGAACAGCTCCTCGAGCTCGACGAGGGTGGTGAAGCGAAGGTTCGGGGTGTCGAACCAGGCGTGTGGCAGGTCGCCGGACCGTGGCATCCGTCCCCGGAGCAGCCGGAGCCGGTGCCGCCACCAGCCGAAGTTCGGCACCGACACGATCAGCCGGTCGGCGATCCGACCCATGTGCTGCAGGACCTCCACCGGACGGTGGATGGTCTGGATGGTCCGGGAGAGCACGACCACGTCATAGGAATGGTCGGCGAAATCGTCCAGCTCGCTGTCGATGTCCAGCTCGATGACGGGAACCCCGAGGCGGATCGCAGCCACCACCGACTCCGGGTCGATCTCCACCCCGGTGCCGCGGCAGTCGGCCGCGGTCATCAGGTGGGCCAGCAGCGACCCCGAACCGCAGCCGAGGTCGAGCACCCGGGAGCCGGTCGGGATCAGGCCGGCAACCAGTTCGAGGTCCGCGCGCAGGCTCATGCGGTCACCCCGGCCAGGGCACGGTCGAGGAAAGCGCCCAGGGTCTCGTGGTACGGCTCGATGGCCAGCAGGAAGGAGTCGTGGCCGTAGGTGGACGGGATCTCCCGGAAGCTGACCGGCTGGCCGGCCCGCTCCAGGGTGCGGACGATCCGGCGCGAATGGTCGGTGCCGAAGCGCCAGTCGCTGGCGAACGAGAGCACGAGCCAGTTGACCGGGCTGAACCTGACCGCGTCCAGGGCCTTCGGGTCGGCGAACGGGTCGAAGTAGTCCATCACCCGGGTCAGGTACAGGTAGCTGAGGGCATCGAAGCGCTCCAGGAACACCTGGCCCTGGTGGGCGAGGTAGCTCTCCACGGCGAAGTCGATGCCGAAGCCCGGCTGCCGCCGGTTCGGGTCCACCTGGCGGCCGAACTTCTCGGTGAGGGCGTCCTCGGACAGGTACGTGATGTGGGCCATCATCCGCGCGATCGACAAACCGATGTCCGGGTTCACGCCGGCCGCGGCGTAGTCGCCGGCCGCGAAGTTCGGGTCGGTCATGATGGCGCGGCGGGCGACGGCGGAGAACGCGATGTTCTGCGCCGTCAGCCGGCTCGAAGCAGCGATCACGACGGCGTTTGCGACCTCTTCCGGGTGGTCGAGGCCCCACTGCAGCACCTGCATGCCGCCGAGCGACCCGCCGATCACAGCGAGCAGCCGGCTGATCCCGAGGTGCTTCACCAGGGCCCGGTGGACCTCGACCAGGTCGCGCATCATCAGCACCGGGAAGTCCAGCCCGAAGGCCGAGCCGGTCTCGGGGTTGGGCGAGGACGGTCCGGTGCTGCCCTGGCAGCCACCGATCAGGTTGGCGCTGATCACGAGGAAGCGGTCGGTGTCCAGGGGCTTGCCCGGCCCGATCAGGTTGTCCCACCAGCCGGGACGGGTGGCGCCGTCGTGCCAGCCGGCCGCGTGGGCGTCCCCGGTCAGCGCGTGGCAGACGAAGACGGCGTTGTCGGCGGCCGGGGTGAGCGTCCCGTAGGTCTCGTAGGCGACGTCGACCGGGCCGAGGCTGCCGCCCTGCTCAAGCTGCAGCGGGCTCTCGGCCGTGTAGAGCCGGACGGTCTGGGTGTGAACCTTGCCGACCGAACCGGCCTCGGGCGTCCCGGGCATCCACAACCTCTCCTCCAGCGCTGCGGCCTCACTATAGCCGCCGGGGCGGAGCGTCCCGACGTGGGAGAATGGCTTGATTTGCGGTGAAAGGACTTGTGATGACCACACTCTCCGAGCAGCTCCAGAACGACCTGGTAGCTGCGATGAAGGCACGGGACGACCTGACCAGGTCCACGCTGCGGATGGCCGTCAGCGCCATCCGGAACGAGGCGGTGGCCGGCAAGACCGCTCGGGTGCTGACCGAACCCGAGGTGATCGCAGTGCTCAACCGCGAGGTCTCCAAGCGTCGGGACTCGGCTGAGGCCTACACCGCCGGGAACCGTCCAGAACTCGCTGAGCGCGAGCTCGCCGAGGTGGAGATCCTGCAGCGCTACCTCCCCGCCGGCCTCACCGAGGCCGAACTCGACGCGATCGTGGCGGAGGAGGTGGCAGCGGCTGCCGCCGGCCTGGGCGCAGCGCCGACCATGAAGCAGATGGGCCTGGTGATCAAGGCGGTCAACACCA
>JADLEH010000363.1 GCA_020846255.1 Propionibacteriaceae bacterium
AACTCACCGTGACCGCGGTGGCGAAGTCCAGCAGCGGGGTGAGGATGGCCGGCCGGTCACAGGTCACATCGACCAGGAGCGGGCAGTGCGCCGCGATCCGCTGCAGTCGCACCAGCAGGCCCGGGGGAAAGTCCAGCGCGCCCTGGTGGAACCAGGCCTCCAGGAACAGGTCGGCACGCGGCTCGAACGGGGCCTGCAGCCGGACGATCGCCACCTCCGCCTGCTCCACCGGCACCGCTTCGACTCCCGGACCTAGGGCTGCGACATCGAAGTTCTCGGCGTAGACCCGCAGCCGGTGCGGCAGCGGCAGCAACCCGGCGTTGGTCAGCACCGTCACCGACTCGGCCTGGGCACGCTGACCGGCGGTGATGAAGTCCGCCCGGCCCACCACCTGCTCGGCAACGTCCTCGTCGACGAACGGGTCGTCGAACAGCCCGAGGTCGAACTTCACCGCCAGCAGCCGGCGCACCGACTCGTCCAGCCTTGCCTCCGGGACGCGGCCGGACTCCACCAGCCCGACCAGCAACTCGACACACTCCTCGCCCCCGAACTGGTCGGCGCCGGCCTGCAGGATGCGTTCCATCCGGCTGGCCGGGTCGAGGTGCTCCACTCCCCAGGCGCGGGCCGGCAGCACCTGGTCGCCGACGTGGTTGTCGTTGACCAGCTCCCAGTCGGTGCAGATCACCCCGTCGAAGCCGAGCTCGCCGCGCAGCAGCCCGGTGAGCAGCTGGGAGTTGTAGCCGAACCCCACCGGCTCGATCGGCTCGCCGTCGACCTCCAATCCGACCGGCATGCCGTAGTACGGCATGATCGCGGACGTCCCGGCCGCGATCATCGCCCGGAACGGACGCAGGTGGTCGGCGAACCGCCCGGCCGGATAGACCTGCTCGCGGCCGTAGGGGAAGTGCGCGTCCTCGCCGCCGGCCTGCGGGCCGCCACCGGGGAAGTGCTTGGTGGTGCAGGCAACGCTCTGCCGTCCCACCCGGCCCTGCTGCAGCCCCTCCAGGTAGGCCACGCCCAGCTCGGTGACCAGCTCCGGATCCTGGCCGAAGGTACCCGCCTGGCGGGCCCAGCGTGGCTCGGTGGCCAGGTCGACGGTCGGGTGCAGCGCCGCCCGGATGCCGAGCGCGCGGTACTCGGCGTTCACGATCTCCGCGAACCGCCGCACCCGCTCCGGGTCACGCAGCGCAGCCAGCCCGATCGGTTCGGGCCACTGGGAGAGCCCGCGGGCAGCGAACGAGGCCCCGGCGTTCTCGAAGAAGGAGTGCCGCGGGTCGGTGGAGACGGTGACCGGGATGCCGTGCGGGGCCTGCTCCGCCAGCAGCTGCAGGTGGTTCGCCCAACGGGCGGCGAGCCGCGGTTGGGGCAGGACGTGCACGTTGAAGTGGTTCAGGTGCTTGCCCAGCACCACCTCCGCGGTGCCGGACTTGCTGATCCGCCCCGGCCCGGACAGCACGTGGCCGTCGCTGCCGGCTTCGATCACGGTGTGGAACATCAGGCCGGCCTTCTCGGCCAGGCTGAGCCGGCCGAGCAGGTCCTCGACCCGTTCGGGGGTGCCGAGCCGGGCATCCTCGAACGGGTCGAGCCGGCCGTTGTGGTTCAGGTCGCGGTAGACGGTGCCGTCAGCGGCGATGCTGGTTACTGGTTGCATGGCAGCGGTCCTAGGCGTCGATGCCGGCCCCGAACCTCTCCATCGCCAACACCGGACGCAGCCGCCGCTCCACCACCGCCGTTGCGAAGGCCCGCCGGATCACTCCGCGGCCGAGGACGTTCCCGACCGCCCCCATGACCATCGCCTGGTCCAGGGAAAGGTAGCGCCTGGCCACATCGCCGGACTTGCCGGCGATGGCGTCGAAGAAGCCACCGTCGCCGTATCCGCCGTAGTCGCGCTGCAGTTTCACCAGGTTCCGGTACGCCTGCCCGGGCTCGTACATCATGGCGAGAAACGCGGCGTGGGGGGTGACCACACCGTCGCCGAAGTCCGGGGTGGGGTTGGTGGCTTCCCGGCAGGTGCCGAAGCCCGGGTCGTAGTTGGTCCGCTCCTGGTCGGAGAAGTAGCCCTCGGGGTTCAGGCCGAGCGCATCCACCCCGTACTCCCGGTAGCCACCGACCGGGTTGGACGACGGCGAGAAGCCCCAGATGCCGTAGCCCGCCTCGACCAGGCCGTGCTCACGCTGCGCGCGGACGTGCAGCGGGTGGTTGATGCCCCACGATCTGGGCGCCCACTTCGCCTCCGGGACGAACACGTCCGGCATCAGTTCCTCGAACATGCTGCCGCCCCAGCCGGGCACGATCCGCATGCCGCGGTAGCGGTAGGCGCCCTCGTAGACGTCGAGGCCGAGGTAGGTCCGGGTCTTACCGACCGGCTGGGACTCCTGCCAGGACCAGTCGCAGGTCTCCGGGAAGGTCCGCCACATGGCGAAGTACTGCTTGCGCGGGATCTGGTTGGTCATGATCCCCAGGTAGGTGGTGATCCGGGTCTCGGAGACGGCGGTGTCGTAGTGGTGGTTGGTGTACCAGACGTCCGGCCCGACCCCGATGTGGTTGCCGGCGAACACCGAGTCCCCCGGCCTTGGCTCGCCGTCGTAGAAACCGCCGTGGATCAGCCCGCCGGGCCGCGGGCCGGCCTCGTTGTAGAACATGTCCCACCGCATCCGGGAGAACAGCCGATCGGCCAGTTGCCGCATCTCCGGGACGGCGTTGCGGACCACCCAGAGGGCGGCGCCCAGCCACCCGTTGTCGACGCTGGAGACGAAGGGGTAGACCCGGTTGCCGTCCTCCGGCCAGGTGGTGAGCACCTCGCCGGTGGCCTCGTCGTACCAGTTGTAGTACATGCCCGAGGGACGGTGGTGCTCCATCTCCAGCAGCGTCCCCAGGGTCTGCCGGCAGCGCCGTACCAGCTCACCCCTGGTGATCAGGCCCAGGTCGGCGGCCACGACTGCGCTCCACAGGTAGCCGCCGATGTTCGTCGGCGAGGTGTACCCGGACCGGTCGCCCGCTGCCAGCGAGGCGTCGATGTTGTCGGCGGGCAGCCCGGTGCGCGGATCGGTCATCGCCACCAGCGACTGCCAGGTGTCGCGTGCCCACCCCACCACCTTGCGGGGCCGCAGGCTCCCGTCCGGCTTCAGCAGCGGCATCCCGCCCGGGCGGACGGGGGCTGCGGCAGCGGCTCCAGCGGGCAGGCCGGCGGCCAGTCCGATGGCGACGGCGCCGGCGATCAGGTTCCGGCGCGGGAGGGGCATCTGGGTCATATCGGTTTCCTCACTTGATTCCGGTGGTGGCAATGCCCTCGATGACGTGCCGCTGGAACATCAGGAACACGATCAGCAGCGGGAGGACGACGACACAGGCTCCGGCGAGGAGCAGGCCGTACTGGGTGCTGTTCTGCCCGATGGAGTAGAGGGCCAGCGCCACGGGCAGGGTGTAGGTGGCCTCGGTCTGCGCGACCACCAGCGGCCAGAGGAAGCTGTTCCAGGAGCCGAGGAAGGTCAGGATGCCGAGCGTGGCCAGCGCCGGCCCGCACAGCGGCAGGATGATCCGGGCGAAGATGCGCAGCTCGCCCGCGCCGTCCACCCGGCCGGCGTCCAGCAGGTCGTGCGGCAGGCCGGAGATGAACTGCCGCATCAGGAACACCCCGAACGGGGCGGCGAGGAACGGCAGGAACAGGCCGGGCAGCGAGTCGATCAGCCCGGCATTGGCGACGAGGACGAACAGTGGCACGAAGGTGACCACGCCGGGGATCATCAGCGTGCCCAGCACCAGCAGGAGCAGCGCCTTCTTGCCGGGGAAGTCGAGCATGGCCAGCGCGTAGCCGAGCATGGAGCAGAACAGCAGGTTGCCGGCCGTCACCACGACCGCGACGATCGCCGAGTTGGCGAAGTAGGTGGCGAAGTCGAGCTTGGCGAACAGCAGGGTGTAGTTGTCGAGGGACGCGGCCTCCGGCCACCAGGTGGGCGGGACCCGGCGCAGCTCGCCCTCGCTCTTGAAGCTGCCCAGCACCATCCAGACGAACGGCGTGATCACCAGGACAAGGGCGACCGTGACGACCAGGTACACCCACCACTTGCCGAAGCGGTTTCTCGAACCCAACATGGCAGGTCTCCTAGGTCTTCTCGCGCAGCAACCGGAACTGGATGGCTGTGACCACGGCGATGACCACGAAGATCAGGTAGCTCATCGCGGCGGCCAGGCCGTAGTTCCCGAAGCCGAACTGGTTGTAGGTGTACATGGACAGCGAGATGGTGCTGTTCAGCGGCCCGCCCCGCGTCATGACGAACGGCTCCTCGAAGAACTGCAGGTAGCCGATGAAGGTGATCACCGAGACGAACACCAGCGTCGGCCGGAGCAGCGGGAAGGTGATGTGCCAGAACCGCTGCCAGGTGTTGGCACCGTCGATGGCTGCGGCCTCCTGCAGCGACCAGGGCACCGCCTGTAGCCCGGCGAGGAAGATGATCATGCCGTTACCGAAGTTGCGCCAGACCGCCATCATGATCAGCGACGGCATCGACCACTGCGTGTCGCCGAGCCAGTTCGGCCCCTGGATCCCGAACCAGGACAGCATGGTGTTCAACAGCCCCGAGTCCGGCTGCAGGATGAAGCGCCAGACCACGGCCACCGCGACGATCGAGGTGATCACCGGGGTGTAGAAGCCCAGCCGGTAGATGCTGCGGAACCGGTTGATGCCCTTGTCGAGGGCCACTGCGGCCAGCAGGGCGACCGCAAGCGTCAGCGGCACCCCGGCAAGGACGAAGTAGGCGGTGTTGCCCGCGGCCTTGATGAACACCGGGTCGCCCAGCGCCCGGGCGTAGTTGTCGAACCCGATGAAGTTCACCGAGAACGGTGTCCGCAGGTCTTTCTGCCTGGTGTCGGTGAAGCTCATGAACAGCGACTGGACGACTGGCCAGACGGTGAAGACCAGGAAGAGCAGGATGAACGGGATCGCCAGGAGCCACGCCGCCCGCACCTCCGCAGGGCGCCCCCGCCGCCGGATGGTGGCGGGAGCACCCCCTGCGGGGGGGGTGGGTAGCTGCTTGGCGG
>JADLEH010000364.1 GCA_020846255.1 Propionibacteriaceae bacterium
CGATAGGACATGCCAGAGGTGTGTGATGGTTGAGAACTTCCGAAATCGGGGTTTCGGCGTCGACTGGCTACATGGACTGGGGACGTCGTCGGCGCGGTCTTGGAGGATTCTTCGGAATCTGCTCGGTGTCGGGTGTCCGGATCGACCGGGTTGATGGGCTTAAGGGGTGAGTCGACCCCGAACAAGGAGCCCACGATGGTCAGACAGGGATTCAAACAGGACGCACGCCGCCGAATCACCGAGGCGCTGTCGGCCCAACGCAAGGAACGCCTCGAGAAGGAGCGCCGGCTCGCTGATCTCGCCGTCGGGATACTGGCCGCGATCGCCGAACGCGACGAAGCGATCCAGTCCGCCGAGCAGCAGGCAGCGGACGCCGTCCGCGCACTGCTCGCCGAGCACTTCAGCCTCGCCGAGATCGCCGACCTGTGCGGGGGCCAGATCGGCGTCAAGGAACTCGCCAGGCTGTCGCGGATCATGCCCGCGGCGGCACTGTCCGCGGCGTCCGTGGTGAAGTCGTGAACGGCTGGTACGGCTATTGGGCGGCGGCGCAGATCACAGGCGTCATCTTCAGCAGCCTGGTATGGGTCGTCGTCTGGGGACTCTCGCTCCCGGCCCTCGTCATGATGGCGGCCATCGGCGCCGCCATGGTGATCGGACGGAACACCCGGCCCATGTTGTGGTGGCGCTTCGGCGCAGCGCCGACGAAAGACTTCCAGCGCGACACTGTGCTCACCGCGACAGTCCCCGTCGCCTCACTCCGGGGACGCCACCAGCCCTCAGTGTGGATCGGCTGGCGGCTCGTCGGCGCGCAGGTCATCATGCCCTCGAGCACCATTCTGGTTGTCAGCCCAGAGTTCGTTCGCCGTGTCGCCAGCGGGCAAGTGACCGACCGCCAGGCGAGCGCCACTATCAGCCAGGCGCTGGGCCACGTCGAGGTGGTCGACTCGGCGCTGGTCAACCTGCTCGAGGCCTACTGCGCGCCGTGGAGGCTCGTACAGGTCCTCACCGGGGTGGTCGGCCAGTTCGCGGCCCAACATGCGACGTTCCGGTGCTCCTGGAAGATCCGCTGGATCGTCTTCGGCGTCGCCATCGTCGACAACTACCTCAACGACCGGTGGCCGGCGTTCGTCGGGGTGAGCCTGATCACGGTGCTCTCCTGGACCACCGGCCACCTCCATAACCGATGGGCCCGAAGGAGCCAGGACCTGGGCGAGCAACGCGCGACCTCCGAAGGTCTTGGTCCCGGGGTCGCCGACCTCATGCAGCGGGGTCACGGTTCCCTTGGCGTCAGCGAACGTGCCGAACGGGTGTGCCGAGGCACTCCCGACCGGGAGGTTGAAAGCCGGTGTCCTACCGTTTGGCGCCGCGCGGGACTCAGGAGCGCGACTCGATGAAGCATGCCGCCGGCGCCTGGGGTTCGGCCCGCGCCCTGAACATGCGTGACAATGCTCTAGTGGCCTCCGTACAGACTCCAGACGAGATCGCGTCGACCATCGAGCGCCTTCAGGGGAAGCGGATCACTCGGCTCCAGGTGCTCGGGATCAACTCGCTGAAGTCACTCCCCTCGCTCTTGGTCGCTCTCGTCGGCGACACCGTCGAGGGCAGTGTGGTCGACGAACGCATCCTCACCGTGCGGACAAGCCACCACCTGATTGCGTTCGACCTCCAGCGGACTGGCAAGGTCGTCTGGCTCAAGACGAGCGAGCCGTTCCGTATCGGGACCGGGCCGATGCCTACGGTCCGGCTGATTACCGACGACGGCGCGGTCGACCTGACTGAACCTGCCAAGACGAAGCGGATCACCGTGGTGGTCGAACAAGGCTGCGAATGAGGTCGCCTTACCTGCGCGCGGCGCCCGAAAAGGGGACCGCCGCCGAGCTACCCTCATCCAGTGGTCAGGCGAACGAGACAGGAGCGGTAATGGGTCGGCAATCCCCGGGTGTCGACGATCTGGTGGTGGCATCGAACTTCATTCGGGCGGTACGGGAGTCGGGCTATCTGAGCCTCTCGACCGCGCTGGCCGAACTCGTCGACAACTCCCTCCAGGCGGGCGCGGCGGCGGTCGAGATCTCGCTACACCGCCCTGAAAGCTCTCCCTTTCCAGAGATCGAGGTCCTCGACAACGGTTCGGGCATGAACCGTCGAGAGCTTGAACAGTCCCTTCGCTTCGGAGGGTCGTCGCGCTTCGGCCAGCGAGAGTCCTTTGGCCGGTTCGGCATGGGGCTGCCAGCAGCCTCGCTCAGCCAGGCCCGTCGAGTGGAGGTTGTCGCCTGGCAGCACGACGGTCCGAAGATGGAGGTCGTACTTGACGTCGACGCCATCGCTGAGGGTGACGTGTCGCCTTTGCGGGCTCGGAGGGTCGGTCCGTCCGAGACTCCGTCCGGGTGTCGGGTGACCTGGCGGGTCTGCGACCGAATCGAGTACCGACGCCTTGGCTGGCTCGAACGAACGCTTCGGCGTGACCTCGGACGGATGTACCGCCGCTTCCTGGCCGGCGGCCTGACGTTAACGCTCAATGGGTCAGCCATCGAGGCCGATGACCCGCTGATGCTCACAACCAGGGCAGATGGCGCGAGCGCAGAGATCGCCTTCGAACCGCTGGAGTACGAACTCCAAACGGTCGACGGTGGCTCGGCCTGCGTTCGCGTTCGGTTTGCCAGCCTGCCGGTTCACCGTTGGCACCACCTGGACAATCTGACTAAGCGACGTCTGGGCGTCGTCGGCGGCGGCGGCGTATCAATACTGCGAGCCGGTCGCGAGATCGCCTACGGCTGGTACCTCATGGGCGGTAAACGCCGGGAGAACTATGACGACTGGTGGCGCTGCGAGATTGAGTTCGAGCCGTCGCTCGACGAACAATTCGGTATCACGATCAACAAGCAGGGCATCCGCCCGTCGGCAGAACTGCGCGAGGCGCTGGAACCGGAGCTTGAGTCCGTCGCTCGACTGCTCAATTCCCGTGTCCGCAAGGCCTTCGAGGACGTCAAGTTCCAGGCTGCCACCGAAGCCTCGTGCCGGATCGCGGAGGCCGCTGATCGGGACCTACCGATCCTGCGCAGGGGTCGTGGCCGCGGTGGCCACGGGCCACTCGCGTATCGGATCAGTACGACCCACCTGTCACCCGACGCCCTATTCGCGACCTCGTTGAAGTCGAACACCCTCGATGTCCAACTCAACGTCGACCACCCAGCCTTCGCTTCGCTGTACGAGCCGCTGCAGGCACTTCCCGACGGCTCCGCCGCCGAACTGCGGACGGCGGTCGAACTGCTGCTCCTTGCGTTCGCGCGAAGCGCCGCTGGCAGTACAGACCCAACCGCTCCCCTGGTTGCCGAATGGGGATCGACCTACGCACGAATGCTCCAGAAGTCATGACCGAGCCCAAGTACCTACCCCTCAACCTGCCCAGCGGATCCCCGCGTGGTGAGCGACACGGCTACCTCCGGCTCTGCAAGCTCTTGGCCGCACAGACTCCAGGCCCGCTGGCCGGTCTCAACCACGACCAGTGGGTGGCTGCCGCCAAGCTTGGTGATCTCTACACCCAACCAACCCTGGCAGCTGCGGCGCACACCGCCATTGATCTGGTAGCCCAAGGCTGGACAGTCAAGGTCGATCGTCTCGGTCCGCTGTTCTCGCTGCCAGCGATTCAGGTTGACCGCGATGCCGAGAAGGAACGGATCCGCACCCAGGAGCACCTGCGTCGCGATGAGCAGTTGCGTAAGCCCAGCGTCCGCCGGTTCGTCAAGGGAATGGAGCGGCCCCGCCCGCACCAGGGTCAGCTAGTGTCGATCTTCGACCTGATGCGGGACGGGCGTGAACTCGCAGAGGCCCTCAAGGGGGATCAGAGCGAACGAACTGCCATCCAGCCGTACGTGCAGATCGTGGATGACTCGACTTGTGATTTGACCGGCTTCAAGCTCCAAGACATCTGGCGCTACTTCCGTCACACCTGGTCGAACGCCTACGCCACTGTGCCGGGGCGGTCAATGCCGATCCTGGTGCGGGACCGAGCCACTCCACATCACGTGGTGATCGGGCTCGCGGCCATCTCCAGTCCGGTGGTGCAGATCGCCGAACGCGACACCTGGATGGGTTGGGAGACGGATCAGTTTCTGCGCGATCTACGGGAGGACCCGAGCGACGAGCTGGCCCGCTGGATCGCGCACCGCATCCAGGTCCAGCAGGCCGAGGTTTACGTGGACGACCTGCTCAAAGACAGCTTGCTGCAACCATCGGATCTAGCGAAGCCGACCGACGACGTGATCGCTCGTCTCAAGGCCGACGCCGAACGCCACCGGCAGCGACACCATCGGTCCGCGACTATCCGTGAGGTCCGCAACATCGAGCACGATGCCTGGATCGTGCGAGCCGAGACAGACCTGTTCCGCAGCAAGCGGTCGGCCGCACTGGCCGAAGCACTGGATATCCGCATGACGCTCGGGCCTTACCTGCTACCCGAACCAACCGCCGACGGCCTTCGACGGGCGCTTGGTGACCACCGCGCTATCGCTCGGCTCCGTCGGCTGATTCGGCGCGCACGTGGCGAGCGTGTCGGCACCGTGATCGCCGACCTGACGGTCTGCGGTGCGGTCGCCCCGTACAACGCACTCACGGCAGGCAAGCTCGTCGGCGCCCTGGCCGTTTCCCCGACGGTGCTGGCTGCCTACAGCCAGAAGTACGCCCGACCGAGCGAGATCGCCTCAGCCATGGCGGGCCGGGCAATCGTCCGCGAAGCACGACTTTCAATGATCGCCACCACCTCGCTCTACGGCACTGGGTCGAGTCAGTACAACCGGTTGGTCTGGCCGGCCGAGGTGGTTGGTGGCGAACCGGGACAGCGTATGGGCTTCTACGAGCTTGGTCGATCGCGGTCTTTCGGAACATCGCAATTCACCGACATATCTGTGGAAGCCCTCGTCAGGCTCTCCACGCTTAAGGATGCCTCCGTCCGAGTGAACAGTTTGTTCGGCGAGGGCGTCAGCCCGCGGCTGCGTAAAGTGCGCCTCGGTCTGGCTGCGCTCGGCTGGCCAACCAATGAACTGCTTAAGCACGGCCGCGAACGCATCCTTTACGGCGTCCCGCTAGTGAGCAACCTGCGCGACTACTCCCTCGGCATCGACCGCACACCCGACTACCTGATGGACGTCTCACTGCCGGACGGTGACGCTCGTGTCTCAGCTTGGTGGCTGGACCGTTGGGCGCTGCGCCGAGCAGTGCAGCCACACGTCCAGGAAGCGATGCAGAGCCACCGGCTAATCCGTCCTGTCACCCACGGGGCACGCGTTCCGCTTCCACCAGACGAGGATGAGGGATTGCTGTCGATGGCCGCGCAGGCCCGTTAGCTACGACCCCAGCGGGTACCACTCCGACGTCCCGACCATTGAGATCACAAGACGGTCCGGGTCGTCGGGATCCTGACTGCGCCGGACTCCGAGCAGGCGCACACGCCGTCCGGCCTGGAACGCCACGTCGGTCTCCACGGTGCGGACGAGCACCTGGGCGGGCGGTTGTGCGAGAGTCTCGGCGAACCAGCTCTTGGAGCCGTTCTGCCGCAGTATTCGGCCTTCGAAGTCGAACCACTGCCCGGTAGACACAGCTGTGACCGCCGGTGGCAACGCTGACCAATAGGCATCGCAAAGGTGCCTAACGCTGCAGTACCTGCAGTTCTCCTCGATCGGGTTCGCTGTTGGCGGAGGCTGCTGAGTGACCGTGTCGGCCGCCTGGACGCGGGCAGACGTCGCGTCCTCGAGAGACTGCAACTCCGCTCGATCCGGTGTCTCTATGGCCTGCTCGCCGGCTGGATAGACGACATGGAGCTCGGTCGCCAACTTGCGGTCGGGGTTCACCTGCGCATCCAAGTACCACAGGAGCGCGTATAGGCGGACCTGGTCGCCGCGATCTTGACTCTCGGCACCAGTCTTGAAGTCGACAATGCTGACCTGGGCGTCATCGACGACCAACAGATCGATCCGTCCCGTGAGCCGCATTGCTTCGGCGACCACCTCGAGTTCGGCGTGCGCCCCCGATCCAACTGGCCTGCGCGGCACCGGCCCGCCCAAAGCCGAGGTGCCTCCGACTGCACTGATGCCGATCTCCGAGACCGATGGGAAGGTGCCGCGCCCCAGAAAGACCTTTGCCTGGTCAGCGGCTTCGGGCGCCCGCCGAATGAGTTCTTCACGTAGTCGGTCGACCTGCTCGGCGCTAACGCGCGGGTTGTCACGGAATCGCGCGAGTTGACGTTCGATCCCGTCAAGCACGATGGTCCGCCAGCCCCCAAGTGACCTCAGGATGCCGACAGCATCTCCGGTGTCGGGCGACTCAACGCCGGCGGCACCAAGCTCTCTTGCCAGGCGCTCGACCACGCCATGGACGACGTTGCCGAAGATCGCCGGGACTACCGGAAGGGCCGGATAGCCGTGCCGATCCCACAAGTCAGGAAAGTCGGCCCGCGACAACATCCACTGACTCGGGCAGGCTTCGATGGCCTTGAGGGATGAGTAACTCCAGTGCGGTGGCGTCAGCGGCCACAGCCCCCAGATACCGGGAACCTCGGTCTCAAAGCGAGTGCGCTCCTCGGTCACTTGACGAACTCCAGCACCTCACGCGCAGCATTGGGCAGGCTTCGCGCAATGATCAGGTCATCGACGAGCATCACGCGCTCGAAGGTCTCCTGCGCGGCGCGGCGCAGTTCGGGGGTTGGTGCCACATCTGGTGTCAACGGCCCGTGGACTCCAATCAGCGCACGGGCACCGCTGTCCCCAGTGGCCAGGATGGGGACGAGCACCGGTCCGATACCGGCGACATCAACCGTGACGTTTCGCTCGAAATGAACGCCCTCCAGGCCCGACCGATCCAGGTCCTCGTAGAGCTTCTTGGCCGATCTTTCGAGGCGTCCCGGCGCCAGGGTCGGCAGCGTTCCGTACAGGAGGTAGCGCAACAGACTGGCTCCAACGTGGCGGTCGAGATGGGTGTGCTCGAACCGGTTACGGAAGCTCCGTAGGCACCGATAACAGGACTCGTCGCAATCGGCTGGGCAGCGCTCAAGCCGTTCCAAAGCCAGCTCGAAGATCTCGCGTCCGAGTTCGCTCACCTGTTGCGTGAAGCCAGCGCCACCCGACAGCGTGTCGTAGAGGTAGATCTCCGCCTCCCGACCGTGACCACCCCACTGTGTCAGCGCCGGACGAAACTCGGCCTGCAGTTCGTTGGATTCGATCTCCAGACGTGCCGTCGCTGCGATCGTCAGGGCTTCGGCGACGGTACGGAGCGCCACCTGCGAGGACAGGTAGGACGGCCGCAGTGTCACCGGATCCGACACAGTCATCCGTATGAGCAGAACATCCGAGATGAAGTCGGTTCCGAGGACCAGCCCGCGGGATGCACGGCCACCTGGGCACATTGCATCCTTGGGATCGGTTGGGAAGGGCTTGCGGTGCGTACCGGCGAGCAGTGGCGTCGGCATAGCCGTCGGCTCGATCAGGCCACACCAGGTGCAGAATGTATAGCCCTCGTTGCGCGGACCTGTGTTCGACACAAGCAGTGTCTGTCGATCGAAGTTCTGCTGGATCCGATCGGTTACGTGCTGCCACAGGTTTTCGTTACCCGGACCGTCCGCGATCAGCTTCGCCCTGGTCGCGTAGGACACCGCCGGTTGGTCATCTGGGCTGGTTCCGGGCGGCTCGCTGGTCGGATGGGCGAAGCCTGGCGGCCGCAGCCAGTTCATGCCGGGTCCGAAGCGTTCGCCCTTGCAGGCCGGGCAGAAGTCCGTTCGTCCACGGTCCGCCTGCTCCCACGGAATGTGTGTCGCGTAGTGGCAGTCCTGGCACTCGAAGTACATCAGCCGCTCACGCCACGCGTCGGTCAACTCCTTGCGCATTGGGGAATAGAGGGCGCCCGACGTCCATTCCCGCTTGTCGACCCACACCACCTTGCCGGGGGCGTACTGGCTGAGTGCAACGGTCAGGCCTTGGCTGGGCGCGTACTGGAACACCGGCCGGTACGACGTCGAACGGTCTTCGTCGAAGATGTGGAAGCTGACGACGTCGGTTGGGAACGCGTAGCGCGGCAGCACACCCTTGTAGAGCAGTCGGTCTAGCAGCTTGGTGCGGGCACGCTGCGAGTTGAGTTCCTCACCAGTGTCCTCACTTGGGTCGGCGTCACCGGGCGCGTCGTCGGCCGCAGAGCCGTCATAGCTCGCCCCCGTGTCCTCGGTGGCTGCCTCAGTGGCGTCCGAATCCGTCTCCGCGTCTGCATCGCTGGCCGACTGGGGGCCCAGGGCGTAGTCGATGCTTCCAAGCGTCGTCTTGACGAGGCCGTCAAGAACCTCATCGCGGGCGTCGCCCTTGATCTCGCTCGGCAGCCAGTCGTCGACGTCGGCCCGAAGTGCGGGCTCGTTCGACGCCAGCCACTTCTCAAAGTCCGTCCGGTTGAGAGCGGCGCTCTTCGACAAGAAGTCGGTGACAGCCCCCAGCACTTCGAACAGGTTGGCCGGCATGGTGTTGGGGTCAAAGACCTGGACCCGATCCTGGTGGTATCGCTGAAGCAGGAACGCGGTGACGTGCCGCTTGGCGATCTCGATGTTGCTCATTGTGAGGATCGGATCGGCGACCTCCCCACTGATCATGTCCTTGGGCTCACGGAAGTAGTGGTCGTCGTGGGTGTCGGCGCTCCCGAAGGCCACGACTGTCGCTACGGTATTGCCGCGACGCCCTGCCCGGCCGGCACGCTGCTGGTAGTTGGCCCGCGACGGCGGCATGTTGCGTAGGGCCACACCGCTCAGCGACCCGATGTCGATACCAACTTCCATCGTCGTCGTGCACGACAGCAGGTCGATAGCGACTTCAGGCTGTTCACCCGGCGCTGGTACGGCGATATTGACGTCCTGGAAGAGCAGTTCGTACATCTCCGCCTTAGAGAAGACGTCGTCGGCCTGGGAAGAGTTCAACTGCGCGGTGTGCTCGGCCGCGACGATGCTCATGACCTCGCCCGGCGGCGTGGCGAGTGCTCGCTTGGAACTCGACCGGTAGTAGCCCTTGCGCGCCTTGAACACCTCGTCGGTATCCGGGTCGAGTGCACGAACCTTGTTGGCACCACACGAGATGCAGATGGTTCGTCCTGGGAACGGACGCTGGGTGAAGCGGCACTTGTCGCAGTAGCCCCAGGCATCGTCGAGTTCGAGCGCGACCGTCCTGGCCATGAGCTGGTATTTGTCGCCCACCTTCTGGCAGAACTTGGCCTGCAGAACCGGCAGCCACTCGGCCTCAAACACTCGGCGGGCTTCGCGCGTAGCCAACCACTTCGTGAGCTTGGTGAACTTGCCGCTGGCACCCTGGACTTTGTTCCCCTTCCAGTCGGCGCTCATAGCCGAGAACCAGATGCCGGGGCGCATCCAGAGCGATAGCCACAGGCGAACCAGTGCCAGCTTCTCGTCAGCCGATACCGCAACGCCAGGGATGTCGACAAGTCCAGCCAGTACTGAGTCCTTGAGATTGGCGCGCTCGCGCAGTGACGCCAGACCAAGCGCCTGGAAGCTGTAGTACTGGCTGGTCAGTGTCGGAACCAGACTGCGCAGCAGTGATTGTGGTGGCGGGTCCTGAATCGAGCGAAGCTGCTCGAACTCGTTAGGGTCGTTCAGGGCTCCGCGGTCGATCGACTCAGCGACCTCCGTGAAGGCCTGGAAGTTCTCCGTGCCGGTCAGCTCCGGGCGGAGACGGACGCCGAGCAGCTTCGCCCCCACCATGGCGGCGAGGTACAGATTTTCCAGGCTCAGGCTCGGGCCGATCACCTGCCGTGACAGCTCACGCCAGCCCTTCAGGACGATGGGGCGGACCGCGTCGCGCAGGGAGTAGTCCTGGACGTTCGGGGCCAGCCGTGCCGCTACCTGACGCGAGTCGGAGAAGGCGAGCACCTTGCGACCACGCAGGGGAGCGAAGTCGTCAGCGGGCTGAGGTCCCGGCGACTGAACTTCGAGTTGCCGACTGACCAGGGCCTGGAATGGCTGGTCGCCCTTCGTCTGGTGATCCTGAACGCTGGTTCGACCGAAGTTGGCGCGCTCGCCACAGACACCGCACGGCACGAACTCTCCGGTGATCCCGGTCTTGGGCGAGTCTCCGTCGTCGTCGTCGCCGTCCTGCTGCTGCTCGCCGTGGCGGGGGTAGCGCAGCCAGACTGGACGCCACCGTTCGCCCAGGTCGTGAGGGTTCAAGCGACCGGTAACGAGGTCGAGTTCCTTGAGCTCAGCATTTCCGACATCCTCGGAAGGATCCTCGAGTAGCAGGTCGATGGGCTGCAACTCCGTCAGCGGCCCGGAGGCTGTGTTGAACGCCTTGCCGGGCTCCTGCCACAAGAACGACGGGTTCTCGATGTCGTCGGTGTAGGCGCGGGCATACGCCGTGCCGCATTGTCGACAGGTGAACAGTTCGAAGACTCGCGCCCCACAGTCACAGGTGTTGCGTGGTTGGCCGTACATGGCGCCGATTGGTCCCGGCGGGATGCCGTCGCGGTCGGCAGTGCAGTTGGGGTCAAGGCAGGCCCAGAGCCCGGGCAGCCCTCGGAAGAAGGCATGGACACGGCACGGCAGCAGGCCGGCCTCGTTGGGCTTCAGCCGAGCGGCACTTCCCAGTGAGATGAGCGTCGAAACTGCCCGATCAGCGATTTCGGCGGCAGCGGCGGGAAACACCAGCGCACCGAGTTCGCTGACCGGCAGCGCCTTGCTCATCGTCTCGTTGACCAACTTGGCCAGCGGCGGAAAGTCGCAAAGCGCCCGGTAGAGCACCGAACTTGATGCCTCACCCGCTTCTGGCACAACGCCCCGGTGGTTCAAGAGCGTCGTGGTAGCGACGACGCGTGCATTGTCGTTCTCGGCCTTGCTGTACTGCTCCATCGGAATGCTGGCCAGGATCGCGGCGTCCGTCGGCGAGCCAACTCCTTCTGGCTTCCGCATGTCGAGCGTGCCTACCACCGCATCAAAGTCGTCGACTTTCTTGCCGCTCAGCTGGGCCGCGAAGGCTCGGGCGTACTCGGTGTCGGAGAAGCTGGCGCTGGTGGCGATCACCTGGAGGCGGTCGGCGGGGATGCCGAGCCGTGCCCGCAGGCGGCGCAGCAGGAGTGCCACCTCCGCACCGGCCGCGCCTCGGTACAGGTGGGCCTCATCAATGATTAGGAAGAAATTCTCGTTCGGGTTGTCGTGTAGCCACTGCTTGGTCGCATCGAAGATCGGCCGCTCCAGCGGCCGCATCAGCATGTATTCCAACATCGAGTAGTTGGTGATCAGGATGTCCGGCGGCCAATTCAGCACCTCATGACGGGTCAGCAGTTCTGGGTCGTCGGGCAACATGGTGGCGCGCTGGAATTCGCCAGTGCGCGGATTCTGCCATCGCTGGTTACTGGCGCCGTACCAGGCCTTGAGGTCGGGCTTGGCCGGCCACTTCCCGCGGGCCTTGAGCTCTTTGATGAGTTGCTCGGCTCGCTTCTGGCGAGGCGAACCAGCCTTGGCAGCTTCGTCGATGAGGGCGATGTAGTACTTCTCAAGCGCCTTGAGCTTGACCTGGTCCTTCTTGGCGGTGCGCACACCTGGGTAGAGAGTGCGGCTGGTGTAGCGGGCAAATCGAGCCGGACGACCGGCCCAGTTGGCAAACTGCTTCGTCACCCGCTCATCCCCGAGCAGCAGCCGCAGGCGTCCCAGCTGGTCATTGACTAGGGCGTTCATCGGGTAGAGCACCAGCGCCCGGATGGCCGGCGTCCCAAACGACTTCGGTCGGTTGGCGGCCTCCTCGGCCAGCTTCGCTAGCGTCGGCAGAAGGAAGGTCTCTGTCTTGCCCGACCCGGTACCGGTCGTGACGACCAGGCTCCGGCCGTCCCGGGCTGTGGCTTCGAGTGCCGTCGCTTGGTGGGTGTAGGGCGGGTCGAAGAGCAGCGGCTTGACGCCGCCAGTCGTGGAGGTCAAAGCGGCGAACAGCTCACGGGCGGCGGGGTCGAGGTCCAGATCGGCGAAGTGCCCGCCCGGCGTGTAGCGCGGCGTGCTCTCCAAGAACGGCGCCCGATAGGTGTTGCCCTCCTTGTCGAGGAGCAACTGTCTCTGCCGGATCAGGGATGGGTGCCCAATGTGGTAGGTCGCCTCGATGTACTCGCGCAGGGCGGTTCGGATCTCGCTGATCGTCTCCGCAATGGTGAGAGCACGCGTTGTCATTTCCCTACACTTTCGACGACTTGCATCCACAGCGACTTGGACAGGAATAGCGTGATGTCGCACTGGGCGGCATCACGTACACGGTAGGAGAACAACGCCCCCTGTGACCTTGAGACCGGCAGACCGGTTAGGTCGAGATATCGCTCGGCCCACGACGGGAGCGGCCCGAAGAAGTCGAAGATGAAGTCGCCGTCGGGCTGCCCAGTTGGACGGACGCGCAAGATCTGGGGGCTGCCGCGCTGAGCGTCGAGCGCGGCCTGCACCCTCCGAGCATCGTCCCAGCCGGGCGCGACCGCGGAATCAACGGGCAGGTCCAGCACCGCCTGCGGTATCCCATCGGTGAGTTCAACCACGCACCAGAGCGGCGCGCCATATGCCTGCGGACGTCGACCTACGAAGATCCCTTGATCGGAAGCCAGCGGCTCGCGCCACCGCCCCCGGTAGTAGCGCACTGGCGTCGCCGGGTCGATAAGCGTCAGGCCGCTGACCTGTCCAGGTATCCTGTGTGCCGGCAACTGGCTACGCACTCGCTCGATCACTGCGGTGGTTGCCTCTACCCTGGGCGTCCTCGTCCACTGCTCGCGAGTCAGCGGGTGCAGACCCGCAGCGGCGAGCATCTCGGCCGCGGTATCTGGGTCCAGTTCGACCGACCTGGTGTGGGCCTCGTACGAGACTGCGGTGTCAACCGACTGCTCATCGAGGATAGGGCCGGCGTTAGGCCGAATGCCCAACAGCAAGAAGCTGCCAGGTTGCTTCTCGACATAGGAGGGTGGGCCGAGAAAGAGCAAGCGGGTCCTGAGGTTGGTCGGTCGCAGTTCCAGCAGGTCGCCGGTGCTGATCAGGGTGTCGAGCGCGTCGTTGACCTCCTCCCGCTCCAGGTCGGTGCCCAGCGGTGCCAGAGCGTCGAGAACCGCATCGACGATCTGACGTGGTGAGGCCGGACACAAGAAGGACGCCGCCCGTCGCAGTGATGCACACAAGCCCTCGACCGAGAAGAGGTCGATTACCTTGTCGTCAAGGCCGAGGATGCTGGCGGCGCGCGCGGCCACCTCTTCGCGTCCGATCCGCTGAATGCTCACCCAACACCACCTGCCACTTCCTCGACGGAGCCGAGCACCGCGAACCGGGCGACTCGGATCAGTACTGGATCGGTAAGGACGCAGCGCAGATACCGATTGCGTTCGGCCTCGTCCCAATCCAGCAGTTCGCCTGGGGAACTGGCCAACTGCAGGAGCAGCCGAGCGCCCTTGAGCGTGTTGGACATTCCGGCGGAGGTGATCAGACTGGCCGCTGCCTGACTGAAGCCCTCGATGAAGGTCTCAGCACTGTTCCACTGCCAAAGATTGGTCGCGATCGCCTTGGCCGCGCCGCGCTGGGCCGGCGATTCGCCCACGAGCGCCTGCGCTTGGTCGAGGTCCACGTCCGTTGCCGCAACGCCGACAATCCGATGCTCGAACCGAGCCCAATGTCCCGGAGCCAGCATCACGGCCATAGCCGTCGTGATCGCGTCGAGTACCCGCTTCCGTTCATGCACCCCGAAGGGATGGGCGGGCAGTTCCGCATCCCGCCAATGACGGTGGTGGCGGATCAGCTTGTCTACCTCCAGGAGTGACTTCTGGGCGGTCGGCACCGAAGGCTGGAAGACCCCCAGCTGGAGCAGTTGGTTTGGATCTGGCGGAACGATCTGGCCGGCCACTTCCCTGCCATTGGTTGCCCACAGCAGGCCGCCGCGAGCCTGGCTGACGAAGACCTGATCCATGGAGCACGTCTGTGCGACCAGCGGTCGCTCGACCGGGAAGAACTCGACCGTGACGGGATCGCCGTCGGTTCGGTCAATGAGGCGTGCGGTGTAGCCACCCTCGCGATGGCGAGCCGAGAGCACCCAACGAAGTCCCTGGAAGCCACGCTCGCACGTCAGCGTGGCGAACCCAACTCCGGCCCGGCTGACTGCCAGATGGGCGACGTCGGCCTCGTCGTAGCGCTTAGCAAGCTCGTCGCGAAGCTTGTGGAAAAAGCGCTGCCACTCGTCGCCGGTGACCGGCAGCCTCAGGGTGCGCCGATGAAAGTCGAGTTCGACTCCTTCCCCGTCACAAAGGGTGACCTTGAGATCCGCGGTTGTGCCATCCGGACCATCCAGTTCGACCACAGCACGGCCGTCCCACAACTCGGGCAGGCTGGGCTGGGCAGGCACGGTCCGCAGCCGGATGCCCTCACCGGCGGTCGCGCCCTCGTCCTGCACCTGGGGGTCGCGGATGGTCGCAAGTAACGTTCCGCCGGTCTTGTGCCCGTCCCCGTCGGGGTCGCCGAGGGAAACGACGATCTCGTGCGCCCCCACGTCGAGGCCGTCGAGTGACAAGAACAGATCGGTCTCGCCGGTAGGCCACTCGACGTAGTAGGGCTCATTGTTGATTGTTAGCCGCGCCTTCTGCGGGGCGTACTGGGCGTGGATCGCGATAAGCGCGGGCTCACCTGCCAGCCATTCGACCGAACCCTCACCATCCCAACTGCTCGCCACTACGCCGACCGGGCGAATGTTCACGTCGGAGATGACCGATAGGCGGGAGTTCAGCAGCGCCCGGACGTCAGGGTCACTCAGAACGGGGGGTACCTGGAGGTCGTATGCACGAACACCATCGACCGCAATCTCCGCCCGTTGGCACCAGGCGACATCTGGCGGAGCTAGCTCCGGTACGCCCACGATGCAGTAGAGACGGCCCGGCCGAACAACCTTGCCCTTGACCTCGGTAGCCGGCCCACCCGGCTCGCGCCGAAACACCCACCAGGGACCGCTGGTGGTGCGGCATTGGTCAGCGATCAGAAGGTTGACTTCCCGCGACGCCCCCTGGAGTTGGAGGAACGGATCGGTTGGCGCTGGCCAAGTGGCTAACTCGACTGGAGCGGTCGCGAACAACAACCCACCGGTGGGAATGACCTGTCGGGCACCTGCGACGACAGTGCGGTGCTTGCGTAGTTCGTCGTAGACGCTCGGCAGGGTGTGCTGCAGGGGCTTCAGATCAGGCAGAACGGCGTACGCCTTCCACGCCCCGCCATCCCGCCGCAGTTGCAACTTCGGGTCGGTCGCGGCCGGCAGGCGCTTCTCCTGGCTCCCCTGGTTGTCGGTGCCCGTCGTCGGTCGGAAGTTTCGCGTCCGCACCTTGCTGGCCGAGTGGCGAGCATCCTGCAACCAACGACGCGACTGGCGTTCGCTGTTGAGGCTCTCAACGATGCGCGCCAGGGCGGCCGACTCAATGTACGGCGACTCCTCGTCATCCCCAGAAAGCAGCAGCGCCACGGCGACATGCCCGACCAGCGCGGTGTTCTGACAGAACTTCTCAAGACGATCACTGTAGTGCCGCGACCAAGAGTGGAGCCGTATGCCAAGAGCGAGCGGATCATCGAGCAGTCCGGGCCACCCGGATCGGTAGTCCGACAACATCTTGGCGAGTTGCACCTGGAGGTAGCGGGGTAGCACGGCGTGCGTGATGGGCCACGCGATCTTCCGAAATGTGTTTGCCCATGCTCCCTGTGGGATCGCCCCGCCGTACTGCTCAGCGAACTTCGTGAACCAGTCACGCACGCGACCACGCTCATACTCGCTGTCCACCCAGCCCGGGGTCGCCTCGGCGTAGATCGGCCAGTATTCGGCGCCGTCGTAGTTGTAGCCGACTTCGGCGGCATGAACCACGAAGGGCAGGAACCAGCGTCCGCTCGTCCGGGCCGTAAGGTGCTCCCGATGAGCCGAACGAACGGCTTCTTGAAGCGCTCCGAGATCTCCACCCAGGAGGCCGTGCTCTAGCGCAAAGACGTGTATGGAACCGCCGATCTGCTGACGACGCTCGTGCAGTGCGCGGAAATGGGCGTCCAGTTCACCGTGGAGGAACTCCACAGTCTCCGAGGTGCTCGCGCGAGCGAGTTCCACCATCGGATGCCCCCTCAACCTCGGTCTGGCAGTGTGTTCCTGCCTCGGTGACAGTCTGGCGGAAAACGTCTGACAGTTCATGCGCGAATAGACGGGAACATCCTGATTCAGCGCAGCATTGATCCGTCCTGTGATCGGCTTGCCGAGCAGCACGCGTACATGCAGAGGCCGAATCGCCAGCACGCCGAATCCCGGAGGCGGTCATTGCGCCGTCGAGGATGACGCATTGGCCCGGGTTCGCTTTCTACGGCCTAGTGGCCCGGTCCCGCACCGCGTCGGAAGCCTATTGCGCGTCTGGCTGGTGCCACGCGCGAACGGACTCGGAAGAAGCGGTGTGGGGCTCGGGTAGGATGCGCCGCCGACTGCTGCACTTGAGCAGGTGAGTACCAAGCCCAACGAGGGTCGTCGAGTTTCTCGACGACCCTCGCCTTGTGGCCCAGGGCTTACACCCGCTGCGTGACCGTCCCGCTCGGATCGCTCTTGCCCCGACTGGCGGGAACGAAGCGTCCGGTCGAGGCCGAACGCGTCACGGTGCGACTGTTGCCAGTCCCCGAGCCGACGCGCTCAGTCGTGGTCTTCCCCGGCCACCGCGCAGCAGCGGCACGAGAAACGAAGCGTCCACTGGACGCACTGCGGCTAACGGAACGAGCCATGATGGCTCCTCCTTCGAACTCACCCCGAGGAGGAGGGCCACCGCATCTGTACGACGACCGACGACTCCGGCTACGATCGAAGCTCAACACCTAGTTGGTCTCCGAGTCGACCTCGGGGTAACGGGGCGGGCCTGCTGAAACAGGTTCGCCCCGTCTGAGGTTCGCCTTCCGGGCGCCCTCACTAGGTTGTATATGTCTCGCTCGCGAAAACCTCCCGCGATTTCAGGAAGGCTCTTTGCGCTGTGGCTCTTTATGACCTTCGCTAGGTGATTTGCTGGCTGACAAGACCGCGCGTGCGCTGCTCTTGGAGGCCCAGATACGAGCGGCGGTCACCTGGCGCGACCCGAGCGACGACTTCTCGACCTTGTGCTTGAAGTTGCTGTTGTTCATGCCGGCCTCCTCTGAGACTCCCACTGATCCCTGGCGACCGCTTCCAAGTGATGCTTCTCGCGGTCCAACAACTGTGCGACTGCCTTGACGGTGCAGCCAAGTTCCTCAGCGATCTCCTTCTGAGAGTAGCCGAAGTACTTCATCTCCAGAGCGCGGCGGCCTCGGTCGGTCTTCGCGCCGGACAGCAGGGCATCGGCCAGAAGCGCGGTCAGCACTTCATCTTCACTGTCGCTGGCCTGGCCGGCTGGAACCAAGTCGGCCATGTCCGCATCGTCGACCGGGATGGCTTTGACTCCTCCTGGGCTCCGCCCGACCAACCATGCCTGCGCCGCGTTGGGGTATTGGATCAAACACTGCCCGATGAAGTACGTGCTCAGCGCGGCGCCCTTGGCCGGTTTCCAGAGTCCCTTCGGGAGGATCACCGTCTGGAACTGGCGGATCGAGGTCGCGACGATCAAGTTGGTTAGGTCATCGCAATCGACACGACTGGTCCACACCCACTCAGGCAGGCGCACCGACTTGATGTTCTTCTCGGCGCACTTCGCGTTGATCTTCCCCTGGCGAATCCAAGCGCCGATGACGGATAAGCCGTACTCCGCCAGAATCTGCGCCACAAAGTTCCACTCCTCGCCTGCCCAGCGGGCTTCGGCGAGGGCTTGTACGAGTTCCGCGTCCCCGGCCAGTCGGTCAATCTGCTCCTCCGGCGAGAGGCCTTGGACATGCTTCCAGGCATCGAACGCCCGCAGGGTGTCGCTGCGATCACCCTGCTCGGCTGACACCGGCCTCTGGTTCATTGCCATCAAGCATGACAGCCTCAACCGACATGCGGAGTGACCTCCGTGTCCCGGCGTGACGCTAAGCCGCGACGACCGGAAGCGCGGTGAAGTAGCGCTTGGCCTCGCGGCGCCTCGATACTCGACGACCCCGCATCGCTGTCATCCGCTCCCGGTCGTATCGGTGGTGCCGAACGCAGCAGATGGTTTGCCGCATCACCGGAAATCGGCCGTTTCTGAACGGCTTGCCGAGCTAATCCTCGATCAGTGAGATCGGAGACTCGACGAGATCTGCAGGCGTGTTCCGGCAACTGTGGGGATCCCACAAGCGTGGGCACTCCGCAGTGCGAAGGGTCTACTGGTGGCTCCGAGATCTGGCCCTCTAGTGCTTTGAGCGTTGGTGGGTGTGGTAGTTGTTGTTGCCGCCGGAGAGGTTGTAGACGGTGCCGAACCCGAGGCGGAGCAGGATGTTCTGGCCGGCGTTTCCGGAGACGCCCTTGTTGCAGTAGGTGACGGTGGGGGTTCCGGGGTCGAGTTCGCTGACGCGTTCGCGGAGGTTGGCCAGGGGGATGTTGATGGCGCCTTCGATGTGGCTCTTGGTGTAGTCGCGGCCGGAGCGGACGTCGACGATTTGCAGGGTGTCACCGGCCTGCAGGCGTGCATCGAGGTCTTCGGGGGTGATGAGTGGCGCCTTGCCGGTGAGGGCGTTGTCGAGGGCCATGCCGGTGTAGTGGATGGGGTCCTTGGTGGTGGCGAAGGGTGGTGAGTAGGCCAGGTCGAGGTGGAACAGGTCCTCGGCGTGGGCGCCGAAGCTGATCGCGGTGGCCAGGACGTCGATGCGTTTGTCGACGCCTTGGGGGCCGATGGCTTGGGCGCCGAGGAGTCGTCCGGTGCCGCGTTCGGCGATGGCTTTGATGATCAGTTCGCGTCCACCGACGTAGGTGGCGTGGGCCGGTTTGATGTTGTGGACCACTTCGATGTCGAAGCCTTGGGCTTTGGCTTCGGTTTCGGTGAGCCCGGTGTGGCCGACGCCCAGCTCGAACACGCGCACGATGCCGGTGCCCAGAATGCCTCGGTGGCTCAGGGTGCCGCCGGTGATGGCATCGCCGGCGATCCGTCCCATCTTGTTGGCGGTGGAGCCGAGAGGGCGCCAGATGGGGTTCCCGGTGATGAGGGAGTAGCTTTCGGCGACGTCGCCGACGGCGTAGATGTCGTCGACGGTGGTGCGCATGGTGTGGTCGACCTTGATGGCGCCGGTGGGGCCGAGTTCGGCCCCGACCTGGACGGCGAGGGTGGTGTCGGGCCGGACGCCGACCGACAGGATCACCACATCGGCGGGGAGGGTATCGCCGTTGTCGAGATGTACCCCGGTGACGCGGTCGTCGGTGGCGTCGACGGCGGTCACGCTGCGGGCCAGGTGGACTGTCACGTCGTGGCGGACGAGTTCTTCCTGGACGCGGAACGCCATGTCGGGATCCAGTGCGGGCATGACCTGGGGTAGGCGTTCCACGATGGTGACCTGGAGGCCGGCTTCGGTGAGTTGTTCGGCCATCTCGAGTCCGATGAAGCCGGAGCCGACCACAACTGCGGTCTTTGCCTGGCGGGTGAGGATCCAGGCCCGGATCGCCTCGGCGTTCTGCACGTTGCGGACGGTGAACACTCCTGGGGCGTTGACGCCTGGGATGGGCGGCACGATGCTTCGAGCTCCGGTGGCCAGGACAAGGGTGTCGTAGCTGTCGGTGAACTCGGTTCCTGTGTCCAGGTCGACGACCCGGATCGTCCGGTTGGGGTGGTCGACCGCGATCACCTCGTGTCCGGTGCGGATGCCCATGTTGTAGCGCTTGGCGAACCAGGCCGGGTCTCGGGGGTGGAGTTCGTCGGCGTCGGCGACCTGGCCGCCGACGTAGTAGGGGAGTCCGCAGCCGGAGTAGGAGATGTCACGGTCGCGGTCGTACACGACGATCTCGAGTTGTTCGTCGTTGCGGCGCGCCTTCGCACCCACGGAGGTGCCGGCGGCGACCGCGCCGATGATCACCAACCGCCGCACGGTGTGGCTGGCGGGCTGGGACGGGGCAGTGCTGGGCATGGTGAACCTCCACAAGACGGTGGCACGACGATGAGACGCAAAGGTGACCGGCAGGCAACCACGCGGTGACCGGCCGGCCGCGGTTGGCTAGCTGGCGGGTGCGAGTTCGGCGATCAGGGCTTCGACGCGTCCGCGGATCTTGTCGCGGATCGGGCGGACGGCTTCGATGCCCTGGCCGGCGGGGTCGTCGAGGACCCAGTCCTCGTAGCGCTTGCCGGGGTAGAACGGGCACGTGTCGCCGCAGCCCATGGTGATCACCACATCGGAGGCCTTGACCGCATCAGTTGTCAGGATCTTGGGCTGCTCGTTGGCGATGTCGATGCCCTCTTCGGCCATCGCGAGGATGGCCATCGAGTTGACCGCGTCGGCGGGCGTCGAGCCGGCCGACAGCACCTCGATCCGGCCCTCACCGAGGTGACGCAGGTAGCCTGCGGCCATCTGGGAACGGCCGGCGTTGTGGATGCACACGAACAGGACGGTGGGCTTGCTCATCTGCGTACTCCTCGAATCTCCGGCGGACGGTGTCTCCGCCGGGCTTGACTCTCATGGTAGCTCAGTTACCATTGCCTCAATTGTTATGGAGGCAAACAGGACATGTCAATGTGGAATCTCGAAGCGAGGGCCCGCGCCTACGCCGCCCTTGGCGATCCGTCCCGGCTGGCGATCATCGACCTGCTGGCAAACGCCGACCTCGCCTCCGGCGAACTGGGGAACCAGCTGGACATCCCCACCAACCTGGTCGCGCACCACCTGCGCGTGCTGGAGGAGGCCGGGCTGATCCTGCGCAGACGATCCGAGGGTGACGGCCGCCGCACCTACGTCACCCGCACGCCCGCCGGCAACCAGCTGATCGGCGCAGGCCGTCACCTACCGCGCCCCCACAAGGTGGCCTTCATCTGCTCGCAGAACTCCGCCCGCTCCCAGCTCGCCGAGTCCTACTGGCGCACCGTCAGCGACATCCCGGTGGTCTCGGCCGGCACCCACCCCGCAAGCCGCGTCCATCCCCGCGCGATCACAGTGGGGCGGCGCCACGGCCTCGACCTCACCACGGCCCGACCCCGCCTCGCCGCCGACGTACTCAGCGGCGACGAGCTGGTCATCGCCGTGTGTGACCGCGCCTACGAAGACCTCGACAACCAACCGCTGCACTGGTCGGTCCCCGACCCTGCCCTCGCCGAGAACACGAGTGCCTTCGAGGGCGCCTACGACGACATCACCGGCCGGATCACCCGCCTGGCCGCCAGCTTCGAAGGAGAAGCCCCATGACCACCGCCCCACATCCTGTCTCGGAACGCAGCTGGGAAAGCCTGCGCACCCCCGAGAAGCTCGCCCTCAAGCAGGCCTCGGCCCGTCTCGCCGACGACTTCGCCGGCCTGTACGGCAAAGAGACCATCGAACGCTTCCTCGCCAGCTCGTTCGACCAGTTCGCCGGTCACGCCAAAGTCACCAGGTTCCTCCCGCTGCTGGCCGAACGGTTCGCCCACCAACGCCTCCAGGCCCTGGCCCGGATCGAAGGGCTCCACGACGACGGCAAACCCGTCGTGCTGTTCCTGTGCACCCACAACGCCGGCCGCTCCCAGATGGCACTCGGGTTCTTCCAAGCGCTCACCGGCGACAAGGCCGTGGCCTGGTCCGGTGGCTCCGAGCCAGGTATCGAGGTCAACCCGGCAGCGATCGCCGCCATGGCCGAACGCGGCATCGACATCTCCAAAGAGTTCCCCAAGCCGTGGACCGACGAAACCGTCCGCGCCGCGGACGTCGTGGTGACGATGGGCTGCGGGGATGCCTGCCCGATCTTCCCCGGCAAACGCTACGAGAACTGGGACGTCGAGGACCCGGCAGGACAAACCGTCGAAGATGTCCGCCCCATTCGAGATGAGGTCGAGCGCAACGTTCGCACCCTGATGGCTTCACTCAACCTGTAGCACGGCCCGGTGGTGCCGGCCGTGCTCCTCGAGTCACGAGGTCACAGTTTCGGTGGTTGGTGCTCAACGGCGATGGTTTGCCGGCTCGGGTCCAGGTGTGCGACGACGCACGCGCCAGGTTTGAGCGACATCGCCGGGATGCCGAGGGCGGCAAGCATCGCCGGAAGGACGGGTCGATGTCCGCAGATGGCCATTGGCATGCCTGAATCCAGGGTCTGGTCGATCAGCCGCCGCATCAGGTTGTCGACGGCCTTGAGGCTGAGCTCGGCCTGCTCCTCGCTAAAGGTGGCCCACCCCTCGATCTCTAGTTGCTCGGCCGTACCGTATGGCACCAGCGTCTTTACGCACCGGGCAGAGGTGGAGGATGCCAACCGGGTGACCCCGTAGGCGAGTAGCAGCGGCTTTAGAGCGGATGCCTGCCGCCGGCCGCGGGCAGTGAGGGGACGGGCCTGGTCGCGGCCGCTCCAGTTCGACCGTGCCATCGCCCTTCCATGCCGCACGATCAGGATCGGCACCGTGTTGGACAGGGCAACTCCTTCCCGGATCACCAAGTCCTGCCCGGTGCCGGCCGTCCGGGCGATCGCCTCCTCGGCGGGTACCCACGCGACGTGGTCGATGCTGTCCCCTGGAGTCACAATCTCGGGGGTTGTCGTCTGGGCCCGCCACCACTCCACCGGTGATCCTGCCTTGCCCGAGGTGGTGGCTGTGATGGGACCGCCGAGCCGGATTCCTAGGTGGGCGTCGGTTCTTGCTGCCCGGGCAGCGCAGGCCGCCAGGTACTCGTCGGGACCCAGAGATTCCATCGGCAGACGCCACCCCGCGCCATGCCCCACCTGAACCATCAGCACATCCAGGCCCGGGGCATCGCCTCGCACCACGACAGCGCCCGCAGCTGAAGGATGCTTCGCCACTGACCGCATGCCAACAGGATGCCCTGCCCGGCGACGCCACTACCGCGATACCGCGAAGAGTTCATCTTGGACCTCCGCCAGGCACTCTCCGGCCAACCGGGACAATCGAGCCGTGCGGCGCAGGCTCAACGACCGCCGAGGACACGCCAGGAGGTTGCGTTGAACCTGCAGTCGTCGGTGCTGTCCCTACGTGTGAGCAACCGCTGAAGGTGCTGACCCCGGCTGCCCCGCCCCGTAACCTGTAGCCACGTACGGGACCGACTTTCTAGCGGGGCCGCCTACGGATCTTCTCGGATCGACACCTGTCGATCCGAATGGGTCTATGGTTCATATCGACAACCGTCGATGTCCCAATGGAGGAGTGACCATGGTCAGTATTCGTGTCTTCGAGCCCGCGCTGTGTTGCAACACTGGCGTCTGTGGAGAGGACGTGGACCAGGCGCTGGTCGACTTCAGCGCTGATCTGGACTTCTTCAAGCAGCAGGGTGTCGATATCGCTCGGCACAATCTGGCCAACGACCCGGCGGTCTTCGTGCAGAACCCGATGGTGACCAACTTCCTCACCGCCGCTGGCTCCGAAGGCCTCCCGCTGGTGCTGGTTGATGACGTGACGGTGCTCACCGGCCGGTACCCGACCCGCGACATGCTGGCTCGTTATGCCGGACTCGCGACGGCTGAACCGAAGACGCTCACGCTTGCCACGGCGACCTCCCAGGGCTGTTGCGGCGGCTCCAGCAGCAGCTGCTGCTAAGCCTGCTGTCCCGATGAGATTCCTGGATGCACCCACCCGTTTCCTGTTCTTCACCGGCAAGGGCGGGGTGGGCAAGACCTCCCTGGCCTGCGCCACTGCATTGCGGCTGGCCGACGCTGGCCGGCGCGTGCTGCTGGTGAGTACCGACCCGGCCTCCAACGTGGGGCAGGTGTTCGGCCAAACGATCGGCAACACCATCACCCCGGTGGACTCGGTCCCTGGGCTGGATGCTCTGGAGATCGATCCCGAGCAGGCCGCTGCCGCCTACCGGGAGCGGATCATCGGGCCCGTGCGGGGCCTGCTGCCGGCCAAGGAGATCGCCTCGATCACCGAGCAGCTGTCTGGTTCGTGCACCACCGAGATCGCCTCGTTCAACGAGTTCACCGGCCTGCTGGCCGACCCCACCCTTTCAGCCGGCTATGACCACGTCATCTTCGACACCGCCCCCACCGGGCACACGATCCGGCTCCTGAAGCTCCCCGGGGACTGGACGGGTTTCCTCGACGACGGCAAGGGCGACGCGTCCTGCCTTGGACCGCTGTCAGGACTGGAGAAGCAGCGCACGATTTATGCAGGTGCGGTGACGGCCCTGGCCGACCCATCGATGACCAGCCTTGTCCTTGTGGCCCGGGCTCAGCCTTCGAGCCTTGCCGAGATTGCCCGCACCGCCGACGAGTTGTCGACCACCGGCATCACGCCGAGCGCTGTCGTCATCAACGGTGTCCTTCCCGCCGCTGCGGCGGCCGCCGACAGTCTGGGTCTGGCGGTGCGGGAGCGTGAGCAGGCAGCCATCGCTGACATGCCCGCCGGCCTGGCAGGAGTCCCGGTGGACATCATCGAGCTCAAGCCCGAGAACATGGTGGGAGTGGCAGCCCTCCGCTCGCTGCTCGGCGGTGCCACAGCCGTCCCGCAAGACGATGGCGCGCACGAACTTGTCGACCTGCCCTCCTCGCTGGACGCCCTGATCGACGAGATCGCTGTCGATGGTCACGGCCTGATCATGTGCATGGGCAAGGGTGGGGTGGGCAAGACCACCGTCGCATCCGCGATCGCTACCCGACTGGCCGAGCTGGGGCACCCGGTGCACCTGACCACCACCGATCCGGCCGGGCATCTGGACACCACCCTTGGCGGCGATGGTGCCGCGAAGAACCTCACCATGTCGCGGGTCGATCCCGTACAAGCCGTCGCCGACTACCGCGCTCACGTCATGAACACCAAGGGCAAGAACCTCGACGAGGCCGGCCGCGCGGTGCTGGCAGAAGACCTGATGTCGCCATGCACAGAAGAGGTTGCGGTCTTTCAGCAGTTCTCCCGCCTCGTCAGCCAGGCTCGTCGCACCTTCGTCGTGATGGACACCGCACCCACCGGACACACCCTGCTGCTGATGGATGCGGCCGGCTCCTACCACCGCGAGATCGCCCGCAACATGCCCGCCGGTACGGACTACACCACGCCGATGATGCGGCTCCAGGACCCGGACTACACCAAGATCCTGCTCGTCACCCTTCCAGAAACCACCCCTGTCCTGGAGGCCAGCGTCCTCGAAGACGACCTCAAGCGGGCTGGCATCCAGCCCTGGGCCTGGGTCATCAACCAATCGCTCGCCGCCGCAGACACCACCTCTGCGCTGTTCCGCCACCGGGCCGGCCAGGAATCCGGCCCGATCGACGCCGTCCGAAGCCGCGCCCACCGGCTGGCTATCGTCCCCTTGCTTGAGCAGGAGCCGATCGGTCGCGGACACTTTGCCCTGGTCGCGTCATGAACCGAACCCTGGCAACGATCGAGTGCGACGCCGCTGAGCCCGAAAAGCTCATGCCCGCCCCCGACGCCGAACAGCTCGCCGACCTGCTCAAGGCGCTCGCCGACCCGGTCAGGCTCCGACTGCTGCGCCTGGTCGCCGAATCCCCAGACACGACAGCGTGCGCCTGCCACCTGCCCACAGCCCTGGGAATCTCCCAACCCACCCTCTCCCACCACCTCAAGAAGCTGGTCGACGCCGGGCTCCTGGTCCGGGAACAGCGGGGGCGTTGGGCTCACTACCAGCTCGAAGCGACGGCCTTGGGTCCAGTGTGGGGTTACCTCGAAGCGTGCCGCTGACCTGTCGAAGTGTGAGAACACTTGGGCTCGCTGGGGCGACTCCAAGCTCGCTCTCCTGCCGTCGTGACGGTCGCGCAATCGGGGTGCAGCGGCGGACTCAGGGTCCTTCCCGATGCGACGATGATCGCCCCGGGTTCCGGCGTCGGTAAGAGCGCAGCGCGCTCATCAGCGGTTGCGGTCGTTTGGATGGGCGGCGCGAGCCGGTAGCCGGATGAAGCTTCGCGCTTGTTCGATTCCCACAATTCGTGCGTTTTTGGGGGACCGACGGGCCGAGATTGCCATCATGTCCCGGCCTCTGATGGCGCCCAGGTCGCCAACTTGTCAGAACCGCACAACCACCCGACTGCGGCACCGCCGCGAACGATCCGGACCCTTGTTGGCTAACTGAGGACATTTGTCTGGCCACTTGGTGCCAGCCCTTTCGGAAGAGCGGTTGGCTCGAGCGAGAGCGCCATCGCGCTGAGGTCGCCCGCCAGTGGGCGGAGCTGGGCGACTGCGACGCTTGCGGGTATCGGTGGTCCACGCATGCCGGTTAGCACAAAGATCCCGATGGCATGTGCGGCGAGTGCGCGGTCGAGTTCGTACACGGTGAACGCACAGCCGTCATGGGAACTTGTCTGGCCGTCGACAGATAGAAACCCCCGACTCTGGACCGAACGAACCGGAGAATGCTTGGCTTCAACCATGGACGGAGATGAGGCACCCCGCCCCCCGCGCTACGACTGGTTCGGTTGGAGCGTCGACGCCATGGAAGTTGATGTAACAGCTGGGCGCTTGGCTGAAACGCACGAGTACTTCCACCGCCAACTCGATGACACCACTGCCTTCGGCGGGCTGACTACCACCGTAGCCGCGCTTGCAGATGCGCTTCCGAACGAGCACTGGGCTGAAGTGCGAGACCGGCTGCAGGCGATGAGTGACCTCGTCCACGAGGGTTTCGCAGTGGGACTGAGCCTGCTTGCTACGCAGCAGACAATTCGAGCCATCGTGGGCTACCCGATCTACGACCGCCACGTGCGGAACGTGGCCCGGCTACTCGGCGAGGACCGGCATCCGTGGGTAGCGCTGGCCGCGCTGCGGGCTGCATCGACGGCGTGCATGCAGTCGCCAGCGCTCGCGCGGGCGGCCAGCGACGGCCTCAGCAGGTTTGACCCAATCTCGATCGTCCCTCTCGAGCGCCCGAATCATCGGCTGGCCGCACTTCTGACCGGCGGGTTCCGCGAGCGCGTAGCCGCTGCCGAGGAGGCGGCCGCCGGACAGCACGGATCGGAGACGTGGTGGCGACCCAGAGGAAAGATCCTGCTCGATCCAGAGGCCATGGACGGAACCGCCGGCGAGGCGTCGGCCGAGTTGCACCGACGGTTGCTCGCCGATGCGGAGCAAGTCCTAGCGAAGGTCGGGGCCTCCATGGTGACCGAGGTCGACTATCATCCTCACCTTCGCTCGTTGCTGATGCAGGCACAAGCCATCGCTCCGGTCGGGCTGACGCGCATTGGCGCGCTGGTCGAGGCGCCTGGTGGTGATTTGCTGCAAAGTGGGGCGCTCGACAGCCAGACAATCCGGCTCACGGCCGCCCCAGACCGAGCCGTTGTCCTGCCCCGTGCGGGGGTATCGGGTCTGAGCGGCGAGGGCGAGTCGGCACATGGCTTTGTCGTGGTGACGCGCCCTGAGCGAATCCGGAGTGCCCACGGGCGCATCGATGGCATCAAGCTACCTGACGCCCCGGTGGCTGCGTTTCTGCGCAGCACCGTGTATGACGGTGAGCGACGTGACTGCGTCCTGCACATATTGGTCGACGACCCCGTGCAGTTGGACTCTGACATCTCCATGTATGTGTCGGTTCTCAGCAGCGCCGCAGCGACCGAGCCCGCGACTGCTGAGCGGTGGATGCGCTGGGCCGACCCTGACCATCTTTCCCTCGTGATGGACACGCCCGCTACTGCTGCGTTGCGTCGCTGGTGCGTTCGTGGTGCGCGGTTTCGCACACAGACACGTCTCATCCGTGTGGAGCGGATGGAGGTGCGAGTGATCGCCGGGCGTGTCGAGCGGGAGGGGAGCCGCTCGGCACTCGTGATCATCCCCACGACCGAGTTCGGTGCTCGCTGGTTCGAAGCGGCTCGTGCTGAGGACCCGGCGTTGAGCGCAGCCATTGTCGAGGATCCGGACTTCTTCGAGAGCGAGAAAACGCACCTGGACATTGTTCTGAATCATCTACTCTTCGAGGAGCGCTACGTCGGTACGGGAAGCTGGAGGCGATGAGCGAGGCCCACGATGAGCTGGTGACGCTCGACTTCGAGGACGCCGAGGGCATCTGGAACGCTTTTACGCCGCCCGGACCCGAGGACATCTTGGCCCGACCGGCGTTTGAGCGGGAGTTGCGGTTCTTCATTGGCCTCGAGGACGAGGGCCTCTACTTTCGTCCTGGCGGGTGGACCATCGATCTGCCCGTCACTGTCGCTCGCGTAGCCATAGTGGCCGCCGTACTTGCTGCCGGCTTCCAGCTCGCAGGACTGGAGGACTTGGACCGAGAGGTCATCATCGCCACGGCCGGACTGATCGCCGGCATGGACCTGCGCCCTGTCCGCTTGGCACGACGCGACCGGCAGCTCGCCGATCGTCTCGACCAAGCCGGGCTGGCTGGAGTCCCTCTCAGTGCAGCTCAAGCGCGCCGCGCGCTCCCCAAGGCCCGCCGACGGGATGTGACCCCGGACGAAATGGCCGAGGTCCTCGAGCGCCTCGTCGCCGCGGGCTTGGCCGACCGACATGGGCACGACGAGTGGACGCTGCGAGCCAAAGGGAGTGAGGCGTGGATCAGGCTGAGACTGTCGCGAGACAGCGCGTAGAGCGAAGGGAGCAGCTGCCCTCCAGCAAGCAAGACTCAAAGCTGTCCCTTAGGGCTGTGGCCTGAGGATCTCGCTCTTGCTCGATTCCCACAAATCGGCCGTTTCTAGCGCGCCCAGCTTGTGTGACACCCGTTGCGGATCCGGCCCACCCCGACCTTGGGTCAGGCGCGCACCACCCGCTTGTCGGGACTCGACAAGCGTGACATTGGTCACCAAGGATGACCGTTCAGCAAGCCCGCTCCCGTCGTGCCGTAAATGGAACCAGTGACAGCCGCTCGAGTGACCTCATCTGCGCGCGAACATCCAGCCCCTGCTCGGCCAGCGCGAGCAAATCCATGACCAGACCGTCACCCGACGCCTGGGCACTGGCTGCTGGAACTCATGATGCAGTGGCCTCGCGATCTCGACGTGGCTGGTGTCAGTGATCGTGACCCTGCGGGACACACCCGTGGATGCTCGGCGATCCGTAGGCCATCCAAGCGGACCTAGACCCTCGAAGGTCCCTGCCGAGCAGAGGTTCCCTCCTCACTCGAACCGCGCATCTCCGAAGATAATCCCAAATACTGGATGATCCTCGGCAAGGAGTGCGATGGTGACGGTCTTCAGTCCACGTACATCCCAAGCGACGTCCTGATCGCCCCCGTAGATCACCTCATGCTTCTGGCAAGCGCTGTATTCCTCGTCGTCGCCGACTGGTATGCGCTCTCGCAGGATCCCGTCGAGTCTGACGAGAACGACGTATTGATGGCATGGTACCTCGGTGGCGCCGACCGAGGCCTTGAAGGTCGTTGCTCCGGGCGGCACGGCAAATGTGACGTGTCCTGACTGGTTATCCGCGTTAAGTGTGAATCCGCTTCTGTAGCTATTGTCAACGGTCTTTACGCGCCCGTACGTTGGCGTCCCTTTTCCCACCTGCTCTGTTCGGCTGATGTACCGAACTGGAAAGCCTGGATTGGGCGGCACATAGCTCGGCCATTGCCAGATCGGCCGACCGCTCGTGGTCTCGCTGTACTTGTCGACCGATGTAATCACGATGGCGCCCGCAATGAGCACAGCTGCGATCGTCCAAGCCGCCACCCGCGTACGGTTTCGCTTGATGATGGCCACGGCGCCCGAGATCGTGGCTAGGACGGCAAGGGTCAATACCACGGCCTGCGGCAAGCCCCGAGAGGGAAGTGTGTCCAACGCTGCACCTGCGCTAAGGGCGCCCACCACAAATAGGACCACGGCTGGCGTCTCGGATCTAGACGTCGGCTGGTCATCGGTCACGCCTCGCATGTTAGCGGCGTCCACTCGACGGGCGTGGGGTGGTCTTGATTCCTGCCGTCCGGCACGCGCCCGTCAGCTGAGACATTGAGGATTCTGATCCCTCTTGGTAGCGGTGTCCGCAGGGGGCACGAGGGTTCGGTCCCCTCAAACCCACGCTGGACTGTTGATGTGCACCCCCAGAATCTAGGCGCTACTTGGCGCCGCCCGGCACTACGCCAAGGTGGGCAAGTCCGCACATGAGGATCCCCCTGTCGTTGGCCTTCCATACACCCAGCACTTCGCCGCACGACTCGTAGGGAAGATTATGCGATCAATAGAGGTCATCCGGTCCGCGTTTCCTACGCACCGACTTAAGCATCACGGCGACGAGCCACACGACAACTGCCGGTGCCAACGCCGTGATAACGAATCTTGCTGCCGGCGAGATACCTTCCCCATTGAGTGCGAGCCAGAACTGGTCCGGGAGGATCAGGAAAGCGAGGGATCCAGCAAGCACCACGACCGCCAGCCATAGGAGGCTCAGTTGACGCTGCAACCGGTTCGTGTCGCTGGTGTCGATGCCTAACGGGGGCGGTTGCCCCTGCGATCGTCTGGCGGGAAGATGCGCGGCCGCTACGTCGTTCCGAAGCGCCTGGAGCTCGGACCGCACGATGTCAACGTCCTTGGCCAACGCTCGAGGCGAAGACTCTCCGCGCTCGTAAGGGATGTCGCGCCAACTACCTCGCTTGAGGCGCTCGGCTCGATCCCCGAGAACGTAGAACTGCGCGCGTCCAATAGGGAACCCGACCGGAATGATGACGTCTGCATCCGACACGTTGCTAACCGAAAGGTAGATGCGATTGCGAGTGCCCGGGTCGACATAGGTACTACCTACAGACAGGCCGGCGGCATATAACTGGCCCAGGCCAATGACGCTGGCGTACACGTCGGGCGGCAACTCGAACGCCTCCTTCGTAAAAAGCCGCACCGTTGCTCCAGGGGCGATTCGTATACGACCGTCTGCCCCGGCGGGAGTCCGGTGCTCCCTCAGTCCCTCGCCTGCAGTGAGGTAGTCGATCGTGCCTACGTCCCCGGAGGCATGCACTTCGTACGAGGCGTAGGCAGCGTGGGCCGGGTCGTACGCCGTTTCGCGATCAAGGAGAATTCCCAATTCCTCGATCGCGACACGGATCTGCCTATCGGTCAGTTGCGCGGTTGGCTTGAGGGGTCGGTCGCCCCACAACTGCCGGAACGACGGCTCCGTCGCCACATGCCCCCCCGATGCTCGATCAGCCCATCGATATCCTCTAGAGACGCAGAGTATTGGGAGTCATAGCCTGTGCGAGCCAATTTCGACGCGTTGCGGCGGTTGGGCTCCGACAGGTTTGCGAACAACCAGCTACCTGGCAGTCCGGGTCGCTTGGTTGATCTGATCCAGTCCGGCGCTCAGGCACCCGATTTGTTCCGACTCATTGATGCGGTGGAAACCGGCCGCAATCGGCCGTTTGTGGGGCGCAGGAGGGACCGATTGGATCGAGACGCTCGGCGCCACACGAAGGTTGGGCGCCCGATTGTGCAAGTTCGACAAACGCCCGCACTCCTCGCGGAGGGAAGGGTCCCGCGGCGTCGGTGGCAGATGCGGACGATCGCCCGGGGGACTGACCGTCGATTTCAGTGCACTCGGGCAGCATGCATCATTCATGACCCATGGTCGAGAGCTCTGCTCTGGTCGACTCCAGGGCAGGCGCGCTAGCGTTCTGAGCGGCGCATCGGCAGTGAACTCCTCCGACGCATGCTCGGCCGTACCCAGCGAAGAATCACGCCGATGGTCCGCCTACACGATCAGGCCACGCCGGTCCCCGAAACCCACGTAGTGGCGTGGTTGGCCCGGATCCATGTCAGCGACGATTATCGACGGCTCGTCTTCGACGTTGAGGGTCCCACTCGGGTGCGCCCACTGGGGTTGAACCGTCGCAAAGTCCCTTCGGCAAGGCGCGCGCCCACGGGTGGGTCGGAGCCCGGCCGGCAAATCTAGCGCGGCAGCATCGGGTAACGGTCGTACGTGGAAGATCCTGGTTGCCAAATGTCGGCCACCGCCGAGCCTGGCACGTCCGCGAAGTAGTGCACGTCGCCCCACGCCATCGCCAAACCAGCCAGGTGCCCGGCGAAAACCGGGCCCAGACCGGGGAACGCGTGGAAGCTAACACCGAGCAGGGGCAGGTCAACGACGACGATGGACGGGCGGCCGAGTTCAGCGAGGCGGACGCGGGCCTCTGGCGCGGCACGCCAGTAGATCGCCTCGCCGCCCCAGGTTGACAGCAGCGGGCGAACCCCTGACGGAAAGTCTGCGAATGTCGAGCGGCTCACAACCGCACACACACGTCCGTCGCGCTCACCGGGCCCAGGGATGGCGTAGACCGTCCCGGCTCGGAACATGGCTGCGTCGTGCTTAGTGATCGAGCCTGCCGCGACCGCGGCCGAGATGCGTCGCTCTACATGTTCGGGAGTAAGCATGCGGAGGCCGTCCCGACGGATGCCGATCACCTCGTGCTCAAGCAGCCGTGTAGCGTGGTATGCCCGCAATGGGCGTCCTTCAAGGAGCATGACGAGCCGCTCATTGCTAAGGGGGATGGCGAGGTCGGATGCATACTCGGTGGTTGGGAACTTGGTGAGCGCATCACTCAATTCCGCCAGCAGTGCAGTGGGCCAAGTGCTCAGGTCGTCAGGATCAACAGCGGTGGTCATGCGTGCGGACTCGCGCTAACTCGACTGGGAGTGGGTTCGGGCGAACTTGCGGAGGCCGGCCACCTTGGGCACATCCACCCACAGCACGACGCTATTCGGGGTGGTCCCGGTACCGGTCACCCGGTAGCCGTCAGCGCCGAGCCGAGTGAGGATCGGCGCGATTGTGCCTGCCCGGGCGGTGGACAGGTAGCCCACCCTGCGGCCCTTTCCGTACACCGCCACTGCACTTGGGTCGATCGGGTTGTCAGGCTCCGGGATCAGGAGATACTCGGTGCCCCCGTACAGCTTCCGTCCTGCGTCCGTCACGCAGTATCCCGAGCCCTTGATCCGTGTCCGCACGGAGTCCAAGCCGGAGAGGTCCACCACCCGCAGCGCCGCGACGTTGACTGTGCGGACGCGGAGCGGCTCGGGGGCGGGCAGCGGCTCGCTGAACCTGGCCACGAGCCGCGCGATCGTCTCGGGCTTGAACCCTGCGGTCTCCGCCCGCTCCCGGATCACTTCGGGCGGTATCTCGTCCGGGTACTCCCGCAGCAAGTCATTGGCGAGCGTCGCGGGGGTGAGTTCTCGCGGCGGCATGGTGCGGTGAACCTCAATCAGGGGCCCTGTGGGGTGGACCGAGAGCGCGGGTGCGTCGGCCGAGCGCGCCCGAGGTTCGCCCCAGAGAGCGCGCTTGATTCGATCGAACAATCCCACGGCCGGAGCGTATCGACTGCGGATCGTTGCCGTACACAAAAGGCGGCGCAGGAGAGCGGACAAGAACGGACGAGAGCGGACGGTTTGGGACCTTCTGGCGGTGGGTGGCCGGAGGAGCCGTCATGGTCATGGGACAGCGGCAGCCGTACGTGCGCAACGCACGATCCGAAGCGCGGCGAGCAGTGCCCTGCTCACCAAGTCTTCCGGCTTCGCCGTTCCGGTCCCTGAGTTGGTGGTCCCGGTGGACGCAGCCGGCTTCACAGGTCGAAAGCGGCCCATCGGTGTCCATGTCGGTAACCGAGGGAGGCTCGTCGGCTTATTGAGCAACCAGCCTGCGCTCATCGACGAGCCCAGGTCGTGTTTGGGCGCTCTCTCAAGGAGGTTGAAGCGGCCGTCAGACCTGGTCGAGTCGCACCGCAGTTCGGCTGAGAGTGTCACGCCAGTCGAGCTCGCGACGGCGAACTACCCTACCGTTGCATCGGATGCGCGCCTTGCTCGGCGCCAAGCGGAATCGGTTCGCGAATCCTCACGAGCACTAGCGACGGAGGGCTTGAAGGGATGGGCAAGAAGAACCGCCAACGGCGGTATCAACGCCGGTCATTGGCACCCTCGGCTGACTCGCACGCTCAAGCAGTCCTCAAGTCGGTCGGTGCCCAACTCAGTCTGCGTGCGGAGCTGCTCTCCGCCGACGACCCATCCGCCCGCGCCGAGCAACTGCTTGCCGAAGCGATTGACGAACTGTCGACGGCGATCGCCGAGTTCGATACCGCTCGCGTCATTGAAGTTGCCCGGCTTAAGTGCCTCCCGTGGTCGTTCTTTCCTCAGGCTGGAGCCGCTGAGGGAGGTCTGACGCGTGCCGAAGTACTAGCCCTTCTAGCGGTCACGAGTCATGCAAGCCGCGGTAGCGAAGCGGGACCTACCAAGACCGAGCTTGTTGGGGGCGAAGAGGCCGGCCGGGGACCTTCGCATGCCCAGCCCATCACCGACGCCGTCTACGGCCGGATAGACGCCGTGGACACAATCCTGAATCTTGCACAGGTAAGGGATCTCCTAGATGCGGATCCGGAGGACGTCATCGGATTGATCACGGCGAAGATCCGTGGTGCGGAAGTCTGGATAAGGAACTCGTCCTACCCTGACCGAGTCGAGATCACCGTGCGGGAACTTTTCTCTCACGAAGGTGTTGACCAAGCCCTTAAGGCGCGCCTCGGATTCGGTGTCGATGAGGCCCTCCGCGCCCTCCAAGGGTGCCACCAGATGCAGGTGGACCGATTCAGCGCCCGCACGGAGAGATGGCGCGATGACATGACCGGTGCCATGCAAGCGCACCCAGACGGACTCAACGAACAAGAGCGCAGCCACTGGATCGGACAATGGCAGGCATTCTGGGAGCCGGAGAGCCAGTTCGTCACGCTGAGCGCGCAAGAAATCGCCGACCACACAGGTCTCGACGGCGCCGCCGTCCAGGCAACACTCGAGTTCTTCGCACTGGACCTGTACGGATCGACGCCGCGGTCGGTGATCAACGCTTTCGCAGCGGGTGACAACCCGCTGCGCACGAACCCAGTCATCGCCGGTACGGATGGACGTTTCATGCTCGTCCACGACGCCCATATCGTGGTCGCCGTTCGCGAAGCCTTCGAGCAATACCTCAAAGGCACCCCGGCCTGGGATCAGTATCAAGCCCACCGAGGGAAGGTCCTCGAGGAGCGAACCCAGAAGGCGCTCGCCAGCGTTCTCCCTGAGGCAACTGCCTTACACGGATTCCAGTACTACGTACCGGCCACCGAGGCCGAAGAAGCCGGTCCGGTCGAGGGCTACACGAAGCGCGTCGAGGGGGACCACCTCTTCGTCCTCGACGACGTTGCGATCATCGTGGAAGACAAAGCAGTCGCCGTCGCTCCGGCCGCGAGAGCAGGGGACACAAGGCGCCTCCGAAACGACCTGACACGCATCATTGAGCGAGCAGTCTCTCAGGCCCGACGCCTCCGAGACCGCATCGAAACCGACCAAGGACTCAGGCTCCACGGGGCGGAGTGGATGGACTTGAGTTCCGTCCGAGAGATCCACACAATCGCCGTGAGCCTCGAGGATCTTGCAGCGACGACGACCGGAACAGCTGAACTCATCCGCGCCGGTTTCATCGACAAAGACTGCATCGCATGGACCGTGTCCCTACACGACTTGGACCTCGTCGCCGAACTCATTGACCACCCGGCCGAGTTTCTCCTGTACCTCCGGCGGCGAACCGACCCGCTAGCGACTGTCATCTATACGGCGTCCGACGAACTCGACCTCTTCCTTCACTTCCAGCAGAAGGGTCTCTACGTCGAACCGGATCCAGACGAGCTGCGCAATAAGCTTCCATGTCTTCCGGCGGCGACGGCCGCAGAACGCCGTCGCTTCAAAAGACAGACACCCGTGTACATCACGAGTCTCACCGACCAGCTTGATGTATGGCACCGCCAACGTATCGCTTCGACAGCAAATAGCACTCACGGCGCTGGCGAGGATCAGGGAGTCGACTTCGAGACGACTCCCACCGGAAGACCAGCGATGGTTCCTACCCCTCTTCGAGCACTACTGGAGGAGCTGCGAGCCAGCCGAACGTTCGCCTGGCTGAGCATTGGCGCCACTTTGCTCTCAGGAGCAACGGACGCGCAGGAGGAGATGGCGCGCATACCTCGCGATCTGCTGAGACACCCTTTTGGCGATGGCCGCGGACGATCCATGACGATTCCCGTCGTTGACGTCCGCGGAGACGGGTGGCTACTGGCCTGGATAACACGGCCCCCGCCTAGGAGCTTCGACGATTTTGCCGACGAGATGAGCATCTACATCCAGGCGAAGGCTCATCAACTGGGGATGAGGCGAGCCGCTGCCTTCCTTTACGACGAAGCGACCGGCGCGCTGGAGCGCACCCTTTTCGAGTCGCACCTTGGCGAACCGATACCTGAAGTACTTGCGGCCTTGGGCAAGCTCCGGCCTGCGGACGCATGGTCTGCGAAACCCCCGCCGAAAGCAAAGGCTCGGGCTGGAGGCCGGTCGACTGCGAAGCGGAAAGCGCAACGGAGTCGCCGGTAGGCAGCCGACAACCGAGAATGGCCGCTAGCCACGTAGCGACGCGCAAGGACATCCGAGGCGCTTGGAAGAGTCGCTAGTCGATGCCCTTCCCCTTCCCTTGCTCTGGAAGTACGAGCTTGATACGAGACTCTGCCGCTTCCGGATTGCGGAAGCCGCCCTCACTCCTCCGACGACTTGTGAGGGTGTGCCTGAGCGGACTAAGCGACACGTCCAACCACGGCCAGTGAAGGACGCTCATCGGCAGTAGCGGTCGTTTCGACGGTGCCCAATCGGGGGACTCAGGAGCGCCGCCTCTTGTTCGATTCCCACAAATCGTCCGTTTCTGGGGCGCTTCAAGCACGATCTTGGCCCTCCGTCCCTGGCCGATTGACTCCCCGCCACTGCCGGTACCCGGGATCTGTTGGGACTCGTGTCGGTGCCGCTCGAAAACTGGTCAGTTTCGCCGCCGCAAAAGTGAACGGTTGCGGGCAGCTTAGCCCTGGGTTTCGTTGGTGGTTGTTCTGATGCTGGGGAGGGTGTCGATGCCTCGGTTGCGGA
>JADLEH010000365.1 GCA_020846255.1 Propionibacteriaceae bacterium
GCGTCAACGTGCCGCATCACCCCGGTGCCGGGGTCGTTCAGCAGCACCCGGGAGATCTTCTCTGCCGCCAGTTCCGTGCCGTCGGCCACGATGACCTGGCCCGCGTGGATGGACCGGCCGATGCCGACCCCGCCGCCGTGGTGGATCGAGACCCAGGTGGCCCCGGAAGCGGTGTTCAGCAGGGCGTTCAGCAGTGGCCAGTCCGCGACGGCGTCCGAGCCGTCGGCCATGGCCTCGGTCTCGCGGTACGGGGAGGCCACCGAGCCGGAGTCCAGGTGGTCGCGGCCGATCACGATCGGGGCCGAGATCGCACCCGAGGCGACCAGCTCGTTGAACTTCAGCCCGGCCAGGTGGCGCTCGCCGTAGCCGAGCCAGCAGATCCGGGCCGGGAGCCCTTCGAAGTGCACCAACTCCCGTGCCTTCGTGATCCAGCGGCGGAGGTGCTCGTCCTCACCGAACAGGTCAAGGATCGCGGCGTCGGTCACGGCGATGTCGGCCGGGTCGCCGGACAGAGCTGCCCAGCGGAACGGGCCCTTGCCCTCGCAGAACAGCGGACGGATGTAGGCGGGCACGAATCCGGGGAACGCGAACGCGCGCTCGCAGCCACCCAGCTCCGCCTCCGCGCGAATCGAGTTGCCGTAGTCGAACACCTCCGCACCGGCGTCGAGGAAGCCGACCATCGCCGTGACCTGCGCAGCCATCGACGTCCGCGCCCGGTCGGTGAATCCGGCGGGATCCGCAGCTGCCAGCTCGTGCCATTCGGCGACCGACACCCCGACCGGCAGATACGAGAGCGGGTCGTGGGCACTGGTCTGGTCGGTCACGATGTCGATCGCAACGCCCTCTGCGAGCAGGCGTGGGAAGACCTCGGCTGCGTTGCCGACCAGGCCGACCGAGAGGGCCCTGCGCTCGGCCTTGGCGGCCAGCACCCGGGCAACAGCCGCGGAGTGGTCGTCGGTGTACTCGTCGAGGTAGCCGTGCTCCACGCGGCGGGCCAGGCGTGCCGCGTCGACGTCGACGACCAGCACAGCGCCCTCGTTCATCGTCACGGCCAGCGGCTGCGCGCCGCCCATCCCACCGCATCCCCCGGTGAGGGTCAGCGTGCCGGCCAGCGTCCCGCCGAAGCGCTTGCGCGCCACCGCTCCAAAGGTCTCGTAGGTGCCCTGCAGGATGCCCTGGGTGCCGATGTAGATCCAGGAGCCCGCGGTCATCTGGCCGTACATCATCAACCCGGCCGCCTCGAGCCGGCGGAACTCGGGCCAGGTGGCCCAGTCGCCGACGAGGTTGGAGTTGGCGATCAGCACCCGTGGCGCCCACTCGTGCGTCCGGAACACGCCGACCGGCTTGCCCGACTGCACCAGCAGCGTCTCGTCGGAGGCTAGGTCGCGCAGGGTGTCGACGATCGCGTCGAACGCCGCCCAGGAACGGGCGGCACGCCCGGTGCCGCCGTAGACCACGAGGTCCTCGGGTCGCTCGGCGACCTCCGGGTCGAGGTTGTTCATCAGCATCCGCAGCGGCGCCTCGGTCTGCCAGGAGCGGGCCGAGAGCTGACTGCCCCGAGGGGCGCGGACGGGTGCGTGGCTCATGACTTCTCCTCCGTTGCGGCCAGCGCAGCAGCGACCAGGCGGCCGCTGGTGACCAGGCTGTGGGTGGCTTCGATGTCCGGGGCGAGGAAGCGGTCCGGCCCCGGCCCGGCGACCACCTCGCGCAGCACAGCGATGGCTGCGCCGGTCCCAGGCCCGGGAGCAGTCGGCGATCGCAGCTCGATCCCGCGGGCGGCGACGAGGATCTCGATCGCCAGCACCCGGGACAGCCCGTCGACTGCTGTGCGGAGCTTGCGGGCCGCGTGCCAGCCCATCGACACGTGGTCCTCCTGCATCGCGCTCGAGGGAATGGTGTCGACACTGGCCGGGACGGCGAGTCGTTTCAGGGTCGAGCAGATGCCGGCCTGGGTGTACTGGGCGATCATCATCCCGGAGTCGATGCCGGGGTCGTCGGCGAGGAACGGTGGCAGGCCCCGGCTGCGGCCGACGTCGAGGAAGCGGTCGGTCCGCCGTTCGCTGATGCCGGCCAGGTCGGCGACGCCGATGGCGAGGAAGTCCAGGACGTGCGCCAGGGGGGCGCCGTGGAAGTTGCCATGGGATTCCACCCGGCCGTCGTCGAGCACCGAGGGGTTGTCGATGGCCGAGGCCAGTTCACGCTCGGCCACCAGCGCTGCGAAGCCGACCGCGTCCCGGACGCTGCCGTGCACCTGCGGCGAGCAGCGCAGGGAGTAGGCGTCCTGCACCACGCCGTCACCGACCCGGTGGCTGGCGACCATCGGTGAGTCGGCGAGCAGCCGGCGCAGGTTCGCAGCCGATGTCGCCTGGCCGGGGTGCGGCCGCAGGGCCATCAGGTCGGCGGCGAACGTGCGGTCGGTACCGAGCTGGCCCTCGACGCTCATCGCGGCGGCCAGGTCTGCTGCGTCCAGCAGGAGCTCGAGGTCGGCCAGGGCGAGGACCAGCATCCCGAGCATCCCGTCGGTGCCGTTGATCAGCGCCAGGCCCTCCTTCTCGGCCAGCTCCACCGGCGCCAGCCCGTGGTCGGCCAGAGCCTCGGCGGCCGGGCGCTCCAGGCCCTCGTCGATGACGGTGCCCTCACCGGTGAGGGCAAGGGCGCAGTGGGCCAGCGGAGCCAGGTCTCCGGAGCAGCCGAGGCTGCCGTACTCGTGCACCAGCGGAACCAGGCCGGAGTTCAGCAACCCGGCGTAAGCGGCGACGGTCGCCGGCCGGACACCGCTGTGCCCGCTGGCGAGGGTCGCCAGGCGCAGCAGCATCATCGCGCGGACCACCTCGTCCTCCACCCGCGGGCCGTTGCCGGCCGCGTGCGAGCGGATCAGGCTCCGCTGCAGCCTGGCGCGCTCCCCGGCCGGGATGTTTCGGGTCGCAAGGGCGCCGAAGCCGGTGGAGATGCCGTAGACCCCGACCCCGCCGGCCGCGAGGGCGTCGATGTGGCGCCGAGCGGCGGCCACGGCCGCTTCAGCCGCCGGCGTCAGCTGGACGTGCGCGCCGCCCCTGGCCACGGCGACCACCTCGGGCCTGCGCAAGCCGCCGGTGCCAACCAAGATCCGCTCCATCCCAGAATTGAACGGCCCCGCCCGGCCCCTTGCCGATGGCCTGGACAGCGGTTGTGTCTCGGATGCGAGACTTGGCCCATGAGTCGGCCGGTTCCAGCTGCCACAGCCGCGCTGCAGGTGCTGCGCTACCTGTCGCTGCGGACGGCCCCGGTCCCTGCGGGCCGGATCGCCCTCGACCTGGACCTGCCGCGCTCGACCACCTACCACCTGCTGCACGCCATGGCAGCCGAGTCGTTCGTCGTGCACTACCCCGAGGACCGGCTCTGGGGAGTCGGGGTGGCGGCCTGGGAGGTCGGCCAGGGCTTCACCCGGCAGGAGCCGCTGACCCGGCTGGCCAGGGTGCCGATCGCCCGGCTGGTCGACGCCGTCGGTGTCTCGGCCCACCTGGCGGTGCTGCACGGTGCGGACGTGGTCTACCTGATCGAGGAACGGGCCGGGGGACAGGCGCGGCTGGTCACCGACGTCGGGGTGCGGCTGCCGGCCCACCTGACCGCGACCGGTCGGGCGATCCTCGCCGCGCTGCCGGCCGCCCAGGTCCGGGCGCTCTACCCGACGCGGGAGAGCTTCGTCCGCCGGACCGGGGTCGGGCCGGCATCGCTGACCGAGCTCAGGGCGGTGCTGGCTGCGACCCGGCGCCGGGGCCACGCCGAGGAGGAGTCCGAGGTGACCGTCGGCTTCAGCTCGGTGGCCGTTGGGCTGCGGTCACCCTCCAACCTCGCAGCGGTGGCACTCACCTGGCGGGAGCCGCTGGGAAGGGACCTGGCAGCGGTCCTCGGTGAGCTGCGGCTGACCGCAGCTACCATCGAGGCCCGGTTGCGCTGAATCGACCCGAAGGCGGTGGCTGGGCAGGCCGATTTCACCACGGTGCCCCGGCGGGTGACCAGCAACCGACCAAGTGCCTGACCAAGTCCGGTACCAACTCCTGCGATTTCCCCGTCCGCGCCTGCGGCAGGGGCCAATCTGGTGCCAGAAAGCAGGACGCAGCATCAAGACCCGTGGCGCCGCGCAACACCGGTGGCCCCGGGTCCCCAGCGGCCGGAGCCGAAACCCTCCCCGACTCCGGCCCGCTAAGTCCTCCAGCTGCTCCGGCTGTGATTGACTCCCTGCCATGAGCGCAGCACGCCGGCGCCGGGACCGCTACGACGCCACCCGGGTGGAGCTCGGCCGTGGGTTCAACGCGATGTTCCCCTTCATCATGAAGGGCCGCAACGAGTCCATCGCCTACTACCCGGTGACCATCGAGGTGGAGAACCTGATGGCGCACCTCGAGCGGGTGAAGGGGACCGAGGCGCAGCTGACCCTGTTCGAGGCCGTCCTCCTCGCCCTGGTCAGGATCCTGCGGGAGCGTCCGACGCTGAACCGCTACATCATCGGCAGGCGGCTCTACCAGCGTCGCGACGTCCAGCTGTCCTTCATCGCGCGTCGCCGGCTGGCGGAGGACAGCTCCGAGACCAACGTCTATGTCACCGTCAAGCCGACCGACGACGCCCGGGCCGCGCTGCGGAAGGTCCGCGGCGAGATCCGGACGGCGAAGGCCGGCGACCAGAAGTCCGACGACGACCTGGTCGACGTGTTCCTGCGCCTGCCGCGGAGCCTGCTCCAGGTGGCCGTCAACCTGCTGTCGGCCTGGGACTTCTACTTCGACACCCCGCCGTTCCTCCGGGGCGTCGACCCGCTGCGCTGCAGCGCCTATGTCGCCAACCTCGGCAGCGTCGGCATGGGAGCCGCCTACCACCACCTGTTCGAGTGGGGGACCTGCAGCATCTTCGTGACCATCGGGCAGGTCAAGCCCACCGTCGTCGTCGGGGAGGACGGACAACCGACGGTGCGCCGGACGATGGAGCTGAGAATCGCCCTCGACGAGCGGATCGCCGACGGCTACTACGACGCGCGCGCCCTCGACCTCTTCGACACCTACCTGAACGACCCGACCCAGCTGGAGAAGATCTAGGAACGGACGACGATGTCCAACACACCTTGGCTGTCCCGGTACGGCGACCTGCCCGCAGACATCAGCGTGCCGGACGCCACCATGTACGAGCTGGTCGCTGCCACGGCGCGGCGGGTGCCGGACCACCCTGCCCTGATCTACTTCGGCCGGCGGATCTCCTACCGCGCCCTGCTCGCCGACATCGACCGGTGTGCGGCCGCCTTCCGCGCCCACGGCATCGGCCCCGGCGACAGCGTGACGCTGTCGATGCCCAACGTGCCGAATGCGATCGTGCTGTTCTACGCCCTGAACCGGATCGGGGCCCGGGCCGTGATGACCCACCCGCTCTCCTCCCCGACCGAACTCCAGCACTACCTCAACCAGAGTGGGAGCAGGTGGGCGGTCACCGTCGACATGTTCTACGCCCGGTTCCGCGACATCCTGGAAGAGACGTCGGTGGAGCGCCTGCTGATCACCCGGTTCTCCGACTACCTGAGCGGCCCCAAGCGGATGGGGTTCAAGGTGACCAAGGGGCGCAGGATCGCGCCCGTGCCCACTACCGACCGGCGGGTCCTCACCTGGCGGAAGTTCCTCGAGGCGCAGGCGCCGGAGCGCACCTACGTCCGGGCCGGCGACCCACATGACACGGGCGTTGTGCTGTTCAGTGGCGGCACCTCCGCCATGCCGAAGGGGATCGAACTCTCCTCGGCCGGCTTCAACGCCCTTGCCGTCTCGATGCGCTCGATCACCGGGATCGCGCCCGGCGACAGCGTGCTGGCGATCCTGCCCGTCTTCCACGGCTTCGGGCTGGGGCTGTGCATCCACACGCCGCTCACCGTCGGCGCCTGCTCGATCCTGGTGCCGGAGTTCAGCACGAAGGTCTACATCGACAACCTGGTCCGGCACTCGCCGTCGTTCATCGCCGGCGTGCCAACCCTCTTCCAGGCGCTGCTGGCCGAGCCGCGGTTCGCCAAGGTCTCTTTCGCCAGGCTCCTGGGCGCCTACTCCGGTGGTGACTCCCTAACGCCCGACCTGAAGGCGCGCTTCGACAAGGCCATCGCTGCCCAGGGCAGCCCGGTCGAGCTGATGGAGGGCTACGGCCTCACCGAGTGCGTCACGGCGTGCACGGTCTCGCCGCCGCGCCAGTACCGCGAGGGGTCGATCGGCATCCCGATCCCCGGCATGCGCGTGAAGGTGGCCACCGGCGAGGGCTTCGAACTGCCCTACGGCACCGAGGGGGAGATCTGCGTCACCGGGCCGACCCTGATGAACGGCTACCTGAACGATCCGGAAGCCACCGCTGACACCCTGCGCCGGCACGACGACGGCCGGACGTGGCTGCACACCGGCGACATCGGCACGATGGACGCCGACGGCTACCTGTTCTTCAAGGGGCGACGGAAGCGGATCATCAAGGTGTCCGGGGTGTCGGTGTACCCGGCCCAGGTGGAGCAGGTGCTCGAGGCCCATCCCGGTGTCCAGCGCGCCTGTGTGGTCGGCACCCCGGACGAGTACCAGATGTCGGCGGTGAAGGCCTTCGTCGTGCCCGCGGCCGGTGCCGCCGGCGACGACGCGCTGCGTGCGGAGCTGCTCGCCCACGCCCGCAAGCACCTGATGAAGTGGGCCGTGCCGCGGAGCATCGAGTTCCGGGACGCGCTCCCGACCACGCTCGTCGGGAAGATCGCCTACACCCAGCTGGAACAGGAGGAGTTGGCGCGTCCTGAGGCCTCCCGAGGCTAGGGCTCCAGGCTCATCGGCCCGTAGACCAGCCGGTCGGACTCGTAGAGGGAGACCTCGTGCACCCCGGCCTCGACCAGTTCGAGGTAGCTCGCGCTCAGCCAGGCCTCGGCCCTGGCCTGCTCCTCGAACTCGGTGTCGAGCCCGAGCCCGGCCGCCTGCTCCTCGGTCGGCTCAGGCGTCGCAGCCCAGTAGTAGCCCATCGCTCAGATCTCGTCGCCGGGCTTCACCCGCGGGGAGGGGAGCCGCAGCCGGCGCAGGTTGATCGAGCGGTTGAGCATGTAGGGCAGCAGGCCCTTGAGCGCGACATTGGGCAGGCGTTCGGCGTGCAGCTTCTTGTACTTGCGCCACATCAGGTAGATGTCGACCCCGATCAGGAGGAACACCGAGTAGGTGAACCAGGTCACCAGCATGGCGGCGTCCGGGCTGAACGAGCTCACCAGCAGCGAGCCGGCGAGGGTGACCATCAGGATCGGCATCGCGTAGCCGGCTACACTCCGCCGGGAGTCGACGAAGTCGCGCATCAGCACCTTGCCCGGAGTGCCCTCCGACCTGGCGAACTGCTCGTCGCGCATCGCGTTCTTGGCAGCCCGCTCCTTCACCCTGAGCTCCTTGGCTGAAAGAGTCGGGTTGAGCCGCTCCCGGCGCGCAGCCTCGGCCTCCCTGCGGGAAGGGGTGGGGACCTCCTTCTTCCCGGACTTCGCCTGGTCGGCGGTCTCGACCGGCCTCGGCTCGGGCTTCGCCGATTCGGACCGGTCGTACGGGCGGAACAATGCCACTTCATACCTCGCTGTGGTGCGACGATGTCTGCCACATCCTAGGTCAATCGGCACCCGCCGGGTTCATGGAGGTTGGACGTGGTCGACGACGGCGAACGGGCCGAAGCCGAACTCGCCTACCAGCGCGCCCTCACCTCCCTGCACGAGGCTCGGGCAGCGCTTGAGGACCTCGCAGCCGCCAGGCGTCGCTTCGCCTTCGACCGCGGCCGGATGGGTGCCGACGCAGCCGCGGCCCGGGCGGCTGAGCTGGAGGCGTCCCACGCGAGCCTGCTGGCGCACGCCGACCAGCTCCGCGACCTGGCCGCCGGCCTGCGGTCCACCTTGCGCCGCCTCACCGACGACACCGCCCCGGAGCCCGATGACCTGCCCGAGGAGCCGGCCGGCGGCGACTACGAGCAGCCGCCCTTCGCCGAGCAGGTGCCGTGACCCGGCTGCGCGTGGCTGTGGTGACCGGCCGGATCGGCGAGCTCGACCCGGTGGCCGCCGGCACCGCGCTGGCCCGCGGGATCGCCACCCACGCCGAGGTCGCCCTCGCCCCGGTCGCGGCCGGCGGCCCCGACCTGGCCACGGCCGTGGCCGAGCTCACCGGCGGCGATCTCCGGGTTGACGGCACGGCCTGGCTGGTTCGCTGGCCGGGTGGGGTGCTGATCGGCTTCGCCCAGGCACCGGTACCGGCGTGGGCCCCGGCGGCGTCCTCGGCCGACGTGGGGGAGTGGGTCGCCGCGGCCGTCGAAGGCGAGGACCTGGTGGTGCTCGACCTGACCGGCATCACCGCCCACGACGGCGGGGCCGGGCTGCTGGCTGCAGCCGGTCCGGCGCTGGCCGGCCGGGAACTGGTGGGCCTGGTCGCGTCCGACGAGCTGGGGCTGCCGGCGACCGGGATCGGGAGTGGGCTGGCCCGGCGCGCCTTCGCCGGTGGCGTGGACATTGCCGAACTGCTCCGGGCCGATGCCGAACTCGCCGTCCGGGCAGCAGGTCTCGGCGAGGGCCTGTCGACTGCTCCCGGCGGTGGCGCAGCGGGTGGTTGCGGGCTCGCCGTCCTCGCCGGCGGCGGCCGACTGACGACCGGTACGCAGTTTTGCCACCGGCTGGCCGGACTGGACCGAACCCTCCGCCACGCGGACCTGGTGGTCACAGGTTGCACCGAGCTTTCGGCCCTCGACCGCGGCGGCCCGGTGGTGCAGGCGGTCGCCGAGTGGTCGCAGGTTGCCGAACGGCCCTGCGTGCTGTTCACCACCGGCGCCGGGCTGGCCCGGCGCGAACTGCGGACCCTCGGGATCGAGGCGGCCCACCTGCTGCCCCCCGGCCCGCCGACCGGGGCCGGTCTCACCTCCGCGGCTGCCCGAATCGCGGCCGGCTGGGTTCCGGGCCCCGAACGGCGCTGGGTAGACTGACCTGACCCGCCGGAATATCGGCCCGACAGGGCCGGTTGCACCGGGGGAAAGCTCCTTCCGGAAGGAATTCAGGTAGATATGACGATTGACTCCGCCATCACCACCGATGGCCTCGTGCTCACCCCGGTCGCTGCCCAGAAGGTCAAGGACCTGATCGCCAACGAGGATGTCGACACCCTCGCCCTGCGCATCTCGGTCGCTCCCGGTGGCTGCTCGGGCCTGCGCTACCAGCTGCAGCTCGACGACCGCACGCTCGACGGCGACGTCGTCGCCGACTGGCACGGTGTTTCCGTGGTCACCGACCGGATGAGCGCGCCGTACCTGACCGGTGCAACCATCGACTTCGTTGACACCATCGAGCAGCAGGGCTTCACGATCGACAACCCGAACGCAACGGGCTCCTGCGCCTGCGGGGACAGCTTCCACTGAGCAGTGCCGACGGCTAGGGTTTCGCGCATCGCAGAGTAGGTATCGAACCGGAAGGCGCCTCGTGGTCCGACAGCTACGCCCGAAGAAGCAGCTGCTTGTCGCGTCGGTGATCGGCGCCATGCTGGTCCTCGCCGGGTGCAGTGCGGAGACGACAGCGCAGTGGGGCCGGTTCGGCCTGCCGGAGTCGGCCAGCGACCGCGCCCCCTACATCGGCAACCTCTGGGTGGGCGCCTGGATCGCCTCACTGGTGGTCGGGGTCTTCGTCTGGGGCCTGATCGTCTGGGTGATGATCCGGTACCGCAGGCGCACACCCGACGAGCACCCGCGGCAGACCCGCTACAACCTGCCGCTGGAGTTGCTCTACACCCTGGTGCCGTTCCTGATCATCGGCGTGCTGTTCTTCTACACCGTGCAGGCCCAGAACAGCGTGCTGGCCAAGGAGACCACCCAGCCCGCCACCACGGTCAACGTCATCGGCCAGAAGTGGTCGTGGACCTTCAACTACATGGAGGACCAGAACCCGGCCGTCGGTGCGGTCGTCCACGAGGCCGGGACCATCGACCGGATCCCCGACCTATACCTCCCGGTGGACAAGCCGGTGCGGTTCAACCTCGCCTCGGCCGACGTGATCCACTCGTTCTGGATCCCGGCGTTCTACTTCAAGCTGGACGTGATCCCCGGCCGGACCAACTCCTTCGACGTTACCCCGGAGAAGCTGGGCACCTACTCGGGCAAGTGCGCTGAACTGTGCGGCACGTACCACGCCGCGATGCTGTTCACCGTCCACGTGGTCACCGAGGAGGAGTACACCGCCTACCTGAACAAGCTGAAGGCGGCGGGGCAGGTGGGCGAGATCAAGGCTCCCGACTACCCGAACGTCGTCCCGAGCGTCCCGGCCGAGGGGGAGAAGAAATGACGGTCGCCGAACGCGTCGCGCTGGAAGAGGTCGACGCCCGACCGCTGGTTGAGCGCAAGCGCTGGGGCACCCTCGCCATGCAGCTGCTGACCACGACCGACCACAAGCTGATCGGCAGCATGTACTTCGTCACCTCGCTGGCGTACTTCGCCTTCGCCGGCGTGCTGGCCCTGGTCATCCGGGCCGAGCTGGCGTACCCCGGGCTGCAGTTCGTCCACTACGAGACGTTCAACCAGTTCTTCACGATGCACGGCACGCTGATGCTGCTGATGTTCGCCACCCCGATGTTCGTGGCGTTCGCGAATGCCATCATGCCGCTGCAGATCGGCGCGCCGGACGTGGCGTTCCCGAGGATGAACGCGTTCAGCTACTGGCTCTACCTGTTCGGCTCGCTGACCGCCTGTGCCGGCTTCCTCACCCCCGGCGGCGCAGCCAGCTTCGGCTGGTTCGCCTACGTCCCGCTGTCCGATGCCGTGAACTCGCCGGGCGTCGGCGGCGACCTCTGGGTGATGGGCCTCTACGTGATGGGCCTGTCCACGATCCTCGGCGCGGTCAACTTCATCGCGACGATCATCACGATGCGGGCCCCGGGCATGACAATGTTCCGGATGCCCATCTTCACCTGGAACATCCTGGTGACCTCGATCATGGTCCTGATCGCCTTCCCGGTGCTGGCGGCCGGCCTGCTGGTTCTCGAGGCGGACCGCCGGCTCGGCACCCACATCCTCGACCCCGCGACCGGGGGCGCGATCCTCTGGCAGCACCTGTTCTGGTTCTTCGGCCACCCCGAGGTCTACATCATCGCCTTGCCGTTCTTCGGCATCATCACCGAGATCCTGCCGGTGTTCAGCCGCAAGCCGATCTTCGGCTACATCGGCCTGGTCGCCGCGACGCTCAGCATCGGCGCGCTCTCGATGGCGGTCTGGGCGCACCACATGTTCGTGACCGGAGCCGTGAACCTGCCGTTCTTCGCTTTCATGACGTTCATGATCGCCGTACCGACCGGGGTGAAGTTCTTCAACTGGATCGGCACGATGTGGGGTGGTGCGATCAGCTTCGACACGCCCATGCTCTGGGCGATCGGCTTCCTCACCACCTTCCTGTTCGGCGGCCTCACCGGCATCATCCTGGCCTCCCCGCCGCTGGACTTCCAGGTGTCCGACACCTACTTCGTCGTGGCCCACTTCCACTACGTGGTCTTCGGCACAGTGGTGTTCGCGATGTTCGGTGGCTTCTACTACTGGTGGCCGAAACTGACCGGACGGATGCTCAACGAGCGGATCGGCAAGCTGCACTTCTGGCTGCTGTTCATCGGCTTCCACACCACCTTCCTGGTGCAGCACTGGCTGGGCGTGGAAGGCATGCAGCGCCGGATCGCCGACTACCTGCCCGGTGAGGGCTTCACCCTGCTCAACCAGGTCTCGACCGTGGGCGCCTTCCTGCTCGGCATCTCGATGCTGCCGTTCCTCTGGAACGTCTGGATCACCCGCAACGCGCCGATGGTGAACCTCGACGATCCGTGGGGCTGGGGCCGCTCGCTGGAGTGGGCCACGTCGAGCCCCCCGCCGCGCTTCAACTTCAACACCATGCCGCGCATCCGCTCCGAGTCGCCGGCCTTCGACCTGCAGCATCCTGCGCTCCCGCGACCGGCCAACCCGGCCCAGGAGGTCATCGACGACGCGACCAGCAGGGATGACGACACCGGCAGGGAGGTCGGGCGGTGAAGGCCGAACGCTGGATCTTCGTCTTCATCACGGCGTTCTTCGTCGTGGTTGCGCCGGTCTACTGGTTCATGTCCGGGGAGATCATCGGCACGGTTGCGCTGCTGCTCACGGTGGCCTTCAGCGGCATGCTGGCCGTGTTCTTCACGATCACGTCCAACAAGATCGACCCGCGCCCGGAGGACCGCAAGGACGGCGAGATCATCGAGGGCGCCGGCGAGGTGGGCTTCTTCCCCTCCTCCAGTATCTGGCCGTTCTGGGCCGCGCTCACCGTGACCATCATGGCCCTCGGCCCGGTGTTCGGCTGGTGGCTGACCCTCGTTGGCGCCGGCCTCGGGATCTGGGCCATCGTCGGCTGGACCTACCAGTACTACCGCGACGACTACCAGCACTGAGGATTCCGAATCCGGGATTCCGTCCGTGCTGTCCACCGCCGGGGTGACTGACCGCGAACACCGTAGCCAATAGGCTGTCCCCGCCCCACTGTGGGGCATGGGGAGGGACAAGTGGACAAGCCGAGTGCTGCCGAGAGATTCCGTTACTGGTTCGACAACTGGATGTCGCGCGGCACTATCGCGCTGATGGGTCTGCTGGGGCTGGCGACCATCGCGCTGGTACTCGTTGTGAGTCTTCTGGTCTGGGTGTTCCGGGCCTTCCCTGACGACGCCGCCGACGGCGACTTCATCGACCTCCTCTGGGGTGGGCTGATGCGCACCCTCGACCCGGGCACCATGGGTGGTGACGCCGGCTGGGCGTTCCGGATCTTCATGCTGGTCATCACGGTCGGTGGCCTGATCATCGTCGCCAGCCTGATCGGCATCGTCTCCGGCGCTTTCGACACCAAGATCGAGGACCTCCGCAAGGGCAAGTCGCGGGTGCTCGAGCACGACCACACCCTGATCCTCGGCTGGAACTCCAAGATCCACTCGATCGTGCACGAGCTCGCCATCGCCAACGAGTCCAGGGGTCGCGCCAGCATCGTCATCCTTGCCGACAAGGACAAGGTGGAGATGGAGGACGAGATCCGCGTCGCAGCCGGCAACCTCGGCAGGACCGTCGTCATCTGCCGCACCGGCGACCCGAAGAGCCTGCCCGACCTCGCCATGGTCAGCCCGTCAGCGGCCCGCAGCATCATCCTGCTCGCCCCGGAGGGGTCAGCGGATCCCGACGCCGAGGTGATCAAGACCGCCCTTGCGCTCACCAACAATCCCGGCCGCAAGGCTGAGCCACACCACATCGTGGGTGAGCTGGCTGATCCGGAGAACCTCGAGGTCGCCCGGCTGGTCGGCAAGGATGAGGCCCACTGGGTGCTCGGTCCAGACCTGATCGGGCGGATCACCGTGCAGAGCTGCCGCCAGTCGGGCCTGTCCGTGGTGTACCAGGAGCTCCTCGACTTCGACGGCGACGAGATCTACTTCACCGAGCAGCCGGCCCTGGTCGGTCGGACCTACTTCGATGCGCTGCTGTCCTTCTCGGACAGCGCGGCCATCGGCCTCGTGCAGGACGGCAGGGTGGCAATCAACCCGCCGGCCGACACCGTCATCGGCGCGGGCGACCAGGTGATCGTGATCGCAGCGGATGACAGCCTGATCACCCTCGGCGAACCGGTGCCCCCGTCCGTCGGTGCCATCTCCGAAGCAGCCACTGAACCGGCGGCACCGGAGCGCACGCTGGTGCTGGGGATCAACGCCGGACTACCCGCGATGCTGCGGGAGCTCGACGAGTACGTCGCCGTCGGTTCCGTCGTGCACATCGTCTCGACCTCGGCTCCGGAGCTGCCGGCCTTCGCGAACGTCACTGCGACGTCCGCGGTGGGCGACCCGACCAAGCGGGCCGTTCTGGACGGGCTCGGGGTGGCGAACTTCGACCACATCATCGTGCTGGCGGACAAGGACGAGCCCGACCTGCAACGCGCCGACAGCCGGACGCTGGTGACGCTGCTCCAGCTCCGCGACATGTCGGAGGTCGGCGGCTACGACCTCAACATCGTCAGCGAGATGCTCGACGACACCAACCGCGAGCTCGCCGAGGTCACGGAGGCCGACGACTTCATCGTCAGCGACAAGCTGATCGCACTGCTGTTGTCGCAGGTGTCGGAGAACCGCAAGCTCACCGAGGTCTTCGACACCCTGTTCTCCAGTGCCGGCAGCGAGATCTACCTCAACCCGGCCGCCCATTACGTCACCCCTGGCAGCACCGTTGACTTCTACACCGTCCTCGAGGCGGCGAGACGCCGCGGCGAGACCGCCATCGGCTACCGGGTCGCCGCTGACGCCCACATCAGCGCTGCCGGCTACGGCGTGAAGGTGAACCCGAGGAAGGGCGAACTGTTCACGCCGGCGCCCGCTGACCGGATCATCGTGCTGGCCGAGGGCAAGGACTGATCCGCGCAGGTTGTTCCGCGCTGCTCACCAGCTGGAGTGCAGCGGCCGTCCCTCGTTGTAGCCGGACGCCGACTGCACCCCCACGATCGCCTGGGCGGCGAACTCGGTCAGAGTGCGCGCCCCGGCGTAGGTGCAGGAGCTCCGCACGCCGGAGACGATGAAGTCGAGCAGGTCCTCGACGCCCGGCCGTGCCGGGTCGAGGTACATCCGCGAGGAAGAGATGCCCTCCTCGAACAGGGCTGCCCTGGCCCGGTCGAAGGCCGACTGGGTCCGGGTCCTTGCCCGGACGGCCCGGGCGGAGGCCATGCCGAACGACTCCTTGTAGGGGCGGCCGTCCGAGGCGAACATTAGCTCGCCCGGGGACTCGTTGGTCCCGGCGAACCAGGAGCCGATCATCACGGCACCGGCCCCCGCAGCCAGCGCGAGCGCCACGTCGCGCGGATGCCGCACTCCACCGTCGGCCCAGATGCTCTTGCCGGCGTCCTGCGCCTCCTCGGCGCACTCCAGCACTGCCGAGAACTGCGGCCGGCCGACTCCGGTCTGCATCCGGGTGGTGCACATGGCTCCCGGGCCGACCCCGACCTTCACCACGTCGGCGCCCGCCTCGATCAGGTCGGCGGTGCCGTCGGCCGTGACGACGTTGCCGGCCACGATCGGGACCTCCCGACCGGATGCTGCCACAGCGGCCCGGCATCGCTGGACGGCGCTGATCATGCGCTCCTGGTGCCCGTGGGCCGTGTCCATGACCAGCACGTCAGCCCCGGCCTCGAGCAGGCTCTCGGCCCGTCGCTCGACGTCGCCGGAGATCCCGACGGCAGCGCCGATCTTCAGCTTGCCCGCCGCGTCCAGGGCCGGCGCGTACAGCGCGGCCCGCAGGGCACCCTTCACCGTCATCAGGCCGACCAGCTGGCCGTCCCGGACCGCGAGGGCGGCCTTGTGGCGCCTGGCGGAGAGCTCGTCGAACACCTCCGTTGGGGTGGCGTCGCTGGCCATCAGGGTGAGCTCAGAGCTCATCGCCTCGTGCACCTGGGCGAACCGGTCGAGCCCCTCGGCCTCCGCTGCCGAGAGCGTGCCGATCGGGGCACCGTTCTCGACCACGACGACCACCCCGTGGGCGCGCTTGGGAAGCAGCAGCAACGCCTCGCCGATGGTGGCGTGCGGACCGATGGTGAGGGCGGTGTCGAAGACGGTCGGCGCGGCCTTCACCTTGGCGATGGAGCCGGCGACGATGTCGGTCGGCAGGTCCTGGGGAATGATCGCGATGCCGCCCCTGCGGGCGACCGTCTCGGCCATCCGGCGTCCGGCCACAGCCGTCATGTTGGCGACGACAAGGGGAAGCGGGAGCCCGAGGCCGTCAGTACTGGTCATGTCGACGTCGAGCCTCGAGGTGACCGACGAACGCCGGGGTGCCATGAAGACGTCGTCGTAGGTCAGGTCATAGCTGGGCTTGCCGGTGAGGAATCGCACCGGACAAGGTTAGCGGCCCGGCTCAGCCGTAAACGAGGACGAGCCCTGGCGCCCCGTCCGGGCCGGGGGAGCCGTGCCCGACCGGTCGGTAGCCCATTCGCCGGAACAGCCGGCGGGCAGGGGTGTCCAGGTCGGCTGTCTGCAACCACAGGATGTCGGCCGCCGAGGCGACCATCAGCTGCTTGAGCAGCTCGAAGCCGAGGCCGTGGCGGGTGAACTTGGGGTGCACAGCGAGGAGCTGGACGGCGAAGGCGTCGTCCAGCCGCGGGGCGGCCTCGCCCAGCTGCCGCGCCAGCTCGGTCGACCACTCGTCGGTCTGCTCCGCCCAGCGCCAGCGGTGGCCGTAGCCGAAGCCCACCAGCTCGCCGACCTCCTTGGCTGTGACGGCCACGATGTCGGTGCGGTCGAGGGCCAGGTCGTACAGAGTGCCGATCAGCTCGGCGGCCTCGGTCGTGCCGGTAGCAGGGCCGGCTGCCGTGGCCATGGCGAACAGCTCCTCGACGTCAACGGGCGCTGGCAGGGCTGCGCCCGACCGGACCACCTCGACCAGCGGGCTCAGTGGGTGTCCCCGGTCTCGCTGGTGCTGCTGCCACTGCCCTCGAGCGCAGGCGCATCGTGGTGGGCCGCGGCAGCCAGTTCCTCTGCTGTCGGGGTCGCGATCTGGCCGTCGGCGTACCAGCGGGACAGCCGCTGACGGACCCGGCCGAGCTTCTTGCCGTTCGGCGTGAGCGCAGCCGGCTGCGGGTGCCTGGTGAGGGTGTAGGCCTCGCCCCGGGAGATCGGAGCGTGTGCCTCGCTGAAGCCGCCGTCCGGGCTGCGGACGATGACTCCGGACTCCGAACCGTGCAGCACCCGTGCCTTGTCGGCCCGCTGCAGCGAGAGGCAGATCCGCTTGGTCACGATGAAGGCCAGCACCGGGACGACGAACACTGCCACCCGCATGAAGTAGGTGACCGCGTTCAGCGAGACGTGGAACTGGGTCGCGATGATGTCGTTGCCGCCGGCCAGCCAGAACATGCCGTAGGCGGCCATCCCGGCGACGCCGATCGCCGTCCGCGTCGGGGCGTTGCGCGGACGGTCGAGCAGGTGGTGCTCACTCTTGTCGCCCGTGATCCAGGCCTCGATGAACGGGTAGAGCGCCAGCCCGGTGAACAGCAGACCCATCAGTCCGACGCCGGGCAGGAAGATGTTCCAGGACCAGGTCGTGCCGAGCAGGTGGGTCTCCCAGTTCGGGATGATCCGGATCGCGCCCTCAACGAAGCCCATGTACCAGTCGGGCTGCGAGCCGGCCGTGACCTGGGACGGGTTGTACGGTCCGTACAACCAGACCGGGTTGATCTGCATCAGCGCACCCATGAGGATCGTGATGCCGAAGACGATGAAGAAGAAGCCGCCGGCCTTCGCAACGTAGATCGGGAAGAACGGGTAGCCCTGGATGTTGTGGTTGGTCCGTCCGGGAGCCGGCCAGTGGGTGTGCTTGTGGTACACCAGCAGTGCCATGTGGGCGCTGATCAGGCCGAGCAGGAGACCGGGGATCAGCAGGATGTGCACCATGTAGAGCCGCGGGATCACCAGCTCCCCGGGGAACTCGCCGCCGAAGATGAAGAACTCCGCCCACGTCCCGATCAGCGGGATGGAGCGGATCAGGCCGTCCACGAACCGCAGCCCGGTGCCCGACAGCAGGTCATCGGGGAGGGAGTAGCCGGCGAAGCCCTCGACCAGGCCCATCGAGAACAGGCCGACGCCGATGACCCAGTTCAGCTCGCGGGGCTTGCGGAAGGCGCCGGTGAAGAACACCCGGAGCATGTGGACGGTCATCGCAGCAACGAACAGCATCGCCGCCCAGTGGTGGATCTGGCGGACCAGCAGGCCGCCGCGGACGTCGAAGCTGATGCTCAGCGTCGAGGCGAAGGCCTCCGACATCGGGATGTTCCGCATCAGTGCGTAGGAGCCCTCGTAGTCGATCTCGGCCATCGAGGGCTTGAACCAGATGGTCAGGAAGACTCCGGTGAGCAGCAGGATGACGAACGAGTAGAGCGCGATCTCGCCGAGCAGGAACGACCAGTGGTCGGGGAAGACCTTGCGGATGTTGCCGGCCAGCTTCGCCAGGCCGATCCGGTCGTCCACCCAGGTCATCGGCCCGGCGAGCTTGCTCTGCCCGGCTTCCTTCGGTGGGGTGCGGACCTCCATGGCCGGCGATTCGGGGTTGAGCTCTGCTGGCTTGGCCATCAGCGGTCACCCTCCTTGAAGTCAACTGAGGAGTCCCGCTCGAAGTAGCTCGGGCCAACCGGGACGGTGAAGTCGCTCCTGGCCACCAGGTACCCCTCGGCGTCGGTGGTGATCGGCAACTGCGGCAGCGAGCGCGCCGCCGGCCCGAAGACCACGACCCCGGAGTTGCCCAGGTCGAACGTGGACTGGTGGCAGGGGCAGAGCAGGTGGTGGGTCTGCTGTTCCCAGAGACTGATCGGGCAACCGACGTGGGTGCAGATCTTGGAGTAACACAGGATCCCGTCGACCTGCCAGTCCTGGCGGGACTCCGGGATCTTGATGCTGTTCGGGTCCATCCGCACGACGATGATCGCAGCCTTGGACTTCGCGGTCTGGAACTCGGCGCCGTGCAGTTCCTCAAGATTGGCCGGTACCGCATTGACCAACTGGCCAACCACCAGCTCGGAGGCCTTGAGGGGCAGGTAGTTGACGTCGTTGACGAGCCGGATCCCCTCGGCCCAGATGGTCTTCTCGATGGTCTCCTTGCGCAGCGCAGCCGTCGGCCACGGCCCGAGGTCGGCAAGGGTGATCAGGGCCGGGACGGCGATCAGGCCGAGCGCTCCGGCCATGCCGGAGCCGATCAGCTTGCGGCGCCGGATCCCGGAGGCCTCGATGCCGGTCTCCAGGTCGGCCAGCACCCGCTGGCGGGCCTCGGGCGGCGAGGCCGCGCCGTGCCGGTCGCCGACGATCTCCTCGTCGCTCATCAGTGACCGGGCCCAGGCGATGGCAGCGATCCCGATCAGCAGGGTCGCGAGACCGCCGGTGAGCCCGAGCAGCACCGTCTGCATCTGGAGGTTGGCGCCGAAGAGGACCAGTTGGGCTTCCTTGGGCACCCCGAAGTAGACGACCAGGAACGCCACCACCAGCACCGGAACCGCCGCCAGCATGCCAACGATCCGCCGGTAGGCGCGGTCGGCAGCTGCCTCGTCGACGTCGGTGAAGCGGTGCTCGTGTTCCTCGAGGCCCGGATCGGGAATGGCTGGCAGGTTCTTCGGCTCACTCATGCGCGAGGCCCCCTGGTTGCGATCCAGATGGCGAACAGGACGAGCCCGCCGATGCCGACCACCCAGCCCCAGAAACCTTCCGAGACCGGTCCGAGCCCGCCGAGGGTGAGTCCGGCCGATGGGGTCTGGTTCACCTGCTGGAGGTAGGCCACCATCTTCTGCACGTCCTCGTCCGGGACGGCGCCGGAAGCGAACACGGGCATCTGGCCGGGACCAGTGCGCATGGCCTCCCAGAGGTCCTTGCCGGTGGAGTCCTCGAGGCTCGGGGCGACCACCCCGTTGGGCAGGGCGCCGCCGGCGCCCTTGAAGTTGTGGCAGGCCGAGCAGTTCGTACGGAACAGGTCCCCGCCGCGGGCCACCCCACCGGCATCGACGCTGCTCGGGTCGTACTGGTTCTCGCCGGGAATCGCTGGGCCCTCGCCGAGACTCGCCACGTAGGCGGCCAGCGCCGCGATCTCGTCCTCGGTGAAGGTGTTCTCCTTGCGGGGAGCCTGGACGAGCGGGTTCGCCATCGGCATGCGTCCGGTGCGGACCTGGAAGTCAACGGCGGCCGCGCCGACGTTCGTCAGGTTGGGGGCGCCCTGCTGGGCAAGGCCTTCCGCGTTGAGCCCATGGCAGGAGGCGCAGTTGACCGCGAACAGCTGCTTGCCGCGGGCGACCAGCTGGGCATCGGCGACGCCCTCGGCCGAGGAGCTGGTTGCCGGGGCCAGCGCAGCGTAGAACGCGCCCACCAGGAACAGGCTGACCAACAACAGCAGCGGCCGCGCCGCCTTGTGCCGACGTCCTGAGGCCAGGAATCTCATCAGGGTTCCTCCAAGGTGTCAGGGTTCAGCGCAACAGGTACAGCACGCCGAAGAGCACGACCCAGATCGCGTCGACGAAATGCCAGTAGTAAGAGGTAACAATGGCGTGGACAGCTTGTTCATGAGTGAACCGGCGGGACATATACGTCCGTCCCAACATGAGCAAAAATGCCACCAAACCGCCGATGACGTGCAGCCCGTGGAAGCCGGTGGCCAGGAAGAACGCCGAGGTGTAGGCATTCGTGGACATCACGAAACCCTCGCCGACGAGGTTCGCGTACTCGTAGGCCTGGCCGCCGATGAACACGGCGCCCATGAGGAAAGTGAGCGTGTACCACTCCCGCAGGCCCCAGCCCCCGACCTTCAGCAGCGATCCGGTACGGCTCACCTGGCCCTTCTCCGCAGCGTGCACGCCCAGCTGGCAGGTGACCGAGGAGAGGATCAGGATGGTGGTGTTGATGGTCGCGAACCACGGGAACGTGATCCCGAACCAGGTGTTGTCTAGGTGTGCAGCTCCCCACTCCCACATCGTCGTCGTGCCGGGAGCGGCAGCGGCGGTGGTGATCTCCCGCAGTGAGAAGTACGCGGCGAAGAGGGCGGCGAAGAACATCAGCTCGCTGGCGAGCCAGATGATGACCCCGACCGCGAGGGTGTCGGGACGGCCCCGAACCCCCTGCAACCGGCTGGAGGCGATCGGGTGCAGCGCGCCGGTTGGGGCGCCGACGGGTGCACTCAGCGGCGTGGTGTGGGCCATTGCGCCATTATGGCCAACGCAACGCCCAGCGGTCACCACCGGAGGTCGATAATTGGGTGGTGGAATTGTCCGGTTCGTTCGCGCCGCTGTATGCCGACCCGGCCAAATCGCCCCCGCCGCTGACCCGGCTGCGTTTGCCGGCCGGGTGGAAGGTCGCCGGCACGAGTGGCCCCGGCGCCGGTCGGGCGTCCGGGAACCGTTACGATGACGCCACAGGCGACCGCGCAGTCGCGGTGCCGGATGAGGAAGATCGATGACCGAACAGACGACTGCCCGGGTGTTGCTGTACTCCGATGACCGGACGGTACGGGAGCAGGTGCGGCTGACGCTCGGCAAGCGGCTGGCCCCCGACCTGCCCGAACTCGACGTTTACGAGGTGGCCACCCAGCCGGTCGTGCTGCAGGCCATGGACGCCGGTGGGATCGACCTGGTGATCCTCGACGGTGAGGCCGTCCCCTCCGGCGGGATGGGCCTTTGCCATCAGCTGAAGAACGAGATCGAGGACTGCCCGCCGGTGCTCCTGCTCGTCGCCCGCGTCGCTGACGCCTGGCTCGCCACCTGGTCGAAGGCGGACGCCATCGCCGCCTACCCGGTCGACCCGGTGCGGCTGCCGGCGGCGGCTGCCGAACTGCTTCGCTCCCGGCTCGCCCAGGAGGCCACCGCGTGACCTTGACCTGGCCGCAGGTGCTCACCGAACTGGTGGGCCGGCGGGACCTTTCGCCGGAGGCTGCCGCCTGGGCGATGGACCAGATCCTCGCCGGGGAAGCCACCAACGTCCAGATCGCGGGGTTCGCCATCGCGCTCCGGGCGAAGGGCGAGACGGTCGCAGAACTGACCGGCCTCTCCCAGGCGATGCTCTCCCGGGCCACAGCTATCGAGCTCACCCACGAGGCGGTCGACGTCGTCGGCTCCGGGGGTGACCGGGCCAACACCGTGAACGTCTCGACGATGGCGGCCATCGTCACGGCAGCCACCGGCGTGCCGGTGGTCAAGCACGGCAACCGCGCAGCTTCCAGCGCCTGCGGCACCGCGGACTGCCTGGAGGCCCTCGGCGTGGTGCTCGATGTCCCGCCGGCACGCCAGGCGCAGGTGCTGGCCGAGGCCGGGATCGTGTTCCTGTTCGCGCCGCTCTACCACCAGTCGCTGCGCCACGCCTCGCCTGCCCGCGGCGAACTCGGGGTGCCCACCACCTTCAACTTCCTCGGCCCGCTCGCCAACCCGGCCAGGCCGATCGCCCAGGCGGTGGGCGTCGCCGACGCCAGGATGGCGCCGCTGGTGGCCGGCGTGATCGCCGGCCGTGGGCACCGCGGCTTGGTCTTCCACGGCAGCGACGGTCTCGACGAGCTCACCACGACGACGAGTTCGGGCGTCTGGCTGATCGCCGGCGGTGAGGTGGCGGCCACCCGCCTCGACCCCGCGGAACTCGGGGTGGTGCCGGCCGGGCGTGAGGACCTGGTGGGCGGCAACCCGGCCCACAACGCGAACGTCGTGCACGAGGTCCTCGCCGGAGCGCTGGGCCCGGTGCGCGACATCGTCGCCCTCAACGCTGCCGCAGCCCAACTGGCCTTCGCCGGCCCGGACCTCGAGGCGCCGCTGGCCGGGCAGCTGGCCGGCCCGCTCGAACGCGCCTACGCAGCGATCGACTCCGGCGCGGCCGCCAGCGTGCTCGACACGTGGGTCCGGGTCACGCGGGCGGCAAGAGCCGGCTGACCGCGAGGGCGAACAGGGGACCCAGCAGGAGCGCCGGACCGTACGGGAAGGGCCCGTCGGTTCCCCGACGCCAACGCACCAGCAGGCCCCAGATCGCGCCGGCGAGGGCGCCGAGCAGGAATGACCAGACCACGAGGGACACCCCGGTGGCTCCCGTGACGATTCCGATCAGGCCGGCGAGGCGGACGTCCCCGAAGCCGAGGCCGCCGCTGAACCGCCAGACCAGCCAGAAGAAGCCGACGGCCAGGACGCCGGCAGCCGCTGCGCCGGCCAGTACGGTCCAGTCGCGCAACAGCCAGGCGGTCAGCGCAGCTCCGGCGGCTGCCGCGCCGGTGGCCAGGTAGCTGAGCCGCAGCGGCAGGAAGCCGGTGCGCAGGTCGATCAGCCCCAGCAGCGCGCCGAGGGAGACGAAGCCTGCCCAGGTCGGCCAGAACTGGGCAGGAAGGGTGAGGAAGGCGACGCTGCCGGCAGCGGTGGCGCAGCCGAGGACGGAGCTCCGGAAGCCCCGCGAGTCGAGCTCTGCGAACGGCGCAACCCCGACCTCGTCCGGTGGCACCGGCAGGCGACGCAGCAGGGCCGGCGTCGCCGCTGTCACGGCGAGCGCCAGCACCAGGGCAACCAGTGGGGCTGCAAGCGCAACCGGTACAGGCACCAGTGCAGCCTAACGACCCTGCCGGGCCAGCTGGCGGAGCCGCTGCTCGTCCAGGGCAAGGATGAGTCGGGCGCAGTCCCTGGGGATGCGGGTCAGCGGCCGGCCACCGCGCCCGTACAGCAGGCGGTGCACCAGCCTCGGCGGGAGCCGGCCCTGGTGGGCCAGTTCCGGCCACGGCAGGCCCGTGATGTCGATCAGCCGGTCCAGCAGCGCCCGGAACGGTGCAGCCTGGACCCAGTAGTAGTCGTGCTCGTCCGCACCCCAGAAAGTCGAAATCCGGGGGCCGACTGTGAGTCGGCGCCCCGGATTCTCAGGACTTTCTTCAGTTCGCTCAGCGCTGGGCTCGCACGAACCCGGCAGCCTGGGCGGCTTCCTCGCTGTTGAACCAGACCTCGGCGACAGTCCGCTCGAAGGCCTGGCTGCCACGGACGTGGTACTTCATCGAGCGGTCGTTGCCCTTGATGTCGAACCCCTCCGGTGGCTCGTCACCGACGTACGAGCCTTCTCCGTAGGGGCTAACGGCTAAAGGGGACGCATCGCCGCCTTCGGCCTCGTCGGCGAGCTCGTCGAGCTTCTCCTCGATGTCCCC
>JADLEH010000366.1 GCA_020846255.1 Propionibacteriaceae bacterium
TCGAATGGGACAAACCTGCCGCCACCCTCGCCGCACCGGGCCGAGATCGCCGGTTCGCGGCAATCGCTGGCAGGTTAGTCCCACTCCGGGCGGCCTCGACCGCACCCGCCTCAGTTCCTGGTGGACTCCCGATCCTCGGCGCTGAAGGCAACCGAGGCCAGCGGTGCCCCCGTGCGCGAAGCCTCCTTCAGGCTGCGGGTCAGCTTCGAGCCGGCAGCGTAGGCCTCCCTCGATTTGCCACGGCCGTACGTCAGTGACCGGTCAGCGGGGACGCCGATGCTTGCCCCCACCTCGATGGCGTCCTGGTCGGCCCCCATGTACAGGAACTGCCAGTTGTAGGTCTGCTCCTGGGTGGTGATCAGGTCCTTGACGCCCGCGTGGGTGAACTCCCTGGAGGAGTTCTCCATCCCGTCGGTCATGATCGCGAAGATCACGGTCCCCGGACGCTCCGCCTCGGGCAGCGCGGCCAGCCGCGAACCGAGGGCGCTGATGCTGCGTCCGATCGCGTCCAGCATGGCTGTGGAGCCACGCGGCACCAGGTTGAGGGCCGGCACCTCGTTGACGTCCATTGCGGTGAAGACGGTCTCGTACTCGTTGTCGAACTGGGCCAGGCTCACCGTGCACTGCCCCGGATGGGTGCGCTGGTCGGCGATGAAAGCGTCGAAGCCGCCCTCGATGTCTGCCCTGATCGAGTGCATCGAGCCGGAACGGTCGAGCACGAACTCGATGTGGGTGAGGTCAGGATTGGTCATGTGCTTTCCCTTCTTCGCGGTTTGAAGCTCATCGGCGGACGGCCGGAGGCGGCCTCGTAGCGGGCGACGGCGATGTCGGCGGAGGTGATGCCGCCCTCGCCCGCGTAGGGGCTGAGCGACTTGCTGCGGGCCAGGCGCGGCGGCACCGAGTTGGGCGCCATTCCGGTGATCTCCGCCACCCGCCGCATGCTGGTTCCGCCCAGCACCGCAGCGGCCATCGCCTCGCGCAGCGCGGCCTCGAGCGCCTTGTTCGCTGCGCTCAGTTCTGCGACCACCTGCTCGGGCTCGTCCGCACCCACGGCCCGACCGATCGCCCCGGCCGCCTGCTGGGCACTTTCGCGCCATCCATTGTCGTCCATGAACCCATGGTATGCAATTTCTGCACATACGCAAGAGCCGCACGCGTCCTGAAGCTGCACACGACTACCAGCGGTTGTGCACGTCCTCGGCCCAGCCGTAGATGCCGTCGAACTCAAGGTCCCCGAAGGTTCCCGCCCAGTACCCGAAGCACTGGTCGGTGCTGGCCGAGATCAGCCCGAGGTTGGTGCGGGCACGACGGTTGTACTCGGGGGTGAACGTCGCGATGAGTCCGCCGCCGGCGATTCGCCAGGGATGTTCCCAGTCGGCAAGGTCATAGGTCCAGTCGAGCTCGTCGGAGATCTTGTGCAGCTCACCGTCGACGAGGATGCCGTTCTCGGTCGAGCCGCTGCCGACCGTCCACTTGCCCCCGACCTGGATGCCGATGGTCCGGCCGTCGCAGCGCCCCGAGCCGGCGCCCCAGTTCCAGTGCACGTTGTAGGGCCAGCGGCCGCGGCCATGATCGTGCACCGCCCACGAGTCCCCCGCCGGCACGGAATGGACCACCCCGTCGATGGTGACCGATCCGCTCGCAGGCAGTGCGACGTCCTTGACCGTGTACTGGAACCTGGTGCGAGACCACGGCACCACCACGGCGAGGCAGTCCTGGCTCTCGGGTCGCGACACCGTCACGTCGAAGCTCAGGCCGGGGATCGCTGCACGCAGCCTGGTGTCGCGGTCGGCGGCGTCGATGTCGATGGCCAGCCCCCTGGCCCTGGCGCGAGCCGGACCGGTGTTCAGCGATCCGGGCAGCTCCACCCCGCGCGCCGGTAGCAGGGTCGCGGCCTTGCCCCAGGTCCGCCGGCTGGTGCGATCGAGCACCCAGACCTCGTGCACTGCCACGTAGTCGAGCGACGACACGGTGAGCGCCAGGACGTGCGTCGGGGTGGCGACGTTCCAGTACTCCCAACGCTTGTTGCGACCCCAGCCATGCCGACCGCCGATGCCCGAGGTGTCCACCAGGGGCCGGCGCGCCCAGCCGACCGCTTCCGGGTTCAGGGAACCATCCGGAAGGGTGAGCCCGACCTGCTCCGTCAACTCGTTCTCGGCCATGACGCCCATCCTTGCCGAAGGACGCCCGATCCAGCGGAGGCTGCCGTGAAGTGGCCTTAACGCCGAGGGCCGAGCGCCGAGCGCCGACAACATTCGGGCAACACCAAATCACCCACCTGTTCGAAAAACTGTCAGTGGTGGCGAGTTCACTTGATCCATGACGGTCAGGAACGTTCACCTCACGACCAGCCAGGCGCTGGCCGAGGTCGCAGCCCTGCTCGACCGGATCGACCCCGACCGCTCGGTGATGGAGCCGCGCGCACGCCTCGATTGCGCGAGGCTCGCCCGGACGCTGACTGGGCGCCTCGAGGCCCTGGCGGACCTGTTGCTGGCCGAGGCCGACCAGACCCAGGCCTCGCTGCGGGTGTCCGGCACACCGACGTCGTCCTGGCTGGGGATGGACCAGAGGTGGTCGAAGCGGGAGGCCGCCGGGGCGCTGCACCGGGCGAAGGAGTTGGCTCAGCACCCGAGCGTAGGCGAGGCCGCGACCAAGGGCAGGATCGGCTCGGGGCAGGCGAGGGCGATCTCCCGGTTGCTCGACCAGTTGTCACCGCAACTCCAACCCGGGGAGCAACGACGAGCCGAGGAGGTGCTCGTCGATCTCGCCGCAACCATGGACGCAGACCAGCTGGCGAAGGCGGCCGGACAGGTGTTGTCAGCTGTGGCGCCGTCACGGGCGAACGAGTTGCACGAGACGCGGCTCCAGCGGGAGGCGGAGGACGCGCACCGGAACCGCTCGCTGCGGTTCTTCCGGGAGGCCGGCTCGGTTCGTTTCGACGGCTCGCTGCCCCGGGTTGAGGCCGAAGCCTGGCTGGTGCTGCTCGATGCCCATGCCGAGTCGCTGCGCCGCACGGCAGTCGAGACGCGTGACCCGCTCGCCGAGGTGCTGACGCCGGAGCAGCGGCGCGCAGATGCCCTGATCGCAATGATCGGCAGGCACCAGGTAACCAGGCAGGCACCGTCGTCCGGCGGTGATCGCCCACGAGTGCTGGTGTCGCTCGACTATGCCAGGCTGCTCGAGGCAGCGGCCGGAGCCGGGCTGATCAGCACTGACGAGCCGATCTCGGCCGGAGAGCTGCGGAGGTTGACCTGTGACGCCGACATCATCCCTGCGGTGCTCGGTGGCCAGAGCGAGGTTCTCGACGTCGGCCGCGAGCACCGGCTGGTCACACCAGCCATCCGTACGGCCCTCCACCTCCGCGACGGGGGCTGCGCGTTCCCGACCTGCCACACCCGGCCGGCAGTCTGCGAAGCCCACCACATCCAGCCGTGGTGGGCCGGGGGCCGAACCGAGCTTGCCAACCTCGTACTGCTCTGCCACCACCACCATGCCCTCGTGGAGCCGGCGAGGTACGGCACCCGCGACCAGTGGGAGGTGCGCATCGCCCTCGACGGCACGCCGGAGTTCCTCCCGCCCGCGCGTCTGGACACGGACCGAAGCCCGATGCGCCGCGGCCGGTCACCGGCCGAGCCCGGCCGGGAGGAGGGCGGCAGCAGGGCCGGGCCAAGGAGCGCGGCGTGAGCGGCGCCGCAGGTGGCTCGCAGGGCGAGATCCTGGCGTGGCTGTGCGAGGTCGAGGGTTGCAGGGGCGGGCTGCCACCAGACCCGGGAGCCGGGGGCGCTGCCACCAGGCCCGGGAGCAGGGGCGGGCTGCCACCAGACCCGGGAGCAGGGGCGGGCTGCCACCAGACCCGGGAGCAGGGGCGGGCTGCCACCAGACCCGGGAGCCGGGGCGGGCTGCCACCAGACCCGGGAGCCGGGGCGGGCTGCCACCAGACCCGGGAGCCGGGGCGGGCTGCCACCAGACCCGGGAGCCGGGGCGGGCTGCCACCGGCCCGGGAGCCGGGTCGCGCTGCCTAGTCGCGGAGCGGCGAGCCGACCACCTCGAAGCGGAAGCCACCGAACTCACCGGAGAGCAGGGGCCGGGCAGCTGCGATGGCCGCCTGCACCTCCGGAAGGTCCAGCGAGGCA
>JADLEH010000367.1 GCA_020846255.1 Propionibacteriaceae bacterium
GAAAGTCGAGCGCCTCAACCGCACCCTGGCAACCGAATGGGCCTACCGACAACCCTTCACCACCAACCAGCAACGCGCCGACGCACTTGCCCCCTGGCTCGAGCACTACAACACTGAACGCCGTCACGGCGCACTCGGAGGACACCCACCGATCAGCCGACTGACACCAACCTCATGACCGAGTACAACTAGACGCAGGAGCGAGCTTGGCCAGTGGGGTCACGAGAGCATGAGGTCGCGGCATGAAGACCACCGCGGATTCTGCCTTCCCTCGCGGCGGAGCGCCCGAACTCGGTTCGGTGGTTCGCGCGTTGCAGAAGGATCCTCAAGCGTGGCGGATCCTCCTGGCTTGCACCGCAGCCGCCGCCGTGACGGTCTTCGAGCCCGGATACCTGACGCTCTCCACATCGCTGATCCAGGCGGGGTTGCGCGCACCGAACAGCCCGGCGCCCCTGATCCTGGCCGCGGCATTCCTCGTTCTGGCCCTGATCACGTTGCTGGCGGGCACGTCGGCAGACCTGTTCGGGCGGCGCAAGTTCCTGGTGGTGGGGTTGGCCGGCGTTACCGTCTCCAACCTGCTGGGCCTGATCTGGCTCGGCATCCCTCACCTCTTCGTCGTCGCCGACACTCTCACGACCGTGTTCGGCGTCATCGTCCTGCCGGCGGCCGTAGCGATCGTCACCCTCGCCTTCGAGCCGGCGCTCCGACCCTTCGCCTACGGGGTCCTCTTCGGTGTGCAGGGTGCGGCGCTGGTGGTCAGTACGCTCCTGGTGCCCCTCTTCGGGAACCTGTGGGACGGCCGTGCGGCTTTCCTTCCCGTCCTGCTGCTGGGCCTGATGGCGCTGGTGATGGTGCGACGCCAGGTACCGGAAAGCCGCACACCCATTTCCCTGCACCGGGGCGGCATCATTGTGAACCTCGTGTTCGTGTCCATCATGTTCGTGTTGCTGTTCCTGATTGTCACGAATGGCATCCGCTCCGGCGAATCCCTCCTTGCGGTGGCTGCAGGTGCCCTGCTCCTGCTGCTGGCCGATGGGTTGCGCGTTGTGGCGCGGAAGTCGCCGCACTTCGCCGGCATCGAGATCTACGGCGGCCGCGACCTGGGCATGGCGATCCTCGCGGGCCTGATGCTCATGTTCGCCCAAGGCTGCTTCTTCTATCAGATCTATCCGTTCTTCCTGGACGTGCAGCAGGTCGGAGCCGTCGCGATCGCACTCCGGTACGTGCCCTTCGTCGTCGGCCTGATGGCCGGGGGCCTGTTGGTCGCTCGAGTACTCCTACGGTTTGGCCCACGGCTGATCCTGGTCTTCAGTTTCGGGCTGATCGGGGTTGCCATGCTCGGCCTGTCCACCCTCCAGGTCGGTACGCCCTTCTGGGTCATGATTCCGCCGATCACGCTGGCTGGTTTCGCGGTCGGACTGGGCGGACCGGCTCGGACGACCGTGATCATGGGCGGGCGCCCGCTCGGGTTGGCGAACGGTTCTGCTGCGGTCAACACGGCCGCCGGTCAGGGCGGCTACGCCCTCGGGGTCATCATTTCCAGCGTTCTCGTCACCCAGTACGCGGACCGGCTGTTCGTGGACGGGCTGAGGATCGCCGGAGTCCCACCCGACATCGTGGCCAAGGTCGTGACGGCACTGGAGAGCACTGCAACCCGGCTCATGGCTGCTCGATACCCCGGGTTGCCTGAGGTCGTTCGGACGCTCACCGATGTGCCCTACGCCAATGCGTTCACCAGTGGCATGACGCGCATGTTCTTCCAGGTGGCGGTCACGATGTTCCTGACCGCGACCGCGCTGTTCGTCGGGATGAGGCGACACCCCAGCCGGCACCGGGCGGGCTGAAAGCTCTTCGCCGCTTCCAATCTATACAGTTGGTGGGGGCTTGCCGCAAGGCCCCCCGGCCGGGGGAGAATCACGCCGGTTCGCGAACTTCGCGAGCCACCGCACATCCGGTGAACCCGACTACGGAGCTGATTCCTTGACCCTGGAGACCACCCCTGCTTTCAATCTCCCCGACCACCTGGCAGCGAAGGCCGATCCGAGGCTGATCGCTGCGGACGAGCAACACTTCGCCGCCATCGAAGCCGCCTTGGCGCAGCGGATCGCCGACCTGACCGAAAGCCTCGCCATCCAGCGGCTCGCACCCGGCGGCCAGGGTCGGGCCGCGATGGAGCGGGACCTGGAGATCCACCGGCTGACCGGCCAGCTGCGAGTGCTGCGTCGCTTCGGCCTTGATGTCTGCCTCGGCCGATTCGTGAAGGCTGACGATCCGGAGCCGACCTACATCGGCCGGCTCGGCCTCACCGACAGCGCCGACCGCCGGCTCCTGATCGATTGGCGGGCGCCGGCCGCAGAGCCCTTCTTCGCTGCCACCTACGCCAACCCGATGGGGCTGGTGAGCCGGCGCAGGTACCGCTGGACCGGCGGTCGGGTCAGCGACTACTGGGACGAGGTCTTCACGGCGGACGGACTGGAGCAGAACGCAGCCCTGGACGACCAGTCGGCATTCATCGCC
>JADLEH010000368.1 GCA_020846255.1 Propionibacteriaceae bacterium
AGTCGGAGACGGCTGCGAAGAAAGAGTCGATGTTCTCCCACGGCGTTCGCGGCGGAATGTCGCAGCCCGAGGAGATGATGAAGTTGGGATGGGTCGCGCAGGCCTCCAGCAACGCCATGGTGTTCTCCCGGATCGATCCGGGGGTGCCGTTGCAGAACTGGCCGGCCGGATCGACGTTCCCGAACACGGGGGTGCCGGCCGGGATGAGCGGGAGCATCTCGGTCATGCGGATCGCGTTCCCGAAGTGGTAGGCGGCCGCGCCGACCGAGAGGATCGAGTCGATCGTCTGGATCGTCGATCCGCCGCAGTTGTGGTAGACGACGATGAAGTCGTCGGTCTGGACAGCATCGATGATCTGCTTCACGTAGGTCGCGGAGAACTCCCGGGCGAGGTCGGGCGACAGCAGGCCGGCCAGCGGTTCGGCGATCACCACGCCGTCGGCGCCGGTCGCCTTGTACGCCTCCGCGTAGTCGGTGAGGAACCGGGTCACCTTGGCGAGGACCACATGCACCATGTCCGGGTCGTCGTAGCAGAAGAGCATCGCCTGGGTGACGTCCATCAACCGTCCGGCGAGGCTGAACGGACCGATGACTCCGGCGAGCACGGGACGGTCGGTGATGCCGGCCTTCGCCTTGTGGATGGCATCGATGTACCGCCCGGTCCGCCCCGAACCCACCTCGGGAACCAAGAGTGCCGCCGCCTCTTCCGGGGTGCCGACAATGCCACCGATCACTGTCGGCACATCCTCGGCGGAGAAGCGGATGTTCGAGCCGAAGCACTCGGCTTCAACGGAGAGATCCATCATGCTCACCGAAGCGGAAGTGTCGCACCGCTCCGCGATCCGGATCATGCCCTCAGCCTGCTTGTCGCTGTCGGAGATGAGATCGAGAACCGAGATGCCGAGCAGCCCGACGGATGGGAAGGACAACACCGGCATCGGTCGTTTGGTCGGCGATGCCACTTGTGCCTGGAGCCAGGAGCGCATGTCCATTGTGTGGTCTTCCTATCTCGTTGGTGCGCGGCGAGGTGCTTGGCGCGGGGTGGAATGGTGTTCTTGTGAACCGCTGCCCTAGCGCGGTTCCAGCAGGTAGCAGCCGGTGTAGGTGATGGTGCCGGGGCCGTAGTAGTAGCCCAGGCCGTTGTCCGAGCAGGTGTCGGAGACGACCAGCCCGAACGCCTCCATGGATTGGATCGCCCGGTCGGGCTGGCGGCAGGGCGCGTCCGGGAAGGTGCAGTCCTGGCAGATGGTGCAGGCGCCGTTCCCGAGGGCGATCAGGTCAGGCCAACTTGGCCACAGCTCCTCGCGGAAGCCGGCCAGCCGCTGCTTCTGCTCGTCGTCGGCGGCCATCATCCCCTCGTAGTCGTAGGGATCATCGAGTTGGGCAGTGGTCTGCACGATGAGTCCGCTCCGGTACCGGGCGATGGTCGCCCGATTGTCGTCGAGTGGCCCGGAGCCGGGCGGGCAGGTCCAGCTCCTGCCGAACATCTGGCACCTGTCGGCCGCGCACATCAGGCGCACCTCTTCGCGCACCCGCAACGTCGCCGGGTCGAGCAGCGCGGCCTGGCTGAAGCCGAACCGGAGCGCGGCCGGTACCAGGTCAGTGATCAAGCGCATCGCGGAATCCCATGTTCTCGATGTAGCGGCCCATGAAGACCCGATGGGTCGAGAGGGGCACCTCACGGGCACTGAGCGCCCGGGCCTGGGCGGTGCGTCGCGCCGACAGCGACAAGGTGAGCAGGACGGCGCCGGTGAGGGCCGTGTTGCCTGCCGGATCCGACCTCCCTGCCAGCGCCTCGGGAATCAGGCCGATGCCGGCGGCCGGCGCCGGTTGCAGGTAGCTTCCGAAGCCGCCGGCCAGGTGCAGGGCGGCGATCGACCCGACGGGAAGGCCAGCCTCGTGCAGCAGCGTGTCGATACCGGCGGCGATCGCAGCCTTCGCCAGCTGGAGCTTGCGGACGTCTGCCTGGGTGATGCTGATCCGGCTGTCACCGATCTCGACCACACCGGCGACCATCCCGCCGCTCGCATCGATCACGCCGAGGTCGAGCAGGGCGTCGACGGCCCCGATCAGGCCGGTTCCGCACAGACCCTTGGGCCGGGCGTGGCCGACCGTCGAGTACTGGAGCACTCCGTCGTCGACCCAGACGTCTTCGATCGCACCCGGTAGGGCCGGCATCCCGGCGGAGATCTCCGCCCCCTCGAAGGCCGGCCCGGCGGCGGTTGAGCAGCACCACAGGCCGTCACCGGCAGCGAGGGCCATCTCGCCGTTGGTGCCGACGTCGATCAGCAGCTCGGGCCGATCGCCGGACCCCAGCCCGGTGGCGAGCAGGCCGCAGGTGATGTCGGGCCCGACGAAGGTCGAGACTGCCGGCGGCAGGTACAGCTCGGCCCGGCTGAGTTCGGGGAAGAAGGTCGTCGCCGGGACGGTGTCGCCGAAGAGGGTGTCCGGTGTGAAGGGCGCCACGCCGAGGGAGGTCACGCCGCGTCCGGTCAGTAGGTGCAGCATCGTGGTGTTCCCGGTGATGGTGGCCCGGGTGATCTCCGCCGCTGCCACCCGGGCGGCATCCAGCGCCCGGTGCAGCATCGACCCGAGCTGGTCTACTATCAACCGCTGCAGGACGGGGACGCCCACCGAGTTGGCGGCGTCGATCCGGTTCAGCACATCCGAACCGTGCACCGCCTGATGGTTCAGCTCGCTAATGTCGGTGAGCTGCTCCCGATCGCCGAGTCTGAAGAGGACAAGGCTCACCGTGGTGGTGCCGACGTCTATCGCCAGCCCGAGGCTGTCCGGATCGTCCCCGTCGTAGGTGGCAAGTTCCATGCCGACGTCAGCGACCGCCACACCACTGATGCTCGAAGCTACGATGCCTACCTCTCCGGTGATCTCGGCGAGGCAGGCCAGTCGGTAGCTGAACCCAGGAAGTACCGGCTGCGGATTACGTGCCAGCAGGGCTTGCTCTTCGGCGCCGGGCGGGCCGACCTCCCCGGTCAGGTACAGCCCGCACTTGCCGCACGTGTGGCGGCCGCGGCAAGGCATGGGCAGGTGCTGGCCGGCGGCGGCCAGGGCGTCGGCGAGCAGCCCGCTCGGCGTCGCCCGGACGCTATCCACGATCACTCACCTGACTGGTTCGGAGCTCTGTCTGGGCGTCGCGACGTCAGGCCGCGGCCAGCATGCTGGTGGCGACATCTGCCGCCGACGCGGCGTCGGGTGCGTAGCCGTCCGCCCCGATCTCGGTTGCGAAGGCTGTCGTGATCGGCGCGCCGCCGACAAGGATCTTCACCGAGTTGCGCAAGCCGGCGGCGACCACGGCCGCGATCACCGACTCCTGCTGGCGCATGGTGGTGGTGAGCAGCGCTGAAAGGCAGAGGACGTCCGGGGTGTGCTCCTGCAAGGCCGAGACGAACGTCTCGTCGGGAACGTCCACCCCCAGGTCGACGACCTCGAATCCGGCGCCCTCGAGCATCATCTTGACCAGGTTCTTGCCGATGTCGTGGAGGTCGCCCTTCACCGTGCCGATCACTGCCTTGCCCCTGGCCTGCACGCCCGCGGCGATCAGGCGCGGCTTGAGTGCCTCCGAGCCCTTGTTCAGCGCGCGGGCCGCGATCAGCACCTCGGGCACGAACACCTCGTTGTTCTTGAACCGGACGCCGAGCAGCCCCATGCCCTTCAGCAGGCCGCCGTCCAGCAGTTCCTGGGCCGAGAGGCCCTCCTCGAGACCGACCTCGATCAGGGCCAGCACGTCCTTGACACGGCCCTTCTGCACGGCCTCGGACAGGTTCTCCAATATCGACATCGTCGTCCTCCTGGTTTCTGGTCAGATCATGGTCCTGCGGGTCGACCGGACCCGGCTCGTCCGGTCAGGAGCGGTCAGCGTCGAAAGGTGCCTTCGATGTCGCTCCAGTGCTTCTCGGCGTGCCCGAGCAGGCGTTCGGCCTCGGCCATCGACATCTCCGGGAAGTGCAGGAAGAGGCTGTGCGAGCCGTACTTGGCAACCACCCTGTCGACGTTGCGGATCCAGTCCTCGAGTTCGCCGGTGTAGACCTTCACCCAGATCGACTTGCCGGCAGCCCTGGCCTGGTCGTAGATCACGTCCCAGTCCTCGAGGGTCCCGTCCGGGCCGTAGTCCCCGCTGGTCCACTGCAGGGCGTCGATCTCGTCGATCTCCATCAGCGCCGGCAGGTGCCTGATCGCTTCGACGCCGTCGAGGTGGTAGAGCACCTGGTCGAGCTTCTGGGCCTGGGACCTGAGCGAGTCGACGATCAGGGTGCGGAAGTTGTCCGGCGACAGCATCGCCGACAGGTCGCACTGGAGCTTGGCCGTGCGGCCGGGCCCCCAGATCTGGAAGACCGTGTAGGCCGAACCCCCGCCCGGGGTCTTCAGGTACTCGTAGAACCGGTCGTAGTACTCGTAGTAGAGCTCCCCGACCTCACCGACGCGGCGGATGACCTCGTCCTCTTCGTCGATGATGTCGTAGAGCGAGTTCTCCACCCCGCGCAGGGAGGCCAGCACGTCGACGTTCTCCATGATGTCGGGCATACCGATCAGGTAGTCGCCGCCCGACAGCCGGCTGAGGTCCTGAACCAGCTGGTAATGCTTCTTCCACCAGTGGTTGTCCGGGTCGAACCTCAACGGCGGGTGCTTGGCCCAGTCGTCGATGCAGTGCTCGAACCAGACCGTGTCGTCGCGGAAGACGATGTTCGAGCCGAGGTAGCCGGCCATCGAACCGGGACCGAAGTCGGCATCGATGTTGGGGAAGCTCTCGCCGAGGAAACGATGGGTCTGGCAGAAGTGCCGGTACCGCAGGTCCATCCGGACGGCGTCCTGGTAGAGATCCTCGACGTCGCGGGGCATGAGTTCGGGCGGGAGAGTCGCACCAGTGCCCTGGCACAACACCGAGAACAGCTTGTCACCGTCCTTGATGGCCCGCTGATAGCTCGCCTCCACCCCGGGGTCGCGAGCGATCACGCACATCAGCGGCCGGCCCTCGTTCTCCTGGCGCCAGTACCTGGTCCACTTCTGCTGGGTCTCGTCCCAGTTGTCCTTGCCGATCATGACCTCTCCTCAAACGTGATGCTGGTCTGGGTTCCAGCAAAGCTGACATCGATGCTCTGCCCGGCGAGCCTGAGCCGCAGCGCCAGCGGACGCTCCCGCACCCACGAGGAGGCGCGGAGCGTGATCGTGCGGGTGCGGTCCTCCCAGTCGAACTCGATCATCGAGTAGTCGCCGAACTCATAGGAATGGCTGAGTCCGTCGTCGTCGTAGAGACGACCGGACCCGTCGGCGCCAGGGTAGATCACCGCTTCGAATGAGTCCCGGTTCTCCAGCGCGTGGGTCACCGGAGCCTGGAGCGGAAGCACGCTCCCGGCGCGGACGAAGAGGGGCAGCTGGTTCAGGGGGGCCGCTGCCGACACCGTCTGGCCACCCGACAGGTACTCCCCCGTCCAGAAGTTGTGCCAGCCGGCGCCCTCCGGCAGGTAGCACTGGCGCTCGTTCACGCCCCGGACCATCGGTTCGCCGTCCTTGCCGAAGAGCTTCGGCTCAGTCACGGGGCAGACCAGCAGGGACCTTCCCAGGAGGAACTGGTCGGACACGGCCCGGGCGGTCAGGTCGTCTGTGAAGTCGAACAGCAGTCCCCGCACCATCACCCCGCCGTCCCGCGAGGCCTCGGCCGCCACCGTGTAGATGTAGGGAAGCAGTCGGTACCGCAGCCTGATCGTTGCTTCGATCGCGTCGTAGAAGGGCTCTCCAGGGGTCCCGAAGTTCCAGATCTCGCGTGGGGTGTCGGTCCCGTGGGAGCGGAACATCGGTAGGAAGCACGCGAATTGCAGCCAACGGGTGTAGAGCTCGCGGAACCCGGGGTTGGCGACGCCGTCGTCATAGTCGCCTCGCCAGAACCAGACCGGGTCGGCCTGCGGGTCGCCGCACCAGCGACGCCAGCTTGCCGTGCCGCCGACGAAGAAGGCACCGGCGTCCGTGGTCCACCAGGGCACACCGCTGAGGCCCATTGAGATCGCCTTGGCCACCTCGGCGCGCAGGTCGGGCCAGGTCGCGGAGACGTCCCCGGACCAAAGCACCGCACCGAAGCGCTGGCTGCCGGCGTAGCCCGAGCGGGTCAGGTTCAGCACCCGCCGGACGGGACCGGTGCCGGCGCGTTGCTCGGAGAGCTCGTGCTCATAGATGCCCCTGGCATGCTCCAGCGCGAACAGGTTGGCCCGCCGGGCCCCGAGGCAGCGCTCGTGCTCGCGACCCACCAACTCGAAGCGTCGGTCCTCCGGCAGCAGGACGCTCCCCTGCCAGTCGGGCGCGGAGAACGGCTCGGTGGAGTCGCTCCACCAGGAGTCGAACCCTTCGTAGAGTTCCTTTCGCAGCTGCCTCCAGTAGAGGTCACGGCCCTGCTCGTCGAACGCGTCATAGGTGGAGTGGTCACACAACAGCAGGCCGGCATCGACGAACTCGGCATGGTCCGGGCAGCCGGCGGCCATGTTCGGCCACACCGACACCATCGAGTGCACGTTCATGGTCGCCAGTTCGGCCTTCATTGCTGCCAGGTCCGGGTAGCGTGCGCGGTCGACGGTCTTCTGGCCCCACTGGTCACCGACCCACGATTTCCAGTCCTGGACGACGCAATCCAGCGGCAGGCCCAGCTCGCGGTACCGGCGGGCTACCTCAAGCATTTCTGCCGAGCTCGTGTACCGCTCCTTGGACTGCACGTACCCGAAAGCCCACTTGGGCAGCATCGGCGCTGGACCGGTGAGACGGCGGAACCCGCGAACCACGGCTTCAACCCCGCCGGTGATCAGGTAGAAGTCGATTCCCGATACGGCATGCAGCCGCAACAGCTGCTCCGGCCCGGTGCCGTCGAAGGTCATCAGCGACGCGCAGTCGAACATCAGGCCGTAGCCACGGTCGGACACCAGGCACGGCATCGGAATGCGCATGTTGTGCTGGTAGAGGTGCACCTTCGTGCCCCGGCGCTGGTAGCCACCGGCCTCGTCCTGGCCGAGGCCGTAGAACCCCTCGCCGGCCTCGGGGACCAGACCGACCTCGGCGTCGAAAGCCTGCCCGTCGGGTTGGGCCACCAGGTTGCCGATGCTGGTCCGCTCCCCGTCCACGGTGCGCACGACCTCGACGTCGGGCGGCTCCCCACCGGTGTCGTAGCGGACGAGGTCGACGGGAACCAGCCGGGCGGTGGCGATCCTCAGCACGGGATTCCCTGCGGCGTCCATGATGTTGACCAGGCCCTCGCCCGAGACGCCCCGGACCACCTGGAAGGCACCGCAAACCCGGGGGCCGTCGCCCGCCACCTCCACAAGCGGAGCCTTGGTGAACTGGTCGAGCACCAGCCACGAACTGTCCATCGGCGGTGCGCCGTCGGTCACGCAAACGCGCAGGATGTCGTCGGCGACGGCGCCGACGAAGATGCTCAGCCCGGACCTGTCGCTTTCCGCGCCCCCCGCCACCGAGGGATCGATGAGAGTTGTCATGTGGGTCAGCCCTTCACGGCCCCGGCGGTCTGGCCGCCGACGATGTATTTCTGGGCGACCAGGTACATGACCACCACCGGAAGGCTGGTGAGCAGCACGTCCGCAGCGATCAGGTTCCACTGGGTTTCGAACTGACCGAAGAAGCTGTAGACCGCCAGCGTCATCGGCCACTTGTCGGTGCTGTTGAGGAAGTACAGCGGGAGGATGAACTCGTTCCACATGTTCAGGAAGCACAACACCATCGCGGTGATCAGGACCGGTTTCATCAGCGGCAGGATGATCGAGAAGAACAGCCGGATCGGCCCGCAGCCGTCGAGCACGGCTGCCTCGTCCAGCTCGATCGGGATCCGGGCGACGAACCCGTAGATCAGGAAGACCATGAACGGCAGCTGGATCGCCATGTAGAGCAGGATGATTCCGACGCGGGTGTTGTTGATCTCGAACAGCTGCATGACCTTCATCAGGGCCACATAGTTGATCGGCAACACGATGCCCATGACCAGGAACAGGTAGAGGAACTTGTTCAGCCGATCACGGCGGCGGGAGAACACGTAGGCCGCCATGGCAGCCAGCAGCACGGTGAGCACGGTGCCGAGCCCGGAGTAGAGCACGCTGTTGAGGAAGCCGTTCCAGAGCCGGCCCCTCTCGATCACGGTGGCGAAGTTGCCCAGGTCCCATTGCTCGGGCAGCGAGAAGGACATGCTTCGGGAATCGTCGTCGCCCTTGAAGGCTGTGAACACGATGAGCAGCAGTGGAATCAGCATCAGCGCTGACAAGGCCCAGGCGATGACGTTCTTGAAGGCTGCGAACGGCCTGGGAGTCCGCTTCGGGAGGCGGTTCACTCCTGTACCTCGTTCCTGGTGAGGGTACGGATCATGAACACACCGGTGATCACCATGATCACGAGCATCACGGTGCTCAGGGCTGTACCGATGGCGTAGCGGCCACGGGAGAACTCCTGGAACACCGCGGTGTAGAGGACCTCGGTGCGGTGTCCGGGGCCGCCGTTGGTGAGGACGTAGACGATGTCGAAAACCTTCAGTCCGTAGAGCACGTTGAGCACGATGGTCACGGCCAGGGTCGGCCGGAGCAGGGGCAGCGTGATGTAGCGGAACCGTTGCCAGGCTGAGGCGCCGTCGATCTGGGCGGCCTCGTCGTAGGTCGCCGAGATGGAAAGGATCCCGACGATCAGGATGGTCATGATGTAGCCCATGCCGCGCCAGACGTCGACACCGATCACCGACCACATGGCCAGCTGCGGATTGGTGAGCCATCTCTGGGTCAGGGAGTCGAGGCCGACGGCACGAAGCGACTCGTTGAGGAGTCCGTAGCGGGGATCGAGAATGGCGGTGAACACCATTCCCACGATGAGCACGGAGAGCACTGCTGGCATGTACAGGATGGCGCGGTGCAGGTTCAGCGCGTGGACTCCCTTGCTGAGCAGCATGGCGAAGGCGAGGGCGAGGACGGTCTTGAGAACGGTGGTCGCGGCCGTGAACCACAACGTGTTCCAGATGTAGCCGAGGTAGTCGCGCTCCGGCGAGAACACCTCAGCGAAGTTCTCCAGGCCGACGAACGAGATCTCGTCGGAGTAGCTCGACCAGTCGGTGAACGAGTAGCCGATCCCGACGATGCTCGGCAGGACGAACAGGGCGCTGTAGATCACCAGGGCGCCGATCGCGAAATACCAGGGGTAGAGCTTCTTCTTGTTCATGGATCGACTGCTCCCAGTTCGAGTGGTGGCCGTAGGCCGTCTGAAGGCCTACGGCCACCGCGCGGATCACCAGTTGGCGTCCTTGGCCGCGTCGGCCTGGTCGGCCCGGCGCTCGTCGATCTTGGCAATCACCTCGTCGGAGTCCATGTCACCACTGAGGTAGGCGGCGAGGTCGGCGCCGATGTCCATCCACTGCGGGTTCAGGTAGACGGCTGCGTTCTGGTAGACGGTGGAAGTGCGCGGCTTGAAGGACTTGATCGCTTCCGCCATCGCCGCCGGGTAGGTGGTCTTCAGGCCACTGAACGGCAACGCGTTGAACGAGGGCTCCTCGTCGATCATGTACTGGAGGTTCTCCGGCTCGGCGAGGAAGGCCAGGTACTGCTTGGCCGCATCGACATTCTTGCTGCCGGAGAAGATGAACTTGCTCGGCCCGCACGGGGTCTCGGCGATCACCTGGTTGTCCAGGTAGGGCACAGGGAAGATCCCGAAGTCGTCCGCGGTGTACTCCTTGCCGGCAGCCACGATGTCAGCGATCCGGCCCATCATGTTGGTCGTCATCGCGAACTTGCCCGAGGCCATTTCCGCGGCCAGGTTCGCATACTCGTTGGAGAAGGAGTCCTCACCCCAGTAGCCGGCGTCGTAGACCTCCTTCATCTGCTCGATCATGGTCTTGAAGACGGGGTTCGCAGCGAAGGTGGTCTTGTTGGCGTTCAGATCGGCGACGAGGTTCGGGTTGGACTTGTCGTAGGCCGCCGAGACGTCGAAGAAGTTGAGCTGATGGTGCCAGCCATCCTTGACCGGTTCGTAGATCGGGGTGATCTCAGCCTTCAACAGGGCTGCGCTCACCGCCTTGAACTCGGCGAAGTTGGTCGGCGGGGTCAACCCGAGATCGGCGAAGACCTTCTTGTTGTAGATGTAGGCGTAGCTGTCGGACTGGTCCCAGATGGTGATCCCGTAGACCTTGCCACCCACGCTGACCTGGTCCTTGACCGCCGCGTCAAACGTCGACACCCAGGCCTGGTCGGTGAGGTCGACGCCGTTCTTCTCGATCTGCAACTGCGAGACGATGTCGAACTTGCCCGACTGGTTCATGAAGATGTCGGCGCTCTCGCCGGAGTTCAGCTTGGTCGTGAGCAGGGTCGGGTACTGGTCTGCCGGGATGATCTGGTAGTCGACCTTGATGCCCGAGGCCGCCTCGAACTTCTTGGCGAGTTCCAGTTCGGGATCCTTGATCCAGTCCTGGCTGGCCATCACGCTGATGGTCTTCGCCTCGGCGGCAGGTCCGGAACTCGCCGAGCCACTCGGGGCGGCACCTCCGGAGGAACAGCCGGCAAACATGAGTGCCGCAATCAGCAGGGGCAGCGTTCTCTTCATCGTGATCTCCTTACCAGCTTCGGTGCTGGTCCCGGTTGGTGGGTGGAACTGTCGTGCGGGTGGAACAGGTGTCACTGGCGTCCAGTCCGGTCGAACCCCACTACCGCTCTTCGTCGAGGATGCCCTGGGCCAGCCACTCGAAGCATCTGCGAAGCCTGGTGCCAGACTGTCCGCGAGACGACTCGATGGGGGTAGCATACGTATTACAAGAACGGTTCGCAATACGTATTAGGAAAGTGGAACGGGATCTGTCGGATCCCGCTACCAAGAGGTACGGGCCGCTCCTGGCGACTCTGATTACAGAGCAGGTTGATGACCGAACCACCGGCCGAACACCCGACCGGGACACCGGATGAACAAAGGAGAGTCATGTCGAAGCTGCCGACGAGCCGCGATGTCGCGCGACTGGCCGGGGTGTCGCAGACCACGGTCTCGTTCGTGATCAACCAGAGTCGCCCGGTGCCGGAAGCCACGCGTAAGCGGGTACTCGAGGCCGCCGAGAGCCTCGGCTACCAGCCGCACTCCGGCGCCCGCGCCCTGAAGAACCGTCGCTCCAAGCTGTTGGCCCTGGTCGCACCCCACCGCCCGGGGCAGGACGCCGCCGGCCAGATGCGCTACATCGACGCGATCGCAAGGGCGTGCCGGCAGAAGGACTACGACGTGATGCTGGTGACCGCAGACGAGGGCACCGACGGCATCATCCGGGTGGCCAGCACGGCTCTGTGTGACGCGGTGCTCGTCATGGAGGTCCAATCCAGCGAGCACCGCACGGCCGCGCTGTCGCAGATTCCGATCCCGGCGGTGATGATCGGGGTGCCGGACGAGCATGAGGGGCTCAACTGCGTCGACTTCGACTTCGAGGAGGCCGGCGCCCGGTGCACCTCGCTGTTGGCGCAGGCAGGCCACCGGAGAATCGGTGTGGTCTGCGAGACCAACCCGACCATCCTTGCAGCCAACTACACGCATCGCTTCGCCCGCGGCGTTGCCCGGGTGGCGAGCGAGCTCGGCCTGGAGCAGATCGACATCGCTGCCGAGGAAGGCGCTTACGGCGCCGACCGCGCGGTAAAGGAGGCGATCCGTCTCGATGCACTCGGACTGATCGCCATGCCGCCGTTCCCGCTTTCGGACCTCCTGCACGCCATGGTGGCGAACGGCATCCAGCCGGGCAAGGACGGGTCCGCCATCAGCTTCACCGAGAGGGCCGACCTCGACAGCGCGCCGGTGGCACCCACTTACCTGAGCATGAACCGGGAGGAGGCCGCCCGGCAGGTGGTTGAGCTGGCGTTGGCTGCGGTCGACCGCTCGGCGGCGAAGCCCGGTCGCGTCCACCTCGTTCCGCCACGCCTCGTCGAGGGTCACAGCCTGATCGGAACGGTGCCGCCGGAGTCCTGAAGGCGCCTCAGGCGATGGGACGAGCCAGGGTCACGCGGACGGATCGCTCGCCGGGCTCGAGCCGCACCGCGCCTGACTCCAACACCGTCCCAACATCGGCGCTCGCCACGTTCCCCGCGAGCGCGGGCAGGTCGAGCACGACGCAGCCCAGTGGGATGTCACCGCTCAGGTCGAGCACGATCTCCGATCCGGTGGACGTGATCGTGAAGTTGAGTAGCCGGCCATCGTTCACGTTGATGTTGCGCCACTCGATCACCTCCCCCGGCCGCAGCCAACGGTCCGGGACACCACGGCCGAGGATCACCGTCCCGTCGACGTGGACGGACGCACACGCTTGCAGGATCGCCTGCTTGGAGAACGAGGTGCCCCAGCTCTCGTAGTTGCCGTAGGACTCCTGCGGCAGGTACATCCCGACCCACTGGTCTCGCCCCTTCGCCTCGAAGGCTTCCGACCACTGCCAGGGGGCGCACTGGTTGTCGTACAGGAACTCCACGTTCTTCAGCGACTCCAGCCGGAACCGGTCCGAGGCCAGGCACTGCAGTCCGCCGGCTGCGTTGTAGGTCGAGCCGAAGGTGACATGCCCCCACCAGGCACCCCAGCTTCCCTCGGGAACGACCCGCCGGTCGCGCTCGTGCAGCGCATGGGCGATCGATGCGTCGAACTTCTCCTTCCAGGTGCCGGCGCGGTCGTACCCCCGCAACCACGCGCCCCACGGGAAGGTCGACAAGGCGCCCGCGTAGGGCACCCACGAGTAGAACGAGCCGCGGGTGTACCGCAGGTATGTCAGGTCGTCGAAGGCACCGAGGTAGTGATCGATCTCCCGGCGATCCCGGGTGCGGTCGAGAGCTGCGTTGAGTGCACCGTTCAGGCTGTCGATCGCAGCCTCGACCCAGGCCACCTCCGCGGTCAGGCCAAGCCGGGTCGCCAGGTACCGGTAGGCCTGCAGGCCGTGCAGGGCCGCCCAGTTGTCGCACAGCAGGAAGTCGCCGTCATCGGACCAGTTCTCGAAGTCCTCTCCCTTGCGCATCAGGCCCGCGTGCTCGGGATCGTCGTGGACCAGACAGGCCTCGATGTTGCGGGCAGCTCGCGCGAGGAAGGCCCGCAGTTCCTCGTCGAAGTAGGACTCGTCGCCGGTGTTCTGAAGGTATTGGGCGTAGGGCAGCAGGAACTTGCCGATGGTGTCCATGTAGTTCAGGCCACCCCAGTCGCCGATGTCGGCGGAGTTGAGCACCCGGTAGTACGAGGACTCGAGGATCTTCCGGCCCAGTTCGTGGTCGCCCTCCCGGATGAACTGGTCGACGTAGTTGGGCACGTCGTGCGGAAAGGTGCGGTCGTAGCTCTCCAGCCGGGCCGGGTTCGGCGCCCCGGCGCGGATCTCGTAGTCGTCGCCCACTCGCACAAGGCAGCACCACAGCAGGATCTGGATCGCCTTGTACATCGCGGCGATGCCCGGATGCGGCAGCCTCACGGGGTGCGCCAGGCGTTCGATTCGTTCGTTCCAGCCCTGCGCCATCCGTCGGTAGTTGTCCTCGTAGGTTCCGTACGACTCCGGATCGTCGACGGCAAGGTCAGCGCCGTTCGCGCGGGACACGAAGTCGAAGGACACCTCTCCCCCGGCGGCCAGCACGACCTCATAGGCCATCGACGACGTGTCGCTCCTGGTCGGCTCCGCAGCCAGCGGAAGGTGGAGCCGCGGGCTGGCCTTGATGTGCAGGGATGCCGCAACCGACTCGTCGGCACGGTTGACGAGGGTCACCTTTGAGTAGACCACGGTGGCGTCGTCTGCTGGCGTTCGGACCGCGAAGTGCTGGATCGTCACCTCCACCGACCGTGCCAGCCAGACCGAGACCGGGCAGGGCTGGTAGCCATCCCGCATCGACCAGCTGATCTCCTGCTTGCGGCCGGGCGAGAACTCGTCGGGGAAGTACATGACACCACCGATCTCTACGCTGTACAGGATGACAGCGCCCAGACCGGGGGCTACGCCCCCGCCCATGAACGTCCAGGACTTGGGGTGGTCGTACATCGTTCCGATGTGCAGCCATTTCAGGGTGTCGGGCAGGTAGGGCGCCTTGGCAATGCCGTGGACACCGTCGGGACCCAGCACCGGTCCGCTGCGGAGGTTGCTCGGTTCGGATTCCGCAAGCGCCTCGAGGGTCGGAACCAGTGCCTCCACCGTGGGACTCCTTCGCTGCTCGTCGCAGCGGACATGCTTGCAGACCACCGGGAGCTGGCCAAGGCCCGGGTCACAGGGTGGGGAGGGTCAGGACGAAGGTGGCGCCACCACCGGGGGTCGGCTGGTAGCGCAAGGTGCCACCGTGCCGCGCAGCCGTCGAGGCGGCGATGGCAAGTCCAGGCCGAGCCGCCGCCTCGGGTTCGGCTGCGTCCGGCCTCCTCCCGGAAGAACCGCTCGAAGACCCGTTCCTCGTTCGCCGGGTCGAGCCCCGGCCCGTGGTCGACGACGCTGACCACCACCTGGTCGGCGCGGACGCCGCGGCCGACCTCGACCTCGGTGTCGGCCGGGGGTATGGCGCAGCGCGTTGCCGAGCAGGTTGGTGAGCACCTGGCGCAGCAGGGTCTCCTCGCCCTGCACCACCGGCGGCAGGTCGGACCACGGGCTCGCGACGAGGTGCTGGATCCTCACCGCCCGCTCCGACGCACGGACCCTGGCGTCGGCAACCGCCTCGGCCACCACGGCTAGCAGGTCGACCTGCTGCAGCCGGAGCTGGGCGGTCTCGTCGAGCCTGGCCAGCGCGAGCAGGTCGTCCACCAGCCGGCCGGTCCGGATCGACTCCGCCTCGATGCGCTCGATGGTGGCCGCCACCTCGGCCGGGGTGTGCACAGAACCCTGGCCGACCAGCTCGGCGTTGCCGCGGATGGTGTTGATGGGGGTGCGCGCAGGCTCCCGGACATGCACGAGATTCGACCGGATCTGCCGATGAGCGGGTCGTGATCAGCCCAGCACCACACACCAGGCTTGTGACTATGCGATGCCCACTGCCTGAGGAACCCTGAGGCAGTTCAACTATTTCGCGGGTCTTGAGTTGCGTCCACCAGATCCTTCGTCGGGCCCCCTTCGTGCCCGACGAGAAGCACCTCAACGGCTGATAACGCCGCTAGGAGCGCAGCGTCCGAGGGGTAGGACTGCAGCGTCGAGAGCGGAGGTTCCACCGACTGATCTGAGTTTGCAGAGTCGGCCATTCTACTAGTCCTTCTTCCCGTAGAAATTGAGATCTTCTGTGCGAAGCGCGCGGTAACGGAGACGCGCGCGCATGAGGTCGAGGCTGCACCAGATGGCGTTTAAAAGCCCCACGGCTTCTAGCGCAAGCCATAGGCCGTTAGTGGTGAGCATTACTGGACGAGCTAGGTTTGTCAAAGCCAACAAGGCTGGCGTGTTCTGGGCTGCCACGAGCAAGAGAATGGCAAGGAAAGAGAGTGTCATTGAGACCAGTGAGCTGAGCTGTGCACTTAGTGATGAGTACGGTGACTCACGAGTGTTCAAAGAAAACACAGCAAAGACGCTGCTCGGGACGGCCAGTGCGAGGGCTGCAAGATCGAAGAAAGGAGAGTCCCCGGAAGGAAAGAACGCTCCGAACAGCCAGATGAGAAGCCAGACAGAAATGCTCAATAGTGCGCCTGCCCCGATACTGCCTGGCGGAACCTCACTAATTCGGACCGCTAACCGTGGGTTCTTGAGGACTGTCATCGCGCTCTCGCTTGTAGAGGAGATCGTGGCCTGCGCACGCCTCATGCCGGGAAGAACCTGATGGCCCGTGAAGACCTCGTAATAGCTCTCGCGGCTCAAATTTGGATACCATAGCCTCCGTTGATAGTCCCACAGACCAACGTCGCGAATGTAAGTGCCTATCGGAGCGTTCACCGCGACACTGAAGCGCTGCGATGCCAGCGCGCCCGGCAACGGTATGGACATAAGTTTCGGCGCAGAACCCCACCAAGATCGGGCATATCGCGCCCAAGACATCCACAGACTCAACGGCACCGATGTTCCCTCATCCGGCTTCAAGATGGGTTCGGCGTGTCTAAACCTGCAGTCATCGAGATCGCCGCTCAAGCCGGACCGTTGCACAAGGATCGGCCGCCGCTCGAGTACCACACTCATAAACGATGCCAGGAGAAGCTTCGCGTCAGAGTTGCCTTTCATCCCGCTAACCCATCGCGACGCCGCGGCGCGAGCAGCATTCTGATCAGGGTCGGTTACGGCCGTAATGCATCGCATGGCATGGAGTTGCTCATCCAAGCTGAGCGCGCCTCCTTTCGCCATGCGGCCGAGAAGGTTGAGGCATCCCAACAGGATTGCCTGCGACCTGTGGAAGTTGAGAACATCGAGCCCTTGAGATTCCATTCTGAAGTCGCGAAAGTTACCTTCCTTCCTTGGCTTGCTAATTACTAGCAGCCTCCGATGGCTATTCGGGTCTGATCGCAGCCTGACTTCTCGCTCGAGGACGTTTGGCAGTATTGTGACCTCCTCGCTGACTCTCGCGTGAGTTCGCTGAAGTATGATTTGGGAGATCAGATCGAGAAGAACACGTGCGTCGAATAGGCCTGATAGCCGAAGCTCATTCCCTTCCCGAGTGAGGGACAGGAGCATGGGCCAATCGGCCTTCTTCTCGAACTCCGCGGGATCCATCATGGCACGCGAGCGAAATGTACTGTGAGCGCGGGTGAGAAAGTAGCCATGCACGCAAAGGCCGACAAAAGCAATCAGAACTGCCGTAGCCCGCCAAGATGATTCGCCGTCTGTCCATAAGTCGACCAACTGCCGAAGCGCGGATTGCAGAGATGCTACGGTTCTCGACGGATGCGCCAATCCAACCATCACGAGATTCCAGAAAAGGGCAACGAAAGACGCCACTAACGCAATTGCCAAGCCCAATAGGCCGGGCCATCGAGCTTTACCGCTCACTGGGCACCTTCTACTTGGCGGGATAACTCGACACAGGGCGATTCAGCCACAGGTCAAGGTCGAGACGATCCGTTGCGAGCGCCAAAGACCACTCCCGGCTTCGCGTGGCCAGAGCCTACTGATGATGTGGACATCCACAGCGGCTGTGTTTCAGATGCCGGGCGACCTCGTACAGCTTCTAGCGGCACGGACGGTGGAACCCGGGTTCGCGTTTCTCTGATTCCACCGTTTTGGCTTGCCCGCTGCCCCTTGGGGTTCCCGGACCTCGCTAACGAGGATTAGGCATCCGCTGCTGCCGCGCCCCGCGCGTGCGGGCAAAAGCATCTCGCCAGATTGACCGAGAGCCGTCCAAGTTGGGCGGTTCAGGCCAGCTCGGCCGAGAGCTCGGTGGCAGCGACGACCAGCGGGTCGCTGGGGTGAAACTCCTGTTCGCAGGACGCGACGGTGACCGGCTTACCGTCCTGGAGCCAGGTGAGCACCTGCTCCTGGCCGTCGTGGGCGATCGGGCAGGTGCCGGTGAACGCCGGCGCAGCGGCAAGATCCGTGCGCTCGACGGCGTCGGTCAGTGCGGCGACCCGACCGTCCGGAAGCGTTCCCGTGCGCTGGGCGTCGTTCATGGCGTGTGTCCAGCTGCCATCGCTCATCACCGTGATGCTTGACTCGCAGGTAGTCCCGGTCAGGCACAGCCCCCCTCTGGTTTCGGCCTTGACCAGCAGCACCACCGGCTCCGGGCTGGGCGAGTCCGCCGGCACGGCAGGGATGGCGGCACAGCCGGTGAGCAGAGACACGAGGATCACAAATCGGCGCATCGCCAAGTCCTTCCTTGTCCGATTCCCTATCCACGCGGATTGACCCGGGTCCGTTGCAAATGCTCGACCGGCCTTGGTCAGACCTGCCCGTACGGTCCGTCCAACGTCAGGGCGATGTCGAGTTAGTTGCCTTCCGGGGTAGGAGCGTCCAACACGCAGGAGGCGTCGACGTCGTCCCAGATCACCTGCCCACGGGGGCCGGGCGAACACCAGCTGACCCGGCGAGTTACCGGCCGGAACGACCGGATCTGGCGCGGTCCGCTTGTATTGCACTGTTTCCCGATGGCGCGTGATGAAGACCGTCAGGATGGGCTCGTGCGGATTGGAACCTGGAATTTGGCGGGCCGATGGGGTCCCGACCACTTGGACTTGCTCGTCGCCCAGGACTGCGAAGTGTGGCTGCTCACCGAGGTGCGAACCGACGTCGCTCTGCCAGGGCTCGAGTCGCACCTCACCACGGGCAGGATGGCGACACGACGGCACTGGGCCGGCATCTTCTGCCGTGACCAGCTCGAACCAATGCCCGACCCGCACCCCGCCAGTGCAGCAGCGTTGGCTTCGGGCCTGTACTGGTGCAGCAGCATCTTGCCTTGGCGCTCCTGTGGACCAGTGCCATGGGGCGAAGGCACATCAAATGAGAAGACCAGCAGGGCAGTCGATCAACTCATGGAGTCCCTGCCGGTCGCGGGGCTGGTGTGGGGCGGCGATTGGAATCACGCGATGCAGGGTCGGGAGTACACCGGCAGCGTCACGGGCCGCACCACGATCAAGGACAAGCTCGATCGGCTCCACCTGAACCTGCCCACCGCAGCCTCACCCCATCGGGTTGCTGGCCTGTTCTCAATCGACCACATCGCTGTTCCCGCCGACGCGCACGTTCACTCCGTCACCCGGATCATCGCCGAAGACCCGGCCGGGAACCGGCTCTCCGATCACGACGCCTACACAACCGAGGTGACCCTGACCTAAAGCTCGCTCATGCCGCGGTCCGCGCGGTCAACCCTGCCGATGATGGCGCGTTCGGAGCTCAACGAATGCTGGTCAACTGTGGTCGATCATGCGATCAGTTCCCCGCACCCTGGTGGCCACCTGGAACGCCGCCTGGGGCGCTTGAGGATCTCGCCTGATTAGCCGAGCGGGCCACCAGTCGCATCATTTCGACTCAGCGCCAAGCTCAATTCCTGTGCTGCTTCTCGCGCCGCCCGGGACTCCTCGTCGTCCAGATGCGGGCGACCAGACTCGAGCCAGAAAGCGTTGATGTACTCGATCTCGTTTCGAAGCGATCTGCACTCGTCCACCCACGCCGGATCTGCACCCGAGGCTGCCATGGCCGCGATCCGGATCTTCAACACCGTCGAGAGCTGGTCGATACTCATTCCGCCTTCCAGGAAGGAACTGAGGTCAACGACCATCTGGTTGGCGTGCTGTGCAAGGTCTCGTTCCGTCACCGAAGTCCTCCCTTCCAAGTGTCAGCGTCACAGCTTCGTCTGACCCTAGCGAGCACCGGATCAAACCGCGGCCAAGTGCGAGAACCAGAACGGGCCTCCCGATCAAGAGGGCGCTGTTCTGCCGCTGTCGTCGTGGTCGATCCCCGTGGTTGCAGCGCAGCTTCACCGTCTTGCTGGGTTGGGCTGTGGGGTCGCATCCAGCGGCGTTGTCGAGGGTCTGCTGCGGTGCACTGGGCGGAGGTTCGCGCCAGCGACGATCCCTGTCGCTGCGAATGCAGTTAAGGCGGCCAGGCGGAACCAGTAGTCCATCGAGGACCCAGGGGCCGCCGGCCCATTCCAGATGCCCACCAGGAGAGCTAGGTGTGCGACGAGCGACGTCCACCCGAGTGCCGTCGACCGCACTCGCCGAATGGCGAGTGCGGACAGGGCGGCGAACGCTGCCAGCGCCGGCGGAAGGAGGCCGAGGCCGACGGGGAGCGAAGCGAATGCCATCGTGCCGCTGTCGTATTGGTCTTGCCAGTTCGCATCCGCTGCGTGAAGCAACTCTTGAACGGCGGCATACTCAAGGAGGATCGCGTTGGCCAGAACCCAGTTCGAGACGATCAGCACCGCTCCCAATGGGCTCACTGAGTCGTCACGCACGAGAACACCCTAGGCGGCGGCAGGACCCCGGCACGATGCTCCCATCCTGACGAACGCTCATGCCGCGGCTAGCTCGCTCGTCCTCAGCTCAGATCACGACGTATCTAGAGCGGGGCTTCAGCCAGGGCCAGAACGGGCGCCAGAACCAGGAGGGAACGGCCGTCGACAGAAGCCTGTCGCGAACGCCCGCCAACAACCCTTGATATTCCCGCTCCGCGAAGGCGAGATGGAGCGACGTTTCGAGGGGGTCGAAGCCATCCTCGCGGGGAACCTGCCACCCAAAATCGGTCCAGCGAACAACTCCGTCTCCGATTTCGACCCGCGCGCTCACTGCGCCGCATTCCAGATCACCGCACTGTTCGCAGACCAAGATTGCGGCTCGGCCGTCCGGGAATTCGCCCCGGCCGGGGGCTGTCAGGCTGGCAAGGGATGCCAACACCGGCTCAAGAACCCAGCCCGACCGAAGGCAGGTCGTCATCGACGGCGGGATCGCCCACCCCAGCATCGACCGCAGAAACACGCCATTTACGGTCCAGTCCAAGAACCGTCTCTCAGAGCCGTACCGATCGCCGAGTTGGGGGTCCCCAACGGGACGCTCCACAACCCCGAGGACGTCCATGCCGCAAGGCTAGGTCATGCCAACGCCAGCGACTCCAATGCACTACTTTGCCGCGGTGTGCGAGGGTAGCCTTTCGGCTGGCCGGCGCCCGAGCACTACCGCCCTCAATTGCCACTGACGGCGCGATCAACGGTGCCGATCGTCGCTCAACCTCGGGCGAGGAAGCGGTGTCCGAGTCTCTGACGCTCACGGTGCGCGCTGAACGGCTGCTTGGATGGGCGCATGGACTCGGCGATATTGCGTCTGGATTGGCCGATCGGCCCAGAGGTCGATGAGTGGGTTGGCGCGAGCGGACCTCGAGGCTGGGTGGCGTTCAAGCTGAAGTCCGGCGGCTTCCACATCGACACCCTCGAGGCTGTCGGGGAAGCGCGCGGCTTCTCACGTCTTGTTGGAGTCGAGATGTCTCTGGACGCTGCACTTGCCGCGCTCTGCGGCGCGTTCGATGCGAGCGTGAGCGGCCTAATCCAAGCAGCCCAGCAGTACTTCTTCAGAAACGACCAAGGTAGCTCTTTGCCCTGGAAGCGAATCGAACCGCATGATCAGAACTGGGGGATGTTCAAGGAGCGAATATGGCGGCATCTTCAGGCTGAGGTTCTGGAGTATGACGCCGAGGGCATGGTGGACGCCGTTGACGCCGCCCTGAACACGAAAGGCGCGGCGCTCGGCTGGCTTGAGGAGCTCCGGCGCCTGCGCAACCGCGCTGTCCATGAGCAGTCATTGCCGCGCCACATCCATGCACAGGTAGGTGCGGTGAATAGAACGGACTGGGCGCTGTCCGTGGTCTCGCCAGCGACCAAGGCTGGACAAGACGCCACCTACCGAGTGGAACATCCTGTGCGGTACCTAAGAGCGGCCCAACGGAAGCTCACAGCGCTAACCGACGAGATTCTTGGGCTGGCCGACCACCTATGCCCGGAAGGATCGCCACTTGAGCAGACGGCCCAGTCTGTGACGGTGCATGTTCCCCCCGCCACAGCGTCGTTCACCGCGCTCGCCCCCGAAGTGATTGTGTCCGGGAAGCCTGACAACTGATCCCTGACTGGCAGCCCAGGACACGCACGCCTTTGCCGCGCTGCGCGCGGTCGATCTTGCCGAGTTCAGGACACTCGACAGAGCCAACCGCGGCCTGTTTGGTCGCACCAGGAGTTCCGGTCCAGATGTACTCGGCCGGGACGTTGGCCTGCTCAACCCTGACCCCAACTCGGTCCAGCCCCGAACGTGTCGCTGGTCGATACCTCCGTTCTCGTGCCCGCGCCGATGCCACGCGATGCCCCGCCAAAGAACGGCACTTGTCTTCGTCTACTCTCGGCCGAGTCTGCGAACGAGGGCGTCTTGCAGCCGCTTGGCGGGAGCGTTCATCACTCGGGCGTCCTCGAAGAACGTGGCGAGGGGTGGGCTGACGCAAGAGCGGATCTCGCGGGCCGCTCATCCCGATAACGCCGGAGGACCAAGACGCTGGTGCGTTGCAAGACCCGTGGACGGCGGTCGCGATATAGCAGCCACCAGATTGCGGCTTGGGCCCAGAAGAGGTTGTCTGCGAGTTCCGAATTGGCATGCTCCGCGGTGCCGCCCGACCTGGCATCTCGGCGGCCGCCCGAAGTCTCGCCAGGACTCCAAGTCGTTCGGCTCCGGTCAATGGGCCAGCGCTCTCCTCAGCCAAGATGTAGCCTCTACCATCGGCGCACCGGCGGAAAAGCAGGCGAAGGCATGACATCACTGAGACGTCCCACAGTTCAGTTGTGTATTGCTCGACAATCCGATCTGTGACCACTTCCAGCGCATGGAATACCCCGGTACAACCGCCGCCACCCACATCGTCTTGGTCGCGTGGGCGTCCCCCGGCGAATAAGCCGCCGCGGACGCCGTGGATACGATCGGACCGGATCGCCACATGGGCACTGTTCGTCGCAGCTCTCAGCATGGTGGTAGCAGGCGCCACCTTCGCCATTACTCAGGTGCCTGCTTTACAGAAGGCAACCCGAGACTCCGCCAGGGAAGCGGCCGTGGCGCAGGCGCTTGCGGCGTCGAGCCGCATCGAGGTTGATCGTTCCCTGAGCAGTGTTGCCGACGGATCGGCGGCGGACCGTTACCTGAAGGCGATCCTCTGGGTCTGGACAGCTGAGGCCGATGCTGTCGGCACTTCCATGAACGACTTCACTGCCGGGGGCGGCTCCATGGAGCAGTCGCTCGACGGCTTTCGGGTTTGCTATCCCGGATTGGGCACCATGCCGGAGACGTGCGTCCAGGTCAGCGCGTTCGTTCACGATGCAGACACCGGCCTGGTGAATAGATTCTCATTGGACGGCGTACCGGTGGACCGACTCGTGAGTGGGTCCAGCGACGTGGATGCGCTCGGCAACGAGGGCGGCCTCGAAGTGCGGGCCGCCGTGATGGGCGATCTGAAGAACGCGAGCCGCACCCGCCGTTGCGTTGTGGTCCAGCTAACTGACCCTCGCGACACCTGGGATGAGGACAAGATCAGGTTCAGGCGAGCAAGTTGGGATGTGCGGGACATGGAGAACGCAGCGGCGTCAGGACGGGTTGCATGGCCGAAGTCGATCGGCATTTACGATGAGAAGGCTGGCGCCGCGTGCATAGACGAGACGGCCGGAGGGTTCGTACTCGTCGGGGCCAGGCTGGAGAAGAAGCTGCTTTGGGGCTTTCTCCGGGTCTAGTTCGATCGCAGCACCAACAGGCTGCCGATACCCCTCCTGCGAACACGGTTGTTCAGGCATAGAACCCTCCGAAACCCACGGGAGGGGATCGAGGGTGCATTCGTAGCCGCGGTGTGCGAGGGCCAGCCTTTCGGCTGGCTGCCACCCGCGCACGACCGTCCTCTCATGGCTCCCTTCTGTGTCAAGACGCCTTGGGCAGGTCGGTCGTAGGCTTTGTGGTGACGGGTCCGGGAAGTGACTTTTCCGAAGTGTCGGTGTGGGGATGTGAGCCGGCCGCGCTGGATTTCAGTGTC
>JADLEH010000369.1 GCA_020846255.1 Propionibacteriaceae bacterium
GAACCGCTGGACGCCAGTCAGAGCCTCGAAGTACCTGCTTTCCTGCTCACCGATCCCATCGCCGCAGCCCTTCCAGGTGGCGGCAACCGGGCCGATTGAGAGCCGGTCCCCGTAGGTGCGGTACCAGCCGTTCGTGAGCTTGCCGTCCACCCGGACGGAGCCGAAGCCGTTGCAGCCGCCGAACCCGGTGACAGTGCCTTCGCCGAACGCCAGCGTGATCGAGGTCCCGGGAATCAGGTCGGCCCCGTCCAGCTTCAGCACCTCCCAGCTTGTGCCGATCAGGGTGCCCGGGGACGGGGAAGGGGTGGCAAGTACGGTATCCGCGGGCTCGGCCGGCAGCGTCCGGTGCAGCAGTCCGGGAACAACCAGCGCCGCGGCCACCACGACGGCCGAGGCTGCAAGACCCCAGCCGAGACGCCGCGCACGGACCGTCCGCCGGCCCGTACGGATCACCTGCTGGGCGTCGGACCGGATCTCCACCTCGTCGCCCTGGATCGCGCGACGCAACTGGTCATCGAAGCTCTCGTTCATGTCACTCCGTCCTTGGTGAGGGCACTGCGGAGGGAAGCCAGGCCGCGGGCCGTACTGGACTTGACCGTGCCGACAGGCAGCCCGAGTTCGGTAGCAACCGCCCTTTCGGACAGGTCGTGCAGGAACCGAAGCACGATCACCCGGCGCTGCTGCAGCGGCAGGCCGGCCAGCAGGCGGCCAAGCCGCTCCCGCTCGTCGAACTCGGCCTCAGCTGACGGCGATCCGGGCTCCGGCTCCGGCAGGCCGGGCGTCTCGCGTCGCCGGCGCCACCCGTCGATGTTCGCGTTGACCATGATCCGCCGCGCGTAGGCTGCCGCCTCGCCGGCTCTCACCTTCGGCCAGGCGACATAGGTCTTCACCAGGGTCGCCTGGAGGAGTTCTGCCGCCGCGTCGACGTTGCCGGTGAGGAGCCAGGCCGTCCGGCCGAGGGTGGCGGACGCGGCGGCGACGAACGCGGTGAACTCCGCGTCCCGACGCGATCCCCAGGCCATTTGGATTCCCCTCTCACCCACCAGTACGCGTGGGACCACGGAAACGTTCCACGCCACGGCCATCGTCCTCCGGATGCCGGCCCGTCCGGCCCCAGCTCCCGAAACGCGCCCTCGCTCCCGAAACTCCGGGAGCAAGGGCGCGTTTCGGGAGCGCGAACTCGGCTCGGGGTCCGGATCGGGGATGGGGCGGCACAGCTGCGCTCGGCGGTCGTGCCGCCGAGTGGGGCAGCGGGTGGTGGGTAGGCTGTCTGGCGGTGGTCGGTTGCCGGCCGCCACGCTGTCGAACGAGGAGTCCATGACCATCAACCTGGGGATGCCCGCCACACCGCCGCCAACGCTCGCCCCTCGCCGGCCGACCAGGCAGATCAAGGTCGGCAAGGTCCTGGTCGGCGGTGGCGCACCGGTCTCCGTGCAGTCGATGACCACCACCAAGACCACCGACATCAACGGCACCCTGCAGCAGATCGCCGAACTGACCGCCACCGGCTGCGACATCGTCCGGGTGGCCGTCCCCAGCCAGGACGACGCCGACGTGCTGCACATCATCGCCAAGAAGAGCCAGATCCCGGTGATCGCGGACATCCACTTCCAGCCGAAGTACGTGTTCGCGGCGATCGACGCCGGCTGCGCGGCCGTCCGGGTCAACCCAGGCAACATCCGGGCCTTCGACGACCAGATCAAGGAGATCGCCCGCGCGGCCACCGACGCCGGCGTCTCCATCCGGATCGGGGTGAACGCCGGCTCCCTCGACAAGCGCCTGCTGGTCAGGCACGGCGCCCCGACCGCCGAAGCCCTGGTCGAGTCGGCCCTCTGGGAGGCGAGCCTCTTCGAGGAGCACGGGTTCCGGGACTTCAAGATCTCGGTCAAGCACCACGACCCGGTGGTCATGGTGCGCGCCTACGAGCAGCTCAGCGAGGCCTGCGACTACCCGCTGCACCTCGGCGTAACCGAAGCCGGACCGGCCTTCCAGGGCACCATCAAGAGCTCGGTGGCCTTCGGCGCCCTGCTAGCCAAGGGCATCGGCGACACCATCCGGGTATCGCTGTCCGCGCCGCCGGCAGAGGAGGTCAAGGTCGGCATCAAGATCCTCGAGTCGCTGAACCTGCGTCCGCGCCACCTGGAGATCGTCTCCTGCCCGTCCTGTGGCCGCGCCCAGGTGGACGTGTACAAGCTGGCCGAGGAGGTCACCGAAGGCCTCACCGGGATGGAGGTTCCCCTTCGCGTGGCTGTGATGGGCTGCGTCGTGAACGGCCCGGGTGAGGCGCGCGAGGCCGACCTCGGGGTCGCCTCCGGTAACGGCAAGGGCCAGATCTTCGTCCGCGGCGAGGTGATCAAGACCGTGCCGGAGTCCGAGATCGTGGCAACCCTGATCGAGGAGGCCAACCGGCTGGCAGCAGAGATGCCGGCCGTCGAGTCCGGTCCGGTCCAGGTGTCGGTCGGCTAGACCATGACAGCCCGGATCCTCACCAACGCGGACGCCGGCATCGTCCGGCGACTGGTCGCGGAGGATCCGGTGGTGAACGTCTTCGTCGCATCTAGGGTCGAAGCCGGAATCCTGAACCACGGCGCGCCCGGGGTGCTCTGGGGCTGGCCGGGTGCAGCGCCGACATCCCTGTTGCACGTCGGGGCGAACCTCGTCCCCGTGGTCACCGACGCCGAGCCGCTGCCGGCCTTCGTCGAGGCGGCGGGACGGCGTCGCAACAGCCAGTCCATCGTCGGACCCTCCTGGTTCGTGATGCCGTTCTGGCGGGCGCTCAGCGACCGCTGGGGGAAGGCCTACAGCCAGGTGCGCGAGGTGCGGCCGAGGCAGCCGGTGATGGCAACCGTCACGGCGCCGAAGATCGCTGCCGACCCCCGCGTTCGGCCGATCACCACGGCCGACTTCGACTCCTACTTCGCTGCTTCCGTCGCCATGTACACCGAGGAGGTCGGCGCCGACCCGCTGGCCGGTGGCGACACCAGCTACCGGAGCTACTGCCGCTGGGTCGTCGACCAGGGCCGCGCCTACGGCATCGTCGAGAACGGCCGGGTGGTCTTCAAGAGCGACATCGGGGCCGCCAGCGGGCCGGCGGCCCAGATCCAGGGGGTCTGGCTCGATCCCTCCCTGCGGGGCCGGGGGCTGTCAGAGCCGGCGATGGCCGGGGTCACCGAGTACGTGCTGGCCGACTACCCGATCGTCTGCCTGTACGTGAACGACTTCAACACCCGGGCGATCCGCTGCTACGAGCGGGTCGGGTACGAACAGGTGGGGGAGTTCGCCACGATCCTGTTCTGATCCGGGGATCCGCGGATCAGGCGATCTCGGCCACCGGCGCGCCGGTGAGCTGCACGAGTTCGGCGGGGGAGAGCGGGAAGACGGCGTACGGGTGCCCGGCAGCAGCCCACACCTGCTCGAACCGGAACAGCTGGGTGTCGATCAGGATCACCGGCTCCCTGCTGTGCGCAACCGGTGAGACGCCGCCGATCGAGAAGCCGGTGGCTGCCTTGACGAAGTCGGCATCCGCGCGGCCCACCTTGCCGACCAGTGCGGAGACCTTGTGCTCATCCACCCGCAGGTCGCCGGAGGTCACCACCAGGACGGCCGCGTCGTCCTCACGACGCCGGAAGACGATGCTCTTGGCGATCTGGCCCAGTTCGATGCCCAGGGCGGAGGCCGCGTCGGCAGCGGTGCGCCCGGTCACCGGCAGCATCACCACTTCGTGGGGATGCCCGAGCTCGGCCAGCTTCGCTGCCACCCTGCGGACGCCGTCCGGGAGTGCGGTTTCGGTCACCGCGCCATCCTGCCAGCCGGACGCCGGGGCCGTTGGTTAGGGCAGGCTAACCTGATTCCGAACCAGCCTCGCCGAACCAGGAGATCCATGACCGCAACCACAGTGGCTTTCGAAACCGTGCCGCTGGAGTCGGCGCTGCGGGCAGCGGTGCTGCGCTCCCGGCAGTGGCTGACCCCCGGCTACGTCCGGGTGCGCCTCGGCGGCCCGCAGCTGCGGGGGTTCAACGCGCCCGGGGCCGACGACCATGTGCGGCTCTTCTTCGCTCCGGCCGGGTCCCCGCCCCCGCCGACGCCAGAGCAGTGGCGCGAGTTCGAGAGCCGCGAGTACACCCCGGTGGCCAGCGACCCCGACGCCGGCTGGGTGGACTTCGACCTGCTGGTGCACAGCGGCGGGACGGGCTCGACCTGGGCAGCACACGCCCCGCTCGGATCGGTCGCTGCGGTGGCCGGGCCGCGGCGCAGCAACGCCGTGGCCGGGACGCCGGACGCGCTCTTCCTCGCCGGTGACGAGACCGCCGTCCCGGCGATCACCCGCTTCCTCCGGCAGCGCAGCCCGGGCACCCCGGCGCGGGTGTTCGTCGAGGTGGGCGAAACCAACCGGCTGGTGCCGCTGCCGACCGATGACGCCACCGACCTCACCATGCTGGTCCGTCCAGGGCAGAACCTCGTGGCAGCCCTGGCAGCCCTGACTGCGGCCGACCGGCCGTCCGGGAAGGTGCTCGGCTTCGTCGCCGCGGAGTCGGGGGTGGTGCCGGTGGCGCGCGCCCTCCTCCAGGACCGTTGGGCCCTGCCACCCGAGGCCGTCATCGTCAAGGGCTACTGGCGCCGCGACTGACCCGCGTCCGAGGCAGGTCCCGGTTCGGCGCCGGGTTCGCGCGTCGGTAGTCTTGCCGTCGTGATCACCCGCCTTTCCAAGCTGTTCGTCCGCACCCTCCGTGAAGACCCCGCCGATGCCGAGGTGCCCAGCCACCGCTGGCTCGTCCGCGCCGGCTACATCCGCCGCGCCGCACCCGGGATCTACACCTGGCTGCCGCTGGGGCTGCGGGTGCTGCACCAGGTGGAGCAGGTCGTCCGCGAGGAGATGGACGCCATGGGCGCCCAGGAGGTGCTCTTCCCCGCGCTGTTGCCCCGCGAGCCCTACGAGGCGACCCGGCGCTGGACCGAGTACGGTCCGAACCTGTTCCGGCTGAAGGACCGCAAGGGTGCCGACTACCTGCTCGGCCCCACCCACGAGGAGATGTTCACGCTCCTGGTGAAGGACCTGTACTCCTCCTACAAGGACCTGCCGCTCTCGCTCTACCAGATCCAGACCAAGTACCGCGACGAGGCCCGGCCGCGCGCCGGGCTGCTGCGCGGTCGCGAGTTCGTGATGAAGGACTCCTACTCCTTCGACGTCGACGACGCCGGGCTGGACGCCTCCTACGAGGCCCACCGCCAGGCCTACATCCGGATGTTCGACCGGCTCGGCCTCGACTACGTGATCGTGAAGGCCACCTCCGGGGCGATGGGCGGCTCCGCCTCGGAGGAGTTCCTGGCGATCTCGCCGACCGGGGAGGACACCTTCGTCCGCTCGCCCGGCGGCTACGCAGCCAACGTCGAGGCGGTCACCACGCCGGCGCCCGAGGCCATCGACCCCTCAGCCGTGCCGGCGGCCAGCGCCGTGGACACCCCCGGCACCGGGACCATCGACGAACTGGTGGCCGCGGCCAATGCTGCCTTCCCGCGCGCTGACCGGCCCTGGACGGCTGCCGACACCCTGAAGAACGTGGTGTTCAAGCTCACCAGTCCCGACGGCAGCAGCGAACTGCTCGTGGTCGGGGTGCCCGGGGACCGCGACATCGACGCCAAGCGCCTCGAGGCCGCGATCACGCCGGCAGAGGCCGCCCCGGTCACCGACGAGGATTTCGCCCAGCACCCGGGACTGGTAAAGGGCTACATCGGCCCGGTCTCGCTGGTCGAGGGCAATGCCGTGCAGCACCTCGGGGCGGAGGGGCCACTGAAGGTGCGCTACCTCACCGACCCGCGGGTGGTCGCCGGCACGGCGTGGATCACCGGTGCCAACGTCGTCGACACCCACCTGGTGGACGTGGTCGCCGGCCGGGATTTCACAGCCGATGGTGTCCTCGACGTCGCGGAGATCCGTGAGGGTGACCCGGCTCCCGACGGCTCCGGGCCGTTGAGCCTTGCCCGCGGCATCGAGATGGGCCACATCTTCCAGCTCGGCCGCAAGTACGCGGAGGCCCTCGGCCTGAAGGTGCTCGACTCCAACGGCAAGCTGGTCACGGTCACCATGGGCTCCTACGGCGTCGGGGTCTCCCGGGCTGTGGCAGCGGTGGCCGAGGCGACGTGCGACGACCGCGGCCTCGCCTGGCCGCGCGCGTTGGCACCCTTCGACGTGCAGGTACTGGCCACCGGCAAGGGCGAGGAGATCGCGGCGGCGGCCGAGCGGCTCGCGCTCGAGCTGGACGCAGCCGGCATCCGGGTGCTGCTGGACGACCGGAAGGCGAGCCCCGGCGTGAAGTTCGCCGACGCGGAGATCATGGGCATGCCGACCTCGGTGGTGGTGGGCCGCGGCCTGGTCGACGGCCTGGTCGAGGTCCGCGACCGCGCCAGCGGTGAGCGCGTCGAGCTGCCCCTGGACGCGGTGGTGGCCCACCTGGTCGCCCTCGTCACCGGCTGAGGTGTCGAGAAAGCCCGGAGACCTCGCCTAGGATTGGGAGGTCGCCCCGGCGACCACAACCGCAACCCACAATCGGATCGAGGAACGGTCATGAACACCGCTGACATCGAGTCACTGGTCGCACCGGTGGCCGCAGCGCACGCCCTCGAGGTGGATCGCATCGAGGTGCTCACCGCCGGGAAGCGCTCCGTTGTGCGGATCTTCCTCGACGGGGACGGGCCGGCCGGCAGGGGACCGTCGCTGGACGAGATCGCCCAGGCGACCCGCGCCATCTCGGTGGCCTTCGACGGTGTCGACATCACCAAGGGCCGCCCGTACACCCTCGAGGTGTCCTCCCGCGGCGTCACCCGCCCACTCACCGAGGAGAGGCACTTCCGGCGCAACACCGGCCGGCTCGTGGCCGTCAACACCGCGGGCGAACAACTCACCGGCCGGGTGGTCGCGGTGGATTCCGAAGCCGTGGACCTGGACGTGGACGGCGCCGTCCGGCGGGTACCACTCGCCGGGATCACCAGGGCCGTCGTGCAGATCGAGCTGAACCGGACGCTCGAAGACCAAGTTGAGGAAGGCTGACATGGACGTCGACATGAGCGCACTTAAGGCGCTGGAGCGGGACAAGGAGATCAGCATGGAAGTGCTGGTCGACGCGCTCACCGATGCCTTGCTGAACGCCTACACCAAGACGCCCGGAGCGATCGAGGGTGCCCGGGTCGAGCTGGACCGCCGCAGCGGCAAGGTGAGTGTCCTCGCGCCGGAACTCGACGAGGAGGGCAACAAGATCGGGGAGTTCGAACACACGCCGGAGGGCTTCGGCCGGGTCGCGGCAGCGACAGCGCGCCAGGTGATCTTCCAGCGCCTGCGCGAGGCAGAGGACGAGCAGAAGTACGGCCACTTCGCCGGCGCCGAGGGCGACATCCTGCTCGGCGTCGTGCAGCAGGACCGGGATTCCCGGACCGTTCGCGTCGACCTCGGCAGCATCGAGGCGATCATGCCGCAGGCAGAGCAGTCACCCGGCGAGGAGTACACCCACGGCAAGCGGCTGCGCGTTTACGTCGTCAGCGTCCGCCGCGAGCAGCGCGGTCCGCAGGTGGTCGTCTCCCGGACCCACCCGAACCTCGTGGCGAAGCTGTTCAAGCTGGAGGTGCCGGAGATCGAGCACGGCATCGTTGAGATCAAGGCGATCGCCCGGGAGGCCGGCCACCGCACCAAGATCGCCGTGGTCAGCACCGTCCCGGACGTCTCGGCCAAGGGCGCCTGCATCGGACCGATGGGCCAGCGGGTCCGTGCGGTGATGCACGAGCTGAACGAGGAGAAGATCGACATCATCGACTACTCCGACGATCCGGCCGTGTTCGTGGCCCAGGCGCTGAGCCCGGCCAAGGTCAACTCGGTGACCGTCACCGACCTGGCCGCCCGGTCCGCGCGGGTGGTCGTGCCGGACTACCAGCTGTCGCTGGCCATCGGCAGGGAGGGGCAGAACGCCCGGCTGGCGGCCCGGCTCACCGGCTGGCGGATCGACATCCACTCCGACACGGTCGGCTGAGTTCAGCCGGTCGGTCCACCGGACGGCTGGCCGGCCGCCCCACCCCTGCCGCCGGCCGGCATGGACTCCTGCAGCGCCGCCAGCACCTCGGCCTCGTCGAGGTCGAGCTTCTCGGCCAAGGATTCCGCCATGGTCTCCAGGAACCCCGAACCGCCGTTCGGCGCGCCGCTGGGCTGCGCTGACGGCTGTCCCGCAGCCTGGCCGGCCGGCCGGTCAGCAGCCATCACCTCGGTGAGCGCGGCTGCCAGCTTGGCCTCGTCGACGCCGAGCTTCTCCGCAAGGGTCTTCGCGAGCTGCGTCGTGTCCATCCCCCGATCGTCCCGGGAGTCGTTGCCGGCCCGGCCCTGCCCGTAACCGGCCTGGGTGGACGCTGACTCGCCGCCGGCGAGGTTCGCGGCCAGTGCCCCGACGCCGACGGCAGCGCCGAGGGCGATCACACCGCCGCCGATGGCGAGGGCGAGCTTCGCTTTGGTTTCCATTCGGCTCCTTCATTGAGGTTCGGACTCAACCAAAGCCGGTCGGCCTGTGCCCCGCCGCGGGGCCGGCTGGGTGCCCGCTGTGGATCGGCGTCGTATAGTCGGATCCCGTGACCCCACCTGTCCGCACCTGCCTCGGCTGCCGCGGCAAGGCGGTCAGGTCAGACCTGGTCAGGCTCGCCTGGGACGCCAGGGCCGGTGTCGTGGTGATCGACCACCGCCTGGTGCTGGGCGGTCGCGGCTGCTACCTGCACCCGGCGTGTGCAGCTCCGGCTGCCCGCCGCGGCGTGATCGGACGGGCGTTGCGGCGGCCGGTCGACTCCGAACAGGTGGCAGCTGTGCTGGCCGGACTGGCCACCACCGGTCCCGCTTAGGCGAATCGCCGGTTCCGGCGATAGAATCGACCCTGCGCGTTCGCCGTTCCAGTGCGAGCACAACCAGAAAGTGGGCTAACGCTCATGACCACTCGATGAAAATCTCGAAATGAGCACTGTTAAGAACTAGTGGTCGACGCGCCTGCGTGGACCTGAAGGAGAGTAGTGGCCAAGGTCCGCGTCTACGAGCTCGCAAAAGAGCTCGGACTCGAAAGCAAGGAACTTCTGCAAACCCTGAACGACATGGGGGAATTCGTCCGGTCGGCCTCGTCGACCATTGAGGCCCCGGTAGTGCGTCGCCTGAAGGAAAAGGCTTCAGCCACCGGCGCTGCAGCCCCGGCTCCCGCAGCCCCGGCACGTCGCGTCCCGGGTCCGGCAGCACCAGCACCCCGCCCGGCAGCCCCGGCAGCCCCGGCCGAGGCCGCTGCGCCGACCGCCGCACCGGCACCGGCTCCCGCAGCCCCGGTGGCGCCGCCAGCTCCGGCGACCCCGGTGGTCGTAGCCCCGGCACCCACTTCCACCCCGACCGGCGAAGCCGCCCCGGCGCCGACCAGGCGTCCCGCAGCTCCGGCTCCCCGGCCCGCAACCCCGGCCCCGGCTGCTCCGGCACCAGCGCCGGCCGCCCCGCGTCCGCAGGCCGCCGAGGCAGCTGACGCCGGCCGGCCCCGTCCCGTTCCCCGCCCCGGTGGCACCGGTGGCCTGCCCGGAGCCGGCGCCCGCCGTCCGGGAGCCCCGCGCCCCGGTAACAACCCGTTCGCCTCCCGGCAGGGCATGGGCGTGCAGCGCCCCCGTCCCGAAGGTGCAGCGCCGGCCCCGGCCCGTCCGGGCGAGCGTCCCTACAGCGATCGGCCCGGCGGTCCCCGCCCGGCCGGTGGTGACAACCGGATGCCCCGCCCCGGTGGCGGGGTGGCCGGCCTCCCGAGGCCGAACCCGGCCATGATGCCGAAGACCGCTTCGTCCGGTCTCGGCGGCGCCCCGGGTCGTCCCGGCGGCGCCAATCGTCCCGGCGGCGTAGCCGCAGGTCGTGGCCGTCCAGGTGGAGCTCCCGGACGCGGTGGCGTCGGTGGCCCGCCCGGAGCCGGTGGTCCCCCCGGTGGCGGCGGTCGCGGTGGCCGTGGCGGTCGTGGCGGCTCCGGTACCCAGGGTGCCTTCGGGCGTCCCGGCGGCCAGGCCAAGCGAGGCCGCAAGTCCAAGAAGCAGCGCCGTCAGGAATTCGACCAGATGGAGGCTCCGAGCATTGGTGGCGTGCGCGTCCGCCAGGGCGACGGGCAGATCGTCCGGTTGCGTCGCGGCGCTTCGCTGAGTGACCTCGCCGAGAAGATCGGTGTCGAGGCTGCATCGTTGGTGCAGGTGCTGTTCCACCTGGGCGAGATGGTCAACGCCACCCAGTCGGTGGCTGACGAGACGTTGCAGGTGCTCGGTGCCGAGCTCAACTACACCATCGAGGTCGTCTCCCCTGAGGACGAGGACCGCGAGCTGCTGGAGAGCTTCGACATCGAGTTCGGCGAGAACGCGGGCGACGAGGACGACCTGGCCCCGCGGCCCCCGGCGGTCACCGTCATGGGCCACGTCGACCACGGCAAGACCAAGCTGCTCGACGCGCTGCGCAACACCAACGTCGTGGGCGGCGAGGCCGGCGGGATCACCCAGGCGATCGGCGCCTACCAGGTGACGACGGCTCTCGACGGCATCGAACGCAAGATCACCTTCATCGACACCCCCGGACATGAGGCGTTCACCGCCATGCGTGCCCGTGGTGCGAAGTCGACCGACATCGCCGTTCTGGTGGTGGCAGCCGATGACGGCGTGATGCCGCAGACGATCGAGGCACTGAACCACGCCCGGGCCGCTGAGGTGCCGATCGTGGTCGCGGTGAACAAGGTCGACAAGGAGACCGCTGACCCGGTGAAGGTCCGCGGGCAACTGACCGAGTACGGCCTGGTGCCGGAGGAGTACGGCGGCGACACCATGTTCGTCGACGTCTCCGCAACCACCCACCAGGGCCTGCCCGAGTTGCTGGAGGCGATCCTGCTCACCGCGGACGCCGCCCTCGACCTGCGGGCCAATCCGGACATGGAAGCCCAGGGCGTGGCCATCGAGGCGCACCTGGACAAGGGCCGCGGCCCGGTCGCAACCGTCCTGGTGCACCGGGGCACGCTCCACACCGGCGACTCGATCGTGGCCGGCTCGGCCTACGGCCGCGTCCGCGCCCTGATCAACGACAAGGGCGAGACCGTCGACGCGGCGCCGCCCTCGATGCCGGTGCAGGTGCTCGGCCTCACCTCGGTCCCCGGGGCCGGCGACAACTTCCTGGTCGTCGAGGACGACCGGATGGCTCGCCAGATCGCCGAGAAGCGGGAAGCCCGGCAGCGGGCGGCCATGCTTGCCAAGACCACCCGGCGCAAGACCCTCGACCAGCTGTTCGAGCAGTTGGCCAAGGGCGAGACCCAGGAGCTGCGGCTCATCCTCAAGGGCGATTCGGCCGGTGCGGTCGAGGCGCTCGAGGACGCGCTGCTGCAGATCGACGTGGGCGACGAGGTCGACCTGCGGGTCATCGACCGCGGTGTCGGTGCGATCACCGAGACCAACGTCAGCCTCGCTGCTGCCTCGGACGCCGTCATCATCGGCTTCAACGTCCGGGCCCAGGGCAAGGCGACCCAGCTCGCCGACGCCGAGGGCGTCGATGTGCGCTACTACTCGGTCATCTACTCCGCGATCGACGAGGTGGAGGCAGCCCTCAAGGGCATGCTGAAGCCGATCTTCGAGGAGAAGGTCCGCGGGCAGGCGGAGATCCGGGACATCTTCCGGTCCTCCAAGTTCGGTGTCATCGCCGGCTGCATGGTCATCGACGGCACGATCCGACGCAATGCCAAGGCCCGGCTCACCAGGGACGGCGTGGTGGTCGCAGAGACCAGCATCGCCTCGCTCCGCAGGGAGAAGGACGACGCAACCGAGGTCCGCGACGGCTTCGAGTGCGGCATCACGTTGTCGAACTACTCCGACATCAAGATCGGCGACATCATCGAGACCTTCGAGATGGTGGAGAAGCCGAGGGACTGACCGATTTGCAGCGACGCAGGTCCCGGGCCACCGGGACCTGCGTCGGAGTCCGTTGAGAGGAGCGAACATGAGCAAACCGCGCTATGCGAAGGTGGCCGAGCACATCAAGGTGGTCGTCGCCCAGATGCTGGAACGGCGGATCAAGGATCCCCGGCTCGGGTTCGTCACCGTGACCGACGTCCGGATCACCGGCGACGGCCACGACGCCACCGTCTTCTACACCGTCCTCGGCGATGCCGACGCGCGGGCGGAGACGGCGATGGCCCTGACCTCGGCCACCGGGCTGTTGCGGTCCACCGTTGGCAAGCAACTCGGGATGAAGTTCACCCCGACCCTCACCTTCGTCCTCGACGGGGTGGAGGAGGATGCCGCCCACCTCGAGGACGTCCTGGCCAGGGCACGGGCGCTGGACGCAGCTGTGGCCGCCCAGGCTGCCGGAGCCACCTACGCCGGCGACGCCGACCCGTACCGCAGGCCGGATGAGGACGACGACCAGGCCGACGACCTTGCCTGACCCCACTCCGGCCTCCGGGCTGGTGGTGGTGGACAAGCCGCAGGGCTGGACCTCCCACCAGGTGGTAGGCCGGGTCCGGCGGCTGCTCGGCACCAGGAAGGTCGGCCACGCCGGCACCCTGGATCCGATGGCCACCGGGGTACTGCTGGTCGGGGTCAACCGGGCCACCCGGCTGCTCGGGCACCTGGCCGGCCACGACAAGAGCTACACGGCGACGATCCGGCTCGGGCAGGCAACGGTCACAGACGATGCCGAGGGCGAGGTCACCTCCGCTGTCGGTGCGGCCGGCATCACCGGGTCGGCGGTCCGGGAAGCGGTCGTCGGGTTCACCGGGCCGATCAGCCAGAAGCCGTCCGCGGTGTCTGCGATCAAGGTCGACGGCAAGCGGGCCTACGCGCTCGTCCGCGCCGGGGAGGAGGTGGACCTCGCCGCCCGGCAGGTGACCGTCACCCGGTTCGACGTCCTCGAGGTCCGTGCCGACACCACCGGCGCGCTGCCGCTTCTCGACGTGGACGTCGTCGTCGACTGCTCGTCCGGGACCTACATCCGCGCGCTGGCCCGCGACCTGGGAAACCAGCTCGGCTGCGGGGGACACCTGACCGCCCTGCGCCGGACCCGGGTCGGCGGTTTCGACCTCGACCTGGTGGCCCTCGATGCCGCCGGGCTGGCCGGTGAGGAGCCGCCCCAGCTGCTCGGCATGGCGCAGGTCGCCCGACGCGCCTTCCAGGTGGCCGAGGTGGACGCAGCCCAGGCCGCCGACATCGGCTTCGGGCGGTCGCTCGACCTGACCCTGCCCGCGGACCCGACAGCACTGTTGTTCGGCGAGCAGCTGCTCGCGCTGTACCGTCCGGGTGCCGACGGCAGGGCCGTTCCGGTGGCCGTGCTCGGCTGAGGCCGGGGCCGGGTGTTGGGTAAGGTGTCGATCCGGCGCACGACAGCGTGCCCTGAGAGGTGGAAGTGAGCGCAGCGGTAATAGTCATCGGGAACTTCGATGGCGTCCACCCAGGCCACCGCGAGGTACTGGCAGAGGCCAGGCGCCGCCAGCCCGGGCTGCCCCTGGTGGTGGTCACCTTCTGGCCGCACCCGGTGTCCGTGCTGCGGCCCGAGGTCGGCCCGATGCTGCTCACGTCGCTCGAGGCACGGATCGAACTGCTCACCGCGGCCGGGGCCGACCGGGTCGAGGTGATCGACTTCACCCGTGAGTTCGCGGCCTGGTCGCCGTCGGACTTCGTCGAGAACGTGCTGGTCCCGCTGGAGCCGGCCACCGTTGTGGTCGGTGAGAACTTCCGGTTCGGGCACCGGGCCGCCGGCACCGTTGACACCCTGCGGGAGCTCGCCGCCGGACGGTTCGAGGTGGACGCGCTGGCCCTGGTGCGGTTCGGCGACGAGGAGACCTGCTCGACGCGCATCCGGGAGGCCCTGGCCGCCGGCAACGTCGCCCACGCCGCCGAGCACCTCGGCCGCCCGTTCTGCTTCCGCGGCGTGGTTGCGCACGGCGACCGGCGGGGGCGCACGCTCGGGTACCCGACGGCCAACCTCCCGGTGCCGGAGAACCTGGCGTGCCCGGCGGACGGCGTGTACGCGGGCTGGGTGACCCGGCGGGACGGCCTGGATGCGCACGGCGAGGCCCTGCCGGCCGGCGCCGCGGCGGAGCGCTGGCCCGCTGCCATCTCGGTCGGCACCAATCCGACCTTCGACGGCGTGGCCCGTCGGGTCGAGTCCTACGTCCTGGACCGTGACGACCTCGAGCTGTACGACGCCCCGATCTCGGTGGAGTTCGTGGCCCGGATCCGGGGTCAGGTCCGGTTCACCGACATCGACGAACTGATCGTCAAGATGGCCGATGACGTGGCCAGATGCCACGAATTGCTGGGTCTGGCCTGACGTCGGGGGCCTTTCAAAGCTCCGATCCGAGGAGCAGACTTGGTACATGTTCGGGCTCGGTCCAATCGGGCGTTGGCTTTCCCACACCGACCCGGCCGTCGACCCGGCTGCCGGCATGGACCTGCTCGGCTCCGATGTGGCCGAACTCGCCGAGATCGCCCGTTCCGTCTCGGCCGAGTACGGGGTCAGCTCGCCAGCCGTGCTCACAGCCAACCTGACCCGGCTGCTCAGCCGACGGGTACCGGTCCAGTCGCTCACGCCCGGGGGAGCGCTCGGCTTCGCCGACCTGAACTTCGCCGACGCCACCGTCCTGCTGGTGCGCGGGCTGCACGTCGGTGACCTCGGCCTGGTGGCCGTGCGGGCACTTCAGCACCAGGTACGCCTCAACGGCTTCGCCTGCTCCAGTGCAGGCGTGCTGCTCGACCTCGCTTGCGCCGACCGGAGGATCGACGTGATGGCAGTCGGGCGGCCGGCGGCCTGAGTCAGCGGGCCAGCAGCGACTTGCGGTACACCGCGTCCAGCTGCTCGGTGGTCTGGACAGCGCCGCTCGCGTCCACGGTCTCGTAGGACGTGGGGGCGTGATCGCCGGTCGGGGTGTACTCCAGCCCGATGTACATCGGGATCGCCGCCTCGTTGTCCGGATCCACCCGGAGGAACACCTCCACGAAGCCGAGCCGGGTCGCCTGCTGCTCGAGGAAGGTGGTGAGAGCCTTGGCAGCACCCTGCCTGCGGGAGTCGGGATACACCCAGAGGTTCTTCAGCTCCGGGCACAGCAGGTTCTCCGGGTCACAATCCAGGACGCTGCTGCCGAGCGCCTCCTCGCCACGGAAAGCGACGGCGAAGAAGTAGTCCCCGGAAGCCTGCCGATCGAAATGCCGCTGCGCGATCCTCGCCGCCGGATGCGGCTCCCGGGCGTGCAGCGCGGGCAGGTCCTCGATGGTGCACAGGCGCACGGTGATCGGCTCAGCAGTCATGCATCCTCCGCCAGGGGTCGGGAATCAGGCTCCCAGTGTGGCCGGTCCTCCAAATCCGGCGCCAGTCGTCTTGCCTGACGGGCCCGGCCTTCGCTAACGACTGGATCAAGATCTTCCCGATTGGGCAACGTCGGCGTGAGCCGGGTGCTATGGCTAGTTTCACAGCAAGCTCACAAGGGGGAGACCAACAATGATCCGAAACCGCATCCTGGTTGGCGTCGTCGCCGGGTTCACGCTGTTGACCGGGTGCGCAACCGGTGCAGCCGACCCGGCTCAACCCGGCACTGCCAGCGTCCCTGCCGACTCCAGCGCCCCGGCGACCAGCCAGGCCCCGGCCCCGGCAGGGGAACTCAGCATCGACCAGTTCATGAGCCAGATCGCAGCCGCGCAGGCCGGGGTGAAGACCTACACCATGGACATGACCATGGAGACCGCGATGATGGGCAAAGCCGCCGAGATCACCATGAAGGGCGCGGTCGACCAGACCGACCCGAGCAACCCCAGCATGAAGATGGACATGGATCTCGGCGGCATGGAGATGAAGCTGCTGAAGGTCGGCGGCGACATGTACCTGCAGATGGCGGCCACCGGCAAGAAGTGGATGAAGGTCCCGAAGAGCCAGATGGGCCAGTACGAGGACACCACTGACTCCGCCGACCTCACCGCAGGGCTGGAGAAGGCCAAGGCGGCCATGAAGAAGCTCGAGCTCGTCGGGGAAGAAACCGTGGACGGGGCCAACACCCGCCACTACCGGATCACGATGGACGCCGCCGGCCTGGCGAAGATGACCGGCTCGGACGCCAAGATCGCCGGCGACACCTTCGACTACGACATCTGGCTGGATGACGCCAGCCTGGTCCGCAAGGTGGCCATGAACGTGTCAGCAGAGGCCGACGGCAAGGACCTGCCGATGAAGATCGCCGGCGTGATGGGCCACTACAACGAGCCGGTCGACATCAAGGCCCCGGACAAGGACGACGTGACCGTGTTGCCGGGCTGATCCGCAACTGGCCGGACATGGAACCGCCGGCGCCACGATGGTGGCGCCGGCGGTTTCCTCCTGATCAGAGCAGGGTCTTGATCTGGGTGATCACATCCGCGACGGCCTGCTGGGCGCTGCCGTAGAGCATCGACGTGTTCTCGGCGTAGAACAGGGCGTTCTCGATGCCCGAGTAGCCGGCACCCTTGCCCCGCTTGATCACGATGCAGCTCTGCGCCCGGTCGGCGTCCAGGATCGGCATGCCGTAGATCGGCGAGCCCTTGTCGGTACGGGCCACCGGGTTCACCACGTCGTTGGCACCGATCACCAGTGCGACGTCCGTGGTCGGGAACTCGTCGTTGATCTCCTCGAGGTCGAAGATCATGTCGTAGGGCACACCGGCCTCGGCGAGCAGGACGTTCATGTGCCCGGGCATGCGGCCGGCCACCGGGTGGATCGCGAACTTCACCTGGACGCCGGCCTCCTCCAGCAGCTTGGTCAGCTCCCAGACCTTGTGCTGGGCGCCGGCCACGGCCATGCCGTATCCGGGGACGATGACGACCTTCTCTGCGTACCGCATCATCGCGGCAGCGTCCATGGCGCCGAGTTCCTTCATCGAGCCCTCGATCTCGCCGCCGCCGGCCTGGGCCTCGCCGGTGATCGGGGTGAAGATGACGTTCGTGATCGGCCGGTTCATCGCCTTGGCCATCAGCTGGGTCAGCAGCGTGCCGGAGGCGCCAACCACGATGCCTGCGATGACCAGGGCAGGGTTGCCGAGGACGTAGCCCTCGAAACCGACGGCCAGACCGGTGAAGGCGTTCAGCAGGGAGATGACCACCGGCATGTCCGCACCACCGATGGGGCTGGTCAGGACGACGCCGAAGAACAGCGACAGCACGAAGAACGCGACCAGCATGACCGGCATCGCCGGGTTCCCGGCGAGCAGGACGATCGCAGCGCCCAGCGCGACCGCCACCGCGGCCAGGATCATGTTCACCAGGTTCTGGGCCGGTAGGCGCCAGGTCTTCTTCATGATGCCCTGCAGCTTGAGGAAGGCGACGATCGACCCGGAGAAGGCGACCGAGCCGATCAGGGCGCCCAGCACGGCCAGCGTGGAGACGATCACCGTCAGGTGCTCGCCGCGGGCGAACTCGACGGCGGCGATGAGGGCTGCTGCGCCGCCACCCATGCCGTTGTAGACGGCGACCATCTGCGGCATGTCGGTCATCTTGACGACCTTGCCGAGCCACCAGGCGACGCCGCCGCCGATGGCGATCGCCGCAACGGTGAGGATCAGGTTGATGCTCTTGCCCGGGGCGAAGAACAGCAGTCCGGCGCCGTCGGTGTTCGGGTAGATGAAGGTGACCAGGGTGGCAAGGATCATGCCGACGCCGGCCCACATGATGCCCTTCCGGGCAGTCACCGGCGACGACATCGCCTTCAGGCCGAGGATGAACAGGATGGCTACGGCGAAGTAGACGGCGTGGACGACGAATGCCATGCTCAGGCCTCCTTGCCGGTCGTGACGGCCGGCTTGGCCTTCGCTGTGAACATGCCCAGCATCCGTTCGGTGACCACGTAGCCGCCGGCTGCGTTGGCCGCTCCGAGCAGGACGGCGAGGAACCCCAGCGTCAGCTGGAAGGGCCCGGAGGCCTGGCCGAGGGCGTACATCGCCCCGACCAGGACCACGCCGTGGACGAAGTTGGAGCCCGACATCAGCGGGGTGTGCAGGATGACCGGCACCCTGGAGATCACCTCGTAGCCGGTGAAAGCCGCCAGCATGAAGATGTAGACGAACAAGAGGTCCTGCATTTTCGCTATTCCTTCTGACTCAGAGTCCGAGAACTTGCTTGACGACCGGGTGCTTGACTTCGCCGGCATGGGTGAAGGCTGTGCCGGCGATTACCTCGTCGGTCCAGTCCAGCTTGAGCAGGCCCTCGGAAAGCATCGGGGCCAGGAAGTTGAAGAGGTTACGGGCGAACATCTCGGAGGTGTGCACCGGCATCCGGCTGGGCAGGTTGACCGGCCCGACCACGTGCGCCGGGCCGACCCGGACCTCCTTGCCTGCCACGGTGCCGGCGACGTTGCCGCCGGTCTCAGCCGCCATGTCCACCACTACCGCGCCCGGCTTCATCGCTGCCACCATGGCCTCGCTGATGATCAGCGGTGCCTTCTTTCCCGGCACCGCAGCCGTGGTGATCAGCACGTCGCAGTTGGCCACGGCCTTGCCGAGCTTCTCGGCCTGGGTCGCCTTCTCCTCCTCGGTCAGCTCGCGGGCGTAGCCGCCGCTGCCGGCTGCGCTGACCCCGGTGTCGACGAACTTGGCGCCGAGGGACTCGATCTGCTCCTTGGTGTCCGGGCGGACGTCGTAGGCCTCGACGATCGCGCCCAGCCGCTTGGCTGTCGCGATGGCCTGCAGGCCGGCCACTCCGGCCCCGATCACCAGCACCCGGGACGGGCGGATGGTGCCGGCGGCGTAGGTGAGCATCGGGAAGAACTTGGGCGCCCTCGCTGCGGCGATCAGGACGCACTGGTAACCGGAGGCAGCGCCCTGGGAGCTGAGGATGTCCATGCTCTGCGCCCGGGAGATCCGCGGCACCAGTTCCATCGCGAAGGCCGTGATCTGCCGATCGCAGAACGTCTTCGCCCGCGCTGCGGAGGAGTAGGGGGCCAGCATGCCCATCAGGACCGTGCCGGGCCGCAGCTTGGCCAAGGTGGCGTCCTCCGGCGGGCCGATCACCCACACGACGTCGGCTGCGGCCAGCACGTCGTCGGTGGTGTCCACCCAGGACACTTCGCCGAGGCTGGCTTCGTCGAGGTATGCGTGGTCGGTGGCGCCGCGCTGCACCACGATCTCGGCACCCGCGGCCCGGAGCTTCTTCACCACATCGGGCACGATCGGCGTCCGGCGTTCTGCCGGATCTGCGCTCGTCGGGATGCCGATGACTACCGCCATGGTTCACTCCTTAGTGAACGTCGGATGTTTGGGGGCGCCGCGTCCGACTTGTGGCCGGGCGGGCTGGGCCATCTTCTCATCACCGGGCGTAGAACTGCGCAATCATCCATGGCTGGGAACGGCCGGGGATCGGACCATCAGGCAATTCGCCGAGGAGTGGCCCAGCCGGTAGAGTGGACGCGCCGTCAAGACGGCCGCGGACGCCCAAGAGCTCCCAACGATCCCTGATCCCAGATCCACATCGTGCCGAATGGCTTCGGGAGCGCCGCGCAACGGGAAACCGAGAGGAGAGCAGCAACCAGATGGACGCTGACACCAAGAAGAAGATCATCGAAGACTACGCGACGGTTCCGGGTGACACCGGGTCGCCGGATGTCCAGATCGCGCTGCTCACCAAGCGGATCGCGCACCTGACCGAGCACCTCAAGGAGCACAAGGGCGACCACCACAGTCGCCGTGGCCTGATGCTGATGGTCGGCCAGCGCCGCCGCCTGCTCAACTACGTCGCCAAGCAGGACATCGAGCACTACCGGTCCTTGATCGCACGCCTCGGCCTGCGTCGGTGACAACCGCTTGCTGACCAGCCGGTGACGGGACTCCCGTCACCGGCTGGTCGTGCATTTCCAACTGAAGAAAGAACAGCCCCACCCCGCTTTCTGGTCTGGTCCTCGGTAGTGGCTCTCGGGCCGCCGGCTTCTGCCGGCCTCCCGCGGGCCTCGATCGAAGACCGACTGGAGCGGGGCGGGGGAAAACCCCGAAAGGAATCCGCATGGAAGGTCCTGACCTTCGTTTCACCGAAGCCGTGATTGACAACGGCAGCCACGGCAAGCATGTCGTGCGTTTCGAATCCGGCCTGCTGGCCCGCCAGGCCAGCGGCAGCGCCACCGTCTACCTCGACGGCGACACGATGCTGCTTTCGGCCACCACCGCGCAGAAGAACCCGCGCGACGCCATCGACTTCTTCCCGCTCACCGTGGACGTGGAGGAGCGGATGTACGCCGCCGGCCGCATCCCCGGCTCCTTCTTCCGCCGTGAGGGCCGCCCGTCCGAGGGCGCCATCCTCGCCTGCCGGTTGATCGACCGGCCGCTGCGTCCCTGCTTCGTCAAGGGCCTGCGCAACGAGGTCCAGGTCGTCGTCACCGTGATGGCGCTGAACCCGAACGTGCTCTACGACGTGATCGCCATCAACGCCGGCTCCGCGTCCACGACGCTGGCCGGCCTCCCCTTCACCGGCCCGGTCGGCGGCGTCCGCGTCGCCCTGCTCGGTGACCAGTGGGTCGGCTTCCCGACCGTCGAGCAGGTCGAGGGCGCAACCTTCGACATGGTCGTCGCCGGTCGCGTCCTGCCCGATGGTGACGTCGCGATCATGATGGTCGAGGCCGAGTCCACCGAGGCCACCTGGGATCTCGTCCGCTCCGGGCGGACCGCTCCCACCGAGGAGGTCGTCGCCCAGGGCCTCGAGGCCGCCAAGCCGTTCATCAAGGCGCTGTGCGATGCCCAGGCCGAACTGGCTGCCATGTTCCCGAAGGCGGTCGCGCAGTTCCCCGTCTTCCTGGACTACCAGCCCGACGCGTTCGACGCCGTCGCCGCGGCTGGCACCGACCGGCTCAAGAACGTCATGAGCATCGTCGGCAAGGCCGAGCGGGAGACCTCCACCGAGGAACTTCTCGCAGCCCTGCACGCCGAGCTCGATGGCAACTTCGAGGGCCGCGAGAAGGAGATCACCGGGGCCTTCCGGGCGCTCACCAAGAAGGTCGTCCGTCACAAGACGATCACCGAGAAGATCCGCATCGACGGCCGTGGCGTTGCGGACATCCGCACGCTGTCCGCCGAGGTCGGCGTGCTGCCCCGGGTACACGGTTCCGCGCTGTTCCAGCGTGGCGAGACCCAGATCCTCGGTGTGACCACGCTGAACATGCTCGACATGGAGCAGAAGCTGGACACCCTGGCTCCGGAGACCACCAAGCGGTACATGCACAACTACAACTTCCCGCCCTACTCCACCGGTGAGACCGGCCGCGTCGGTTCGCCGAAGCGTCGGGAGATCGGCCACGGGGCCCTCGCTGAGCGCGCCCTCATGCCGGTGCTGCCGAAGCGCGAGGAGTTCCCGTACGCGATCCGTCAGGTGTCCGAGGCCCTCGGCTCCAACGGCTCGACGTCGATGGGTTCGGTCTGTGCATCGACGCTGGCACTGCTGAACGCCGGGGTGCCGCTGAAGGCTCCCGTCGCCGGTATCGCCATGGGCCTGATGAGCGAAGAGATCGACGGCGAGACGAAGTACGTCGCCCTGACCGACATCCTGGGAGCCGAGGACGCCCTCGGCGACATGGACTTCAAGGTCGCCGGCACCAAGGACTTCGTGACCGCCCTGCAGCTGGACACCAAGCTCACCGGCATTCCCGCCGATGTGCTGGCGGGTGCACTGCTCCAGGCGCGCGATGCGCGGCACACCCTGCTCGAGGTGATGGCCGAGGCCATCGACGTCCCCGACGAGATGAGCCCCTACGCACCGCGGATCATCACGGTCCGGATCCCCGTTGACAAGATCGGCGAGATCATCGGCCCCAAGGGCAAGATGATCAACCAGATCCAGGACGACACCGGCGCGAACATCTCCATCGAGGACGACGGCACCATCTACATCGGTGCCGACAACGGTGAAGCCGCCGAGGCCGCCCGCGCGATCATCAACGCCATCGCCAACCCGACGATGCCGGAAAAGGGCGAGCGCTACCTGGGCACGGTCGTGAAGATCATGCCGTTCGGTGCGTTCATCTCCCTGCTGCCCGGCAAGGACGGCCTGCTGCACATCTCCAAGCTGCGTCCGCTCGCCGGCGGTGCCCGCGTGGAGAACGTTGAGGACGTCGTCAGCGTCGGCCAGAAGATCCAGGTGGAGATCTCCGAGATCGACGAGAAGGGCAAGCTGTCCCTGATCCCCGTCGTCGAGGAGAAGGTCGCCGAGCCGGTCGAAGTCTGACCCTGATTCGGTAGAACCGGCGTCCCGCCTCGTGCGGGGCGCCGGTTCTGCGTTCACTCCCGTCGACCGGGCGCGCCCTGCCGCCCCAACGCCTCGACACGTCCGGCGTCCCGCGACTCCTTCGTCGCGTCCCGCTTCCCTTCGTCGGGACGCTACCGCTCCGGCGCGTCCCGCTTCCCCTTCGTCGGGACGCTACCGCTCCGGCGCGTCCCGCTACCCCTTCGTCGGGACGCTACCCGTGTACCGGTAGCGGGGGGACACAACGGGTAGCGAGGCCGTTTCCCTGCGTTCGCCGGGGGGTGCGAATCGACGCCGGGGGAGCTGTGGAAAAGCGTCGAGCAGCGGGCGAGTTTTCCACAGATGTGGGCTCGGGCCGGTCTATTGGTGGGCCGACGTGTTGTCCTTTGCGGCATGGAACCATCGCGCGTTGCCCGTGACCTGCTCGGGGCGGAGGGTATGAGTCCCCACGGGCTACGCCGGGCCGTTGCAGAAGGGGAGCTGGATCGCGTGAGGCGTGGCGTTTATGCCCCTCACCGTGACCTCGACCAACGTTCGCGCCATCTCCAACTCCTCGCTGCGACGCTTCCGCTGCTCGGGGTGGGCAGCGTCGTCAGCCATGCATCCGCCGCAGTCCTGCACGGGCTGCCCA
>JADLEH010000370.1 GCA_020846255.1 Propionibacteriaceae bacterium
CCACCTCGCGGAGCGCGGCGCGGGCGTCCCCGCCGCCGCCGCTGAACTGCACCCCGGCGGCCCGGGCCTGGTAGTTGGCGATGGTCACGATCCGCTCATGGCCGGCGATGGCGAGCAGGTCGGCCAGCTGGGTGCCGGCAGTGTCGAAGACCCCGTCGACGCCACCGGGGGCCAGCGCCGCGACCCGGGCAACCAGCCCCTCGCCGTAGGTCACCGGTTCGGCGCCCAGTTCGGCCAGCAGGTCGTGGTTCGCCTCTCCGGCGGTGCCGATCACTCGCAGTCCGGCCTCGCGGGCCAGCTGGACGGCGGCCTGGCCGACGCCACCGGAGGCGCCGTGCACGAGCAGCACCTGGCCCGGCTGCAGGGCCAGCAGGTGGAGCACCCGCACAGCGGTCTCCCCAGCCACGGCGATGCCGGCAGCTGCCGCGAAGCTGAACGACGGCGGCTTCAGGGCCCAGGCGCGCAGCACCGCGTACTCGGCCGCCGCGCCCCCGCTGGTCAGGCCGAAGACCTCATCGCCGACTCCAACGTCACTCACCCCAGCTCCCAGTTCGTCGACGACCCCGGAAGCCTCGAGGCCGGGGATCACCGGTCCGGTGAGCGCTGCCCCGGTGGTACCCGTGCGCAGCTTGTGGTCGTAGGGATTCACCCCCGCGGCGCGGACGCGGATCCGGAGGTGGCCACGACCCGGTTCCGGGATCGGGGCATCGGTGACCAGGCTCAGCACCTCCGGGCCGCCGAACCGGGTGAACTGGATCGCTCGCATGGGTCCCTGCCATCCTTGGGGTCGGGTCAGTGGTGTCCGCCAAGGTTGAACCAGCTCCGCAGCCGGGATAGTCCCGATTTGGGGCCCTTTGCGCTCGTGAAGTAGTGTTGACCCTTGCATGACCTGTGCCTGCACCGGCGTGCGTCCACACAACCACAACGATTGGGAGTAATGGCGAAGAAGGAAGGCGCCCTCGAACTCGAGGGAACCGTCGTCGAAGCCCTGCCCAACGCCATGTTCCGCGTGGAACTGGCCAACGGGCACCGGGTTCTGGCGACCATCAGCGGCAAGATGCGGCAGCACTACATCCGCATCATTCCGGCCGACCGAGTGGTCGTCGAACTGTCTCCCTACGACTTGAGCCGTGGCCGCATCGTGTTCAGGCACCGGTAGTCAAGAGTCCGCAAGAATCCACCACCAGTCCGATCCCGGGGGTAGCCCTGTGCTCGGCGATGAGTCAGAAAGTTGCTCGATGAAGGTCCAGCCGAGCGTCAAGAGGATGTGCGACAAGTGCAAGGTGATTCGCCGGCACGGTCGTGTGATGGTGATCTGCGACAACCCGCGCCACAAGCAGCGCCAGGGCTGATGCCCACCGCGGTGGCTGAACGCGGGACGCGGAAACACCGATCCTGAGGGATCAAGTAGACAACTGAACAGCATTCAGGGCCGCAAGGCCCGACCGCGGCCCTCGGGCCGGGGTCACCAACACAACGTGATAGCACCTGCCGGAGCCAGCTCCGGCAGCCACCCCCGGACGAAGGCCGGGGCCCATGCCAGGCGGCAAGGGGACGCATCACGCCAGACACCTTCGCGGGCCGGGACACCGGTTCGACTATTGAAAGGTAACCGCCTGATGGCACGACTAATTGGGGTCGACCTGCCGCGCGAGAAGCGGCTCGAGATCGCCCTCACCTACATCTACGGCGTTGGACGCACCCGCGCCAAGCAGACCCTGGAGGCCACTGGCATCAGTGGCGACATCCGTGTCCACCAACTCACCGACGAACAGCTGGTTGCGCTGCGCGACCACCTGGAGGCCAGCTACGAGACGGAAGGTGACCTGCGCCGCAGCGTGGCCGCAGACATCCGTCGCAAGATCGAGATCGGCTCCTACCAGGGCCGTCGCCATCGCATGGGCCTGCCGGTCCGAGGTCAGCGCACCCGGACCAACGCCCGCACCCGCAAGGGCAAGAAGAAGGCCGTCGCCGGTAAGAAGAAGGTCCGCTAACAGCGGGCCCCCAGACACCAGAAACTCCAGGAGAAACTGAATTGGCTACTGCAAGCCGAACCGCGAGCCAGAAGGCCGCGAAGACCAAGGTGCGCCGCAAGGAGAAGAAGAACATCGTCTCCGGCCAGGCGCACATCAAGAGCACCTTCAACAACACGATCATCTCGATCACCGATCCCACCGGCGCTGTCATCTCATGGGCCTCCGCCGGCACCGTCGGGTTCAAGGGCTCCCGCAAGTCCACTCCGTTCGCAGCGCAGATGGCAGCAGAGGCAGCCGGACGCCGCGCGATGGAGCACGGGATGAAGCGTGTCGACGTATTCGTCAAGGGCCCCGGGTCCGGCCGGGAGACCGCGATCCGTTCGCTCGGCGCAGTGGGTCTCGAGATCGGCCCCATCGCCGATGTGACCCCGGTGCCGCACAACGGCTGCCGTCCGCCCAAGCGTCGTCGCGTCTAACCCGAGCCGAAGAGAGGACTGAACCAACATGGCCCGTTACACCGGACCCATCACCAAGAAGTCACGCCGGCTCGGCACCGACCTGGTCGGCGGCGACAAGGCGTTCGAGCGTCGCGCCTACCCGCCGGGTATGCACGGTCGCGGTCGCACCAAGGAGTCGGAGTACCTGCTCCAGCTGCGGGAGAAGCAGAAGGCCCGCTACGCCTACGGCGTGCTGGAGAAGCAGTTCCGTCGTTACTACGAAGAGGCAGTTCGGGTTTCCGGCAAGACCGGTGACAACCTGCTGATCATCCTCGAGTCCCGTCTCGACAACGTCATCTACCGGGCGGGCTTCGCTTCCACCCGGCGCCAGGCCCGGCAGCTGGTCGTTCACGGCCACTTCCTGGTCAACGGCAAGAAGGTCAACATCCCGAGCTACCGGGTGAGCGCCTACGACGTCATCGACGTCCGGGCCAAGTCGGCGAACCTGCACCCGCTGGTCGTCTCCCGTGAGGTGCACAACGACCAGACCGTTCCGGGTTGGCTGACCGCCCGCCCGAACCGCGGCCGGATCCTCGTGCACCAGCTCCCGGTCCGCGTGCAGATCAACATCGACGTGACCGAGCAGCTGATCGTCGAGCTCTACTCCAAGTAGTCGCCTGATCCCTGAGCCTCGACGTCGGGTCCTCAACCGCCCGACGTCGGAGCTCAGGGAGCACCACCCGCCCCGGACAGGTCGTCCGGAGCAGCCAAGTCACCGTCAAATAGCGGGCGGTGGAGAGGAATGAAGAAACACAATGCTCATCGCACAGCGTCCGATCCTTACTGATGAGGTCGTCGACGAGTTCCGCTCCCGGTTCGTCATCGAGCCGCTGGAGCCCGGCTTCGGCTACACCCTCGGCAACTCGCTCCGCCGGACCCTGCTGTCCTCCATCCCGGGCGCGGCAGTCACCAGCATCAAGGTCGAGGGCACCCAGCACGAGTTCTCCACCCTGCCCGGGGTCGTCGAGGACCTCACCGAGATCATCCTGAACCTGAAGTCCCTGGTGCTCTCCTCCGAGGAGGACGAGCCCGTGGTCATGTACCTGCGCAAGTCCGGCGCCGGCGCGGTCACCGCTGCCGACATCGCGCCCCCGGCGGGCGTCGAGGTGCACAACCCCGAGCTCCACATCGCCACCCTCAACGAGACCGGCAAGATCGAGATGGAGCTGGTCGTCGAGCGCGGCCGCGGCTACGTCTCCGCCGTCCAGAACAAGAACCCGGACGCAGAGATCGGCCGGATCCCGGTCGACTCGGTCTACAGCCCCGTGCTGAAGGTCACCTACAAGGTCGAGGCCACCCGCGTCGAGCAGCGCACCGACTTCGACAAGCTGATCGTCGACGTGGAGACCAAGGCCTCCATGAAGCCCCGCGACGCGATGGCTTCAGCAGGCAAGACCCTGGTCGAGCTGTTCGGCCTGGCCCGCGAGCTGAATGTCGACGCCGAGGGCATCGAGATCGGCCCGTCCCCGGTCGACGAGCAGCTCGCCGCCGACCTGGCCCTCCCGGTCGAGGAGCTCAAGCTCACCATGCGCAGCTACAACTGCCTCAAGCGCGAAGGTATCCACACCGTCAGCGAGCTCGTCTCGCGGTCGGAGCAGGACCTGCTGGACATCCGCAACTTCGGCTCCAAGTCGATCGAAGAGGTCAAGCTGCGGCTGCACGAGATGGGCCTCTCGCTCAAGGACAGCTCCCCGGGCTTCGACCCGCTGAGCGCCCTGTCCAACTACGACACTGACGTCGACTACGACGACTCGTACTGATCAATAGCCATACAGGAGACAACACACAATGCCCAAGCCGACCAAGGGCCCCCGCTTCGGCGGTAGCCCGGCCCACCAGCGGATCATCCTGGCCAACCTGGCCAGCCAGTTGTTCCAGCATGGCAAGATCACCACGACCGAGGCCAAGGCCAAGCGCGTCCAGCCGCTGGCCGACCGCCTGATCAGCAAGGCCAAGCGGGGCGACCTGCACAACCGTCGCATCGTGCTCCAGACGATCACGGACAAGGGCGTCGTGCACGCCCTGTTCACCGAGATCGCCCCGAAGCTCGCCGACCGCGAGGGTGGCTACACCCGGATCACGAAGATCGGTCCGCGGAAGGGCGACAACGCCCCGATGGCCGTCATCGAGGTCGTGACCGAGACGGTCGAGGAGTCCCGCAAGGCCAAGGCGAAGGGTGCCGGCAAGAAGGTCGAGACCGCCAAGCCCGAGGCCAAGAAGGCGCCGGCGAAGAAGGCCGCAGCCAAGAAGGCTGAAGAAGTCGCCGAAGCCCCGGTGGCCGAGGAGGCCGTCGCTCCTGAGGCGCCGGTCGACGGCGACACCGAGGCTGCCGCCGAAGGTGCAGAGGACGCGAAGGCCTGACCGCCAGCGTTTGGACCCGCCCGCTCCCCGTTCGGGAGCGGGCGGTTCTGCGTCCGGGCGGAGGTACTACGACCATTGCCCGATGGTGGGACGTCCGGTTCGCCGGGGAACCTTGGGTTGTGCGACCGGGACGGCCGGTCGCTGAACCGCAAGGAGCTCCCATGAACACCAAGCACATCGTCGGCGGCCTGGTCGCCGCAGCCCTCTCCGTCTCGGCGCTGGCCATGACCGCACCAGACGCGGCAGCCAAGGGCGTCCGGGTCCGGACCTCGGGCGCCTGCGCCGCCAGTAGCGACTGGAAGCTGAAGGCCAAGAACGATGACGGCCGGATCGAGGTCGAGTTCGAGGTCGACTCGAACCGCAGGGGCCAGCGGTGGGCGGTCACCATCGAGGACAACTCGAAGCTGGTGTGGTCCGGGCGCCGGACGACGAAGGGTCCCAGCGGTTCGTTCTCGGTCGAGAAGCGGATCGCCAACCGGGCGGGCGCGGACGCGATCGAGGCCACAGCCACGAACCTGCGAACCGGGGAAACCTGCGTCGGAACCCTTACCTTCTGAGACACTGACCCTCCGGAAGGACCTCTGATGAACCGCATCGCACTCACCGCCGCAGCAGCGATCGTCGCGCTGGTGCCGGCCACCCTGGGCCTGCTCGGCAACAGCACCTTCTCCCAGAGCGTCCCGATCCGGGTGCCCGCGGCGGCCCGGGTGATGCCGGCGGAGGACCGGCCCAGCGCCACCCCGAGCGCGACCCCCACCAGCACCCACGACGCGCTGGACGACCACGGCGGCGACCGGCCCCGATCCGGCCGGCATGGGCACGGTTCCGACGACTGATGGCTCCCACTGGTCCCTCCGCCGAGATCCCGGCCCCGGCTCCCACCGCGGCCGGGATCCCGCCCGCCTGGATCGCCGTCTCCGGCGGCACCCGGGCACCGGCGGACCTCGCCCCGCTCAACCTCCGGCGGCTGGTCTGGCGGCTGGTGCTGGGTGCCCTCGGCGTGCTGGTACTCGTGGGCGTCGGCAGCGTGGTGGCCGCGAGCCAGCTGGCCGAACGCGAGGCGGTGAACGATGCTGCCGGGATCGCTGACGTCCTTGCCGAAGCCGTCGTGCAGCCGGCCCTCGACGAGGCGCTCGCCGCCGGCGACCCGGCGGCGGTTGCGGCCTTTGACGAGATCGCACGTTCCCGGATCCTCAGCCCCAGCATCGTCCGGGTCAAGCTCTGGTCACCCCAGGGCCGCGTCGTCTATGCGGACGAACCCCAGCTGATCGGGCAGACCTTCCCGCTGGACGAGGACCAGGTCCAGGCGCTGCGCGACCCCACCGTGCGTGCGGAGGTCTCCGACCTGAGCCGGAGCGAGAACGTCTTCGAACGCGGCAGCGACAAGCTGATGGAGGTCTACCGACCGGTGTGGACGCCGGGTGGGACGCAGATGCTGTTCGAGATCTACACCACCTACGAGCCGGTCCGCGAGCGGGCGGCGCAGCTCTGGCGCGGCCTCACCGGGGTCATGCTCACCAGCCTGCTGGTGCTCTTCGTGCTCACCGTTCCGATCCTGTGGCGGGTGTTCGACCGGCTCCGGGACGTCCAGCAGCAACGCGAGGCCCTGCTCGTCCGCGCCGTCGATGCCTCAGCGGAGGAGCGCCGCCGGATCGCAGCTTCGCTGCACGACGGCCCGGTGCAGGACCTGGTGGGCACGTCGTTCGCCGTCGCCGGCGCCGCGGCGCGGGCGGAGGCGCTCGGGGACGGTTCGCTGGCACAGGATCTGGGTCGCGCTGCTGCCGCTGTGCGCAGCAGCATCGGCAGCCTTCGGTCGCTCCTGGTCGACATCTACCCGCCGAGCCTCTCGACGGCTGGACTGGCGGCTGCGCTCGGCGACCTTGCTGCCCAGGCCGGCTCCCGGGGGCTGCGGGTGGAGCTCGACCTCGCGGACGGGGTGCCGGAGTCGCTGCCTGAGGACCAGCAGCGGCTGGTCCACCGGGTCACCCAGGAGTGCCTGCGCAATGCCGCCAGACATGCGCCGAGCGCAGCCGTGACGGTGTCCCTGCATGCGGCGGACGGCGCCGTCACCCTTGAGGTGGTCGACGACGGCCCCGGGTTCGACGCAGCTGCCGTGCTCGCCGAGCCGAAGGCCGGCCACTTCGGCGTCCGGGTGCTCGGCGACCTGGTCGCGGCTGATGGCGCTCGACTCGACCTTGCCGCTGCCCCCGGGCAGGGCACCCGGTGGCGCCTGACCATGCCCAGGAGGACCTCATGACCACAGTTCTGCTCGTCGACGACCATGCGATGGTCAGGGCCGGCCTGGCCGCCCTCATCGACGCAACCGCAGACCTGCGGATCGTCGGCCAGGCCCGCGACGGCGCCGAGGCCGTGGAGCTCGCTGCCGCTGCGCTTCCCGACGTGGTCCTGATGGACCTCTCGATGCCGGTGATGGACGGGATCGAAGCCACCCGGTCGGTGCTGGTGGTCGCGCCGCAGACGAAGGTCGTTGTCCTCACGTCCTTTTCCGACGCCGGCCGGGTCACCGACGCGCTGGCAGCCGGGGCGATCGGCTACCTGCTCAAGGACAGCGAACCCGAGCAGTTGCTCGCCGGCGTCCGCGCCGCCGCGGAGGGGCACGCCCCGCTGGACCCGAAGGTCGCGAAGGTCCTGCTGCCAGGTGCCCGTCCGGCCAGGGCGCAGGAATCCCTGTCCGCGCGTGAGCTGCAAGTTCTCCGGCTGGTGGCCAAGGGGCTCGCCAACAAGCAGATCGGGCGTCAACTCGGGATCACCGAGCGCACCGTCAAGGCCCACCTCGGCCAGGTGTTCCGGCAGATCGGTGTGCTCGACCGGACCAGCGCAGCGCTGTGGGCGCGCGACCACCTGGTGCAGGACTGACGGCCGACGGGCCCGGAATCAGGGGGGAGGCGATTCCGGGTCCCGTCGCACCGGGGGGAGGGTGCCGCGCTAGGCGCAGGTCCAGGGGCTGGTGCCGGCTTTGGCGTAGTAGCGGTTTGCGACCGTGATCTGCTGCGCGCGGCTGGCGTGGTGCGGGTAGGCGGCGAAGTCGCGGCCGCCGTTGGAGTTCCAGGAGGCGAGGTTGAACTGCAGGCCGCCGTAGTAACCGTTGCCCGTGTTGATGCTCCAGTTGCCACCGGACTCGCACCTGGCGATGCGGTCCCACATGGCAGCCCTGGCCAGGTTGATGCCGACCCCGTTGGCGGAGACCTTGGTGCCGACCTCGATGACCTGCGCGACCGGCTTGGTCAGCACGGTCTCGCTGGCGACCACCCGCTTGGTCAGCTCGCCGTTCACCAGGGTGAGCGTGTAGGTCCGCCTGGCCTTGCCGACCTTGCCGGAGGCGACGATCCTGGACTCGCCCTTCCAGAGGCTGGAGTTGTTCTTCTGCACCGTCTTGAACTTGACCGGCTCGGTCTTGGTCTTGGACTTGACCACGACCCGGTCGAGGACGATCTGCTGGCCCTCCGTGACCGTTGTCGAGGACGCCGGTCGCAGCCGGTCGGTGGTGGCGAGCGTGAGTCCCTGCTCCGCCAGCAGGCCGGCGACCGTCGTCGCCGTGGTGGTCAGCTCGGCGCTCTTGCCGGCGACCTTGAGCTGCACCTGCTTCGGCGTGCTAACTGTGACCGTGAGGCCCGCCCGCGGTAGCGGGGTGGACGGGGAGACCGACAACCAGGCTGCTTCGATCTCGGGAACCGAGGTGGCGGCAAGGACCCTGTCGAGGGTGGCGGCCGTTGTGACGATGGTCAGCGGGGTCCCGTCGACATTCAGGGTGACCGGCTTGCTGTACTGGACCTCCACGGTGGCGCCATCGGTCACCGGGCTGTTGAGCGCTGGACGCACGACGTCCCCGGCGTTGATCGTGATGCCCCGGGAGGCGAGCAGGTCCGCAACGGTGAGGGCGAAGGCACCCACCCTCTCACTCCGGCCGTCGACGTTCAGCTGAACGTCCTTGTACAGGCCGGTGGCGGTGGTCGTGCCGCCGGTCAGCAGCGCTGCTGCTAGCGCGGTGGCAGTGATCGCCTTGTTCAAGACAGGTCCCCCGAGGGTCTAGGCTGCTTTTCTGAGAAAAGCCTGCCTGATCCTGAGAGATCGGTCAAGTTCTCTCAGGATTATTGACCCCCGGGGGACCGGGTTCAGGTCAGAGGATGACCGCGGCCCGCGCCTTGGCGAGCCGGTCGGCGACGTCGACCCAGTTGACCACGTTCCACCAGGCGGTGACGTAGTCGGCCTTCACGTTCTTGTACTGCAGGTAGAAGGCGTGCTCCCACATGTCGAGCTGGAGCACCGGGAGCTGGCCCACCGGCAGGTTGCCCTGCTGGTCGTACAGCTGGTTGATGTTGAGGCGTTGGCCGAGCGGGTCCCAGACCAGGAGTGCCCAGCCGGAGCCCTGCAGCGAGTTGGCCGCAGCACCGAACTGGCCCTTGAAGCCGGCGAAGGAGCCGAAGAACTCGTCGATGGCCGCCGCGACGTCACCGCCGGGCTCCCCACCGCCGTCAGGCGACATGTTCTTCCAGAACACCGAGTGGTTGATGTGGCCACCCAGGTGGAACGCGAGATCCTTCTCGAGCTTGGGGACGCTGGTGAAGTCGCCGGTCTCCCGTGCCTCGGCGAGCTTGTCCAGGGCGGTGTTCGCACCTGCCACGTAAGCGGCGTGGTGCTTGCTGTGGTGGAGTTCCATGATCTCCGGCGCGATGTGCGGGGCGAGTGCCCCATAGTCGTAGTCGAGGTCCGGCAGCGTGTAGGCCATCAGGTTTCCCTTCAAAGTTGAGACTGGCGTTCTCCTACCCCCAACCTGCCCCTCCGATCACCTATTCCGCCAGAGTTACGACGGATCTGTCCGGTGCGAACCGGGCCTGGCGGGCTGTCCGGCGGAACAGTTTCAGCAGCGGCGCCCCGAGCAGGAAGACCAGGACGGCGTTGGTCAGTGCCCTGCCGAGGTTCCAGCCCATCGAGGTCGCCAGGTTGAACAGGACGAAGCGGTGCAGGTTCTGCAGCGGCGATGCGGCCGGGTCGAACGACAGCTGGGTGCCGTCCCCGATCGCGAACGGCCAGAACGAGAAGTCCATCAGCCACCCGTAGGTGAAAGCCGACAGCATCCCGTAGGCGGAGAGCAGGACCAGTTCCAGCCGCCCCCTTGCCGCGGGCAGC
>JADLEH010000371.1 GCA_020846255.1 Propionibacteriaceae bacterium
ATCGGCCACCGAGACGGTGTCGAAGCGGCTGATCGGCAGCAACGTCGGGAACCTGATGTTCTCGCATGCTTCCTATCGCCTGTTGTCGACGAGCGCAGCCGAGATCACCACGAGCAAGTTCGAGGGTCTCGACGCGAATGAGATCAACGAGAACTACGACGTGGCCGTGGTGCCGCTGGCGAATGCTTTCCGGACCAGCCTCATCGAGGGTGTCCGCGAGTTGGCCGCCCTCTTCGAGAAGCTGACCATTCCGATCGTGATCCTTGGCGTCGGCGCGCAGGGCCCGGTATCCGGGGAGTTCAAGTCCTCCGAACTCGACGTGGTGGTGACCAGGTTCGTCCGGGCCGTCCTGGAGCGCTCCCCGAGCATCGGGGTCCGGGGCGAGCTCACTGCCCAGTACCTGGCCAACCTCGGCTTCGGCGCAGAACACGTCGACGTGATCGGCTGCCCGTCCCTGTTCATGCGGGGGCCGGAGTTCGAAGTCGTCCGCAAGGTCGAGTCGCTGACCAAGTACTCGCGGATCTCGCTGAACGTCTCGCCCTATCGTCCCCTGATCGGGCCGATCAGCCTCGACCACGCACAGCGCTACCCGAACCTGATGTACACCGCCCAGGACCAACGAACGCTCGGCCTGATGCTGACCGGGGTCTTCCGCGCCCCCTACACCCCGCCGGACGGCTCCCCGACCTCCCTCGACCACCCGCTGATCCGGGAGAACCGGGTTCGCTTCTGTCTCGACCCGAGCACGTGGATGGACTACCTGTCCACGTTCGACTTCTCCTTCGGGACCAGGGTCCACGGCACGATCGCCGCACTGCTGGCCGGGACCCCGGCCGTCCTGCTGGCCCATGACTCGCGCACCCTCGAGCTGGCCGACTACCACCAGATCCCGCACCGGGTGCTGAACAACCGGCTCAAGCGGGCGGACGCCGCTGCGCTGTACGCCAGGGCCGACTGGGGACCAACCGTCAGTGGCCACGGCGAACGCTGGGAGCGGATGACCGACTTCCTCGCCAAGCACGACCTCCGGCACGTCTACCTGCCGGGGGAATCGCCGGACGCGTTCGACGAGCGGCTCGCAGCCGTCGACTTCCCGCCGCCGGTGCAGATGGGGATGCGGCACTCCCTGGAGGAGCTCTACGAGATGCAGCGACGACTGCCCGAGCTCAACGCCGGCCTGAAGCGGGCCGAGGCCGAACTGGCTGCTGACCGGCGCCCGAACACCCGCACCAGGGGAGTGCTCGGCAAGCTGAAGCGCCGGGTGAAGAAGGCTGTGCGGCGGCTCACGCCGAAGCGGTAGGGCCGGGCCAGTCAGACCCAGCCAGGCAGACCCTGGCCAGGCCGTGCCTCAGCCGACGACCTTGACCGACACCGAGGACGAGACCAGGGCGGAGTAGCCCCTTGGCCGCGAGGCGGAGCTGGTGGCGACCCGCCACTTGCGGGAACTGCCGGCCACAGCAGAGACGAACTTCTGGGTGCCACCGCCGTCGATGACCACCTCGATCTTGGTCTTCCAGCCGGAGCCGGTCAGGTACTGCAACCGGAGCTTGGTCGGGTAACGGCTCGACGGGTTGTTCCAGGTCACCAGGAACGGGATCTGGGTGCCGGACTTCGCCATGGTCGGGGCGTAGATCCGGGGCGTCGAAGTGTTCGTCCTGGTCTTCACCACGTTGTAGGCGTAGCCGGAGGAGTACTTCGCGTCCGAGCCGAGGGAATAGCCCGCCGGGGTCTTGGCCGCCAGGCGCCAGGCCCGGCTGCTCCGGAACACCAGGCTGGTCGTGCCCCTGCCGTTGGTGACGGCGATGTTGGTCTTCGTCTTCCACGAGCCGGAGTCGTAGTACTGCAGGGCGACCTCGCCGGTGATGTCGACGGCGCCGGAGCCCCAGGTGACCACGACATCGGTGCGCTTGTACTCGCTGTCGGTGCCCACCAGCGTCTGGTAGTTGTCCATCGAAAGGGTCGGTGGGGTGTTGATGATGCTCGGGCTGGCCGGAGCCTCGGGTGTGATGACGCCGGCGTCCTGATTCACGGTGATCGTCGCTTGAGCCGTCTTGTTACCCGACAGTGAGGTCGCAGTGATCGTCGCCGTGCCGGCCCCGATGCCCTTGACCTCTCCGGTGGTGGCGTTCACCGTTGCCACGCTGTTGTTGCTCGACTCCCAAGTCACCGTCTTGACGCTAGCGCTCGTCGGGGTGATCCGCGGCTTCAGGGTCCTTGTGATGCCGATGTCCATCGTCACGGCCGCCGGATCAATGGTGAGCCCGGTGACGGGCTCGGTTGCCTTGCCGCCGCGGGCCAACTGGTACATCCGTTCCAGCTGCTGCTCGACGGCCTTGGTGACGGTTATGTCCGAGGCCCGGAAAGCAAGCTCGTCATGGGTGAGGCTTGTGCCGTTGGCGTTTGCCGAGCCGCCCCAAGTGACGCCGTGGGTGGTACCGCCGACCTTGTAGCTGACAGTTATGGCCTTGTCGTGGACATTGCCGAACTCCACCCGACTAATTATCTCGCGGGCATCGGTGCTCATCCCGAAATAGGCGTCCACCACGTCGGAGATCGCGTTCTCGCCCAGGATGATCTTGACGTTGCAACTCTGATCCTGCAGCCGCTTCAGGTGGTTGAGCAGCGCGACCCGCTTGTTGTTGAACAACGAGTGTGAAAGGTAAGCCTTGCAGTCACTCTTTCCGGACACCTTGGCGGCCGCGTCAAGCGAAGCAGCTTCGGCGTCCGCCGTCCGCGGCGAGGGGAAGAAGCTGAAATCGCTGTTGGTGCCGACAATCCCCGTGTTCATGATCGCCTGGTAGGCAGTGGTGAGCTTCTCCTCGTCGTGGCTGGCCTTCCAGACGATGTCGCGGAGCTGCTGGTAGCCGGCCGCATCCTCGTAGATGGCAATGCTGGTGTTGGACTTCCGGCCGCCGCTGGAGCCGTTGAGGTTGGCTGAAGTGACCCAGATGACGTTATCCCGCAGGACTCCTTCGGAGTCCTTCGTCGCCTCGAACAGGGCGTACTTGGAGTGCATGAGGGCGTCGTCGTCAGAGGTCTTCAGGCAGGCCCCCGTGGAAGTCGCACTGCAATACTTCATGACCCCCGCGCCACCCGTCTTGTGCAGGAGCCGCGCCAGGGTGCTGGGGGCGTTGTAAGCCTCCGTCATGGAGCGTTTCGCGCCGAGCACGTGAACGTACTGCTGGGCTTCGGCCTTGTTGGCGTACTGGTTGATCTGGTTCAGAAAGGCGGTCGAAGGCCGGAAGGTGTTCTCGAGCGCCATCGGTTGGCCGGCGGAATCGACGAGCTGGAAATCGCCGTTCGCGAGCTCCTTGGCCTTGCCGTAGTCGTAGAGCGAGTTGAAGACAGTGGCGTAGAGGTGCTTGCCCTTCGGGACGCCGTTGATCAGGTAGGCGAACGCATTCACCGAGCGCCAGTCGAGTGACCCGTCGCTGTCGCCGGCGGAGGTGTAGACCTCGACCCGCCCGCCCTGGTCGGTGGTGTAGGCGACATCGGGCTTGACCGGGGTCACTGCCCCCTTGACTGACGCCTCAACTGGCTGCAGGTCGGCGGTGGCCTTGATGGTGGTCGACTCCGCCGGCAGCGGGGCGGCCTGGGTTGCTGCGACCGGGAGGGAGAGGGTCAGTGCGAGTGTGAGTACTCCCACTGCCTTGGCAACTCGAGACACAAGAACCCCCCAGACGATGACATACGGCTTTGCCTGACTATACATCCGCAGCCTTGCCACCGAGCCGGGGTCGCTGGTCGAACCGGACGCCTCGCGCTGGGGCAGCGCCCGGCGCCGGTGCCGCGTTCGCCTGCGACTACCGGGTGGTCAGTCCTCTTCCGGCTCGGTTCCGACCTCGGCCAGGGCCTGTGCGATCCGGCTGGCCTCGAGCTCGGAGCGGGACAGCCCGATGTGACCCGGCTCCTCCCGGCGCACGTCGATCACGTGGCCGGTAAGGGTCGAGAGCATCACGTCGATGGTGGTCAGGGCCACGGCCCGGGAGGAGAGCAGCGAACCCTCAGGTTCCTTGCCGAAGGCCTTGGTCCGCATCGGGGTGCCGGCACGCTCGGGGTTGATCGTGTTCACCTTGATCCCGTCCACCGACCACTCGTCGGCCAGAGCCTGGGCCAGGTTCACCACCGCTGCCTTGGTCGAGGAGTACACCGAGTAGTCGGCGCGGCCCCTGGTGTAGGAGCTGGAGGTGAAATAGACCAGGTGCCCCTGGGTCTCCTTCAGGTACTTCTGGGCCAGCCTGGCGGTGATCACCGGGGCGAAGTAGTTCACCCTGATGCCTTCGAGGATCTCGTCCATCGGCACGTCGGCGAGCCGGCCGCGGTTCAGGATCCCGGCGGTCAGGACGACGTAGTCGATGCGACCGAGCTCGGCGTGGGTGTCGGCGAGCGCCTTCTCGATGTCGCCGGCCTCTGCGACGTCGGTCTGTGTCTGCGAGCGGCTGAACGAGCGGACCTCCGCGCCGAAGCCCCTCGCCAGGTCGACGATGTCGCCGCCGATCCCGTAGCTGCCGCCGAGGACCACCATCACCTTGCCGGCCAGCTTCTCGCTGTACTCCTCGATGCTGGCTGCCGGCGGGGCGACGGTCGAGCCGATCTGGAACAGCTTGTCCGCGATGAACACGTCGATCGGCTCGGTGATCTTCATGTTCTGCTCCGAGCCGTTGACCACGGCGATCGGCACCTCGGGAAGGTACTTCAACACCACCGAGCAGTCGTCGGTGGCCACGAAATCCGGGTCCAGCCAGGCCAGCCGGTAGGCCTCCTGGATCGTGCTGAGCCGGAACGCCTGCGGGGTCTGGCCGCGGCGCAGCCGGTTGCGGTCGGGAATGTCGACGATCACGTTGGCCTCGTCCACCTCGATGATCGTGTCGGCCGACCGGATGGCGACGTCGACGGCGTCGTGCTCGTCCAGCGCTGCGACCAGGTCGTTCAGGATCCGCATCTCCATCAGCGGCCGCACAGCATCGTGGAAGAGGACCCGGTCGTCGGGGTCGGCGGTCTCGGCCAGCGCCTGCAGCGCCGCCTTGGTCGACTCGTTGCGGGTGTTGCCACCCGGGACCACCCGGCTGACCTTGGGGTACCGCGCTGCGATCTGGTCGGCGGCAGCGAGGTGGTCGGGATGCATCAGGATCAGGATCTCGTCGATCGCCGTCGCCTCGTCGAAGATGCCGACGGTGTGCTCGAGCACCGGCTTGCCGGCGATCTTCAGCAACTGCTTCGGAATCGACAGCCCTACCCGGGAGCCGGTACCACCAGCAAGGATTACCCCGATCGTCCGGCGCTGTTCAGCCATCAATTTCCCTTTCGTCGGCTCCGACAGCCTATCGCGACGACTCGCTGCCGACCGGTCCCCGCCCCGGCGCACACCCGGTACACAGCAATCCTGAGGGGTCCGCACAGTCGCGGCTGGGAGCGTTTGGGCGGCGGCAGCGCGCGCCGGCGACGGCGAGGTGTGGACCGTCAGCGCCAGCCGGATCGCTCTCGCCGGCCGTATGCTTGGTCCGAACAGGATTAGGCCCTGCCCCAGAGAGACCTTTATGCCGCCACTCCTCAAGTCCGCCATTTCCTCTATTCGTTTCATCTGGAGGGCGATTGGCGGATTTTCGATCGCTTGTGATCTGCTGGCTGTGATTGCGGTGATCAGCGCCGTCGCCGCGCCACAGTCGCCGGTCACCCGCCCCCTGCTGGCAGCTTCGCTGGTGCTGATCGTCGCCACCCCGGTGAACGCAGCCATCGCCAGCCGGCGGGACCCTTCCCAGAGCACGCTGCTGATGGGCACAGCCACCCTTGCCCGGATCCTGGTGGTGCTGGGCGCGCTCGCCATCGAGTTCGGGCCGGCCGGGCCGGCCGAAGGCCTGCTGACGGCCACCCTGCTCTGCCTGCTGGTGCTCGGCGAGCAGGCTTCCCGGTCGGCGGTTAGGTCCGCGGCCCCACAGGTGGCCAACATCCCGGGTTGGGACGTGCCGCTGCCGTCGGTAGCCATCGCGAACTGGCTCTACGCAGCGAGCACCACTGGCGTGCTGCTGCTGGTGAGCGCGGCCATCTTCGGCGTCACCGTCCTGCCGGCAACCGTCGCCTCCGTCCTCGGCTTCGGGTTCGCCGGTGTGATCGGCTTCCAGGCGGTGCGCTACCTGCACGGGCGGAACCGGCTCGAGGCCAACCTGCCCCGGATCCTCGGCAAGCTGAAGCCGGTCTTCGCCTTCCACTGGCAGGCCCCGGCCGGCACCGCCTACCAGGCCTCCATGTGGCTGCCCTACCTCGACCGGCTAGGGGTGCCCTACTTCGTCCTGGTTCGCACCAAGGCGAACTTCTACGATGTCGCCAAACTCACCGATGCCCCGATCATCCTGCGGGTCGGCCTCGAGGACCTGGACCCGATCGTCTGCCCTTCCCTCAAGGTCGTCTTCTATGCAAATACCGCCGTGCGCAATTCACACATGATCCGCTTTCCACACCTCACGCATATTCAGTTGAACCACGGGGACAGCGACAAGATCGCAAGCGTCAGCCCGACCTTCCGGCAGTACGACAAGAACTTCGTGGCCGGGCAGGCGGCGATCGACCGGTTCGCAAAGCACGGCGTGCTGACCCGCGCCGACCAGTTCGTGATCGTGAGCCGTCCCCAACTCGAGTCGGTGCACATGGCCGCCGCCCCGATCGGCACCGTCACCACCCCGACGGTGCTCTACAGCCCGACCTGGTCGGGTTTCTACGAGGACTCCAACTACAGCTCACTGTCTGCGGGCAGGCGCGTCGTCGAGGCATTGCTGGCCCGCGGCTGCACCGTGGTCTTCCGGCCGCACCCGTACTCCGGCCGGCACAAGGGGAACGCAGAGGCGTGCCTGGAGATCATCGACCTGCTCACCACCGACGCGAGGGCCACCGGGCGCGCCCACCTGTTCGGCCCAACAGCAGAGACCGAGATGTCGGTGGTCGACTGCTTCAACGCCTGCGACGCGATGATCTCCGACGTCTCCAGCGTGGTGTCGGACTTCCTGATCTCGGACAAGCCCTTCGCCATGGGTGCCGTCTCCGCACACGGCGAGGCCTTCCTCGCCGAGTTCCCGCTGGCCGAGGCCGCCTACGTCTTCGACGTGGTCGACGGCGAGGCCGTCGGGATCGAGGCCGTGCTCGACGACATGCTCGGCCCCGACTCCAAGGCCGAGGCGCGCCGTTCCCTGCGCAGCTACTACCTGAGCGACACCCCGACCGACAAGGTGGCCGACCGCTTCATCGAGGAGGCCCGCAAGTTCCTGGTGTAGCCGGCACCTACGCTGGCCGCATGTCACTGGGAGCAGTAGCAGCGCGGGCAGCGGCGCTGGCAGCGCTCGGGCTGGCCGGCGTGGCAGCCCTCGGGCTCGGGATCCGGCTCGCGACCCGGGACCGGATCGTCGCGATGGACGAGCTGCCGCGGACGCCGGTGGGCCTGGTCCTCGGGGCCGAGGTCTACGCCGACGGGGTGCCGTCGAAATTCCTCCAGGCCAGGCTCGACCTGGCCGTCCAGCTGTACCGGCGCGGCCTGGTGGACCGGCTCCTGGTCTCCGGGGACGGCCGCTCGCGGTTCTACGACGAGACCGGCGGGATGCGGGACTACCTGCTCGGGCAGGGTGTGCCGGCGGCGGCGTTGCTGGTGGACCCGGCCGGCCTGGACACCTACGACTCCTGCCTGCGGGCCCGGGACGTGTTCGGGGTCAGGCGACTCGTCGTCGTCAGCCAGCGCTACCACCTGCCAAGGGCCCTCGGCATCTGCCGGGCGCTGGGCATCGAAGCGTGGGGGGTCGGGGACGAGACCGCCCGGTCGAGCCCGCGCACCTGGGCCCACGGCAGCCGCCGGGAACTGGCCGCCAACCTCAAGCTCGTCTACGACCTGGTCAGCCACCGCCCCGCCCGCGCTTCTGCCCGCTAGCTCGTGGCCGGGCGGGTGGGCGGCCCAGTCGTGGGAAGATAACGGCCATGCTGTCCCTGCCGTCCCTGCTCAGTGAACGCGTCCAGGCCGTTGCCGGAATCGACCCGGAGCTGCGTCCGGCGACCCGTCCGCAGTTCGGCCACTACCAGACCAACGTTGCGCTCCGGCTGGCCAACGCCGAGGGCCGCCCGCCGCGTGAGGTGGCTGCCCGGCTGGTCGAGCAGATCGACCTGGCCGAGCTGTGCGAACCGCTTGAGATCGCCGGCCCCGGCTTCATCAACCTGCGGATCCGCACCGAGGTGCTGGCCAGGGTGGCCACCCAGGTCCTCACGGAGCCGAACTCGGGCATCGGCGCGGCCGAACACCCCCGCACGGTAGTGATCGACTACTCCTCGCCCAACGTCGCGAAGCAGATGCACGTCGGCCACCTCCGCTCGACGATCATCGGGGACTGCTTCACCCGGGTGCTGCGGGCGCAGGGTCACACCGTCATCCCGCAGAACCACATCGGCGACTGGGGCCGCCAGTTCGGCATGCTCGTCGAGCAGATCCTCGAGGAGGGCACCGACCTCGGCGCCCTCGACCTCGCCGGCGCCGAAGCCCTCTACCAGCGCGCCAACACGCACCTCAAGGAATCGGAGGAGTTCGCCGACCGGGCCAGGGAGCGGGTCGTCCTGCTGCAGGGCGGGGACGCCGAGACCCGGCGGATCTGGCGGCAGCTGATCGAGGTATCGCTCGCCGGCTTCAACGCCACCTACCGGCGGATGAACGTCGTGCTCAGTGATGCCGACCTCGCCGGGGAGTCGATCTACAACGACGACCTGGCCGTGGTGGCGGCAGACCTCGAGGACCGGGGCATCGCCGTCGTCGACGACGGCGCGCTGGTGGTCTTCGTCGACGGCTTCAACTCCCCGGCGATCATCCGCAACGCCGCCGGCGGCTTCGGCTACACCTGCACCGACCTGGCCGCCGTCCGGCACCGGGTGGGCAAGCTGCACGCCGACCGGCTGATCTACGTCGTGGGCGCACCCCAGACGTTCCATTTCGAGCAGGTCTTCGCCGTGGCCAGGCTGGCCGGGTACCTGCCGGACACGGTCGCGGCCGAGCATGTCGGATTCGGGCAGGTGCTCGGAGCCGACGGGAAGAAGTTCTCCACCCGGGAGGGCACGGCGGTCACCCTGAACAGCCTGCTGGACGCAGCCGAGGCCGAGGCAGCCCCGGCGATCGCGCTGGCGGCGATCAAGTACGCCGACCTGTCCAGCGGTCTGCAGAAGGACTACACCTTCGATGCCGAGCGGATGGTCGCGACCACCGGCGACACCGGGCCCTACCTGCAGTACGCGCACGCCCGGGTGAACCAGATCCTCCGCAAGGCGGAGGCCGAGGGATTCGGGTTCGAAGGGGTGACGGTGCTCGGCGAGCCCGCCGAACAGCAGGTCGCGTTGCTGCTCAGCCGGTTCGGGGAGGTCGTGACGGCCACGGGGGAGACCCTGCAGCCACACCGCTTGTGCGGCTACCTCTACGAGCTGGCCGGCGCGCTCAGTTCGTTCTACGAGCAGTGCCCGGTGCTGAAGAGCGATGGCGAGGTCCGCAGCTCCCGGCTGGCGCTGTGCGCCGCCACCCGCAAGGTGCTGGCCACCGGCCTTGACCTGCTGGGCATCGAGGCCCCCGAACGGATGTAACCGAGAGCCCTGGCGCACCCACCGCGCCCCTCCCCGCGCCCCACCACCCCGACCCGACCCCCGCTCCCTCCCCGGCCTCCCTCCCCGTCCTCCCTCCCCGCGCTTGCTCCCGAAACGTG
>JADLEH010000372.1 GCA_020846255.1 Propionibacteriaceae bacterium
GCGGAACAGCAGGCTGTAGCAGATCTGGCCGGCAGCGCCGGTGACAGCTACCTTGACGGGGGTCTGGCTCACGATGGCTCCTCAATGAGTTCGATGCTGGTGCGAGTCGCCTCCGACGCTAGCAGCTACCGGGCGTTGTCAGCCGCCCTTTCCAGCCATCGCAGCGCTCCTACGGGAATTGGTGCAGGACACGTCTAGCGTCGGCGGATTTCTTCCGCTCGGGCGCGGGCCTGCGCCGCCTCGTCGGCCCGGTTGGTTCTGCTGAACAGCTCGGCAAGGTCGTCCCACGGTTCGGCGGCGGTGGGACGCAGGGTCGCGGCGTACCTGAAGCGCTCCTCGGCCTGTTCGTAGTGCCGGAGTTCTGCATTGGCGATGCCCTGACGCAGCACCGTGTCAACGTTGGTGGGCTCGGCAGCGAGAGCGAGCTGCAGGGTGGCCAGGGCCTCGGCGTGCTGGCCCGAGAGGTCCTGGAGATCGGCGAAGGCCTGCAGGCACTCAACCGATCCGGGCAGGCTGGCGCAGGTCGCCGACAGCGGGACCAGGAACTGCGCCGGGTCTGCGTTGCCCTGTTCGGCCAACCGGGCGGCTGTGTAGCCGACTCTCCGGGCCAGGTCCGCGTCCCACGGCCGCGCCCGCGGGACTTCCAGCAGCGCTGCGGTGGCGTCCGGCCGGACGGTGAGCGCAGCCGAGTAGCGAGCTTCGGTGACCAGCGCGCTGCCGCCGAGATAGACCCCGAGGCCCAGCGCCACTGCCGCTGCAGCGATCAGACCCACCCGGCCTGGGCGCGACCTCTGGCCGGCGGGACCGGCGATGGCGCCGCCCACCAGCAGAAGCAGAACGGCGAGCGTCACGGGGTCTGAGAAGGAGGTCAGGTAACTGGTCGTAACCGCCACCGCGGCCAGCAGGGTCCCGGCCTGCCAGCCATCCCAGGGCCGACGAAGCCAGAACTGCCAGCCGATGCTCCCGGCAATGGCGAGCACGGCGATCAGCCCGAGCACCCCGGTGGAAACGAGAACCTGGAGACCGAGGTTGTGCGGGCTGTCGGGTGGGGCGTACGGGCCGACCTGCGCCGCCCACGCCTGGCTGTGGAAGGCGCCGATGCTGTCAACGAACCGCCCGGGTCCGGCGCCTAGCCAGGGCGCGCTGCCGAACAGCTGCCAGGACTCCTGCCAGAGGAGGAGCCGGCCGCCGACGGTGGCCTCGGCGAACGGCGTGGTTCCGGCCAGGCGGGCAGCGGGGCCGGGCAGCACCACAGCGACCAGCGCCACCGTCCCACCGGCGACGGGAAACCACCACCAGGCGGGCCTGCGGTTACTGAACAGGCGAACCAGCAGGGCAGCTGCGGCGGCCACGCCGGCCCCCAGAAGGGCGCCTCTTGACGCGGAGAGCACGAGCCCGAGCCCGGCGGCGACCGTCCCTGCGAGCAGCAGAAGCTCGAATCGCTCTGCCAGTTGCCAGCCCAGAACGCACAGCCCGATCAGGCAGAAGGTGCCGAGCAGGGTTGCGTTGCCCAACAGCCCGACCACCCGGGTGTCGGTTGCTGTCATCGCCTGCACCGCTGCCGTTGCCGCATTCGCAAGACAGCCTGCGGACAGCGCCTTGAGCGCTGTACGCCGATTCCTGGATGCCCCGGTCGCCAACAGCCTCGCGCCCACCAGTAGAGCTGAACCGTAAGCCGCCATCATCGGCAGCCCCTCGTAGCGAGGGTAGCGACCCATCACGGACAGGAACCCGGTGGTGCCGGCCAGGGCGGCGATGGCGAACACGGTCGCAGCGATCACCAGTGTCCAGCCGGTGAGGCCCGGCAGCCGACCGTGTGGAGCTGCGAGCAGCCCGGCGGCGATACCCATCCCGAGGCAGGCGAGCCGGAGCGGTGCGAAAGGGTCGGTGGGAGTCGGGGACACGGCCACGGAGAGGCCCAGGATCAACAGCCAAATGGCGCCGGCTGCCAGCCGGTCCGCCCGCCGCTGAGTCACCCCTGAATGGTAGGGCGGCCCTCAGGTGTACGGGGTTGAACTGGGTTGCCGGATTCGCCTGCCGGGGAATCTCCCCGCTGCTAGATTCCGACCAGTTTGTCCACAGGCTCGTCCCCCCGACGAGCCCCCCAAGGAGTGTGTGATGAGGTCCAAGCCGACCCGCCGGATTGCTGCTGCGCTCGGGCTGGCGGTGATCATCTCCGCATTCACCGGTGCCGCGCCCGCAATGGCTGTCCCGGAACTGCGGGCGCCCTTCGGTGAGGCGCCCGTCTGGACCGACGTCGTGGCCGCGTGGGGAGAGAGCATCCTTGTCGACGCCGGCTACAACTACCGGCTGACCACGGACAACGGCAAGACCTGGCAACCGTCTGCGCTGGGGTACTCCGAGGATGAGTTCTACCTCGACTCGGTGAGCGACGGCAAGGCGACCTTCGCCGACGGCAACAGCGCTGTAGCTGTACTCGACCTGGCGAGCAACCAGAAGACCGAGTACACGGTGTCCGGCTATCAACTGTGGGCTGCCAACTCACAGACCGCCGTCGGTTGGGACCGCGTGAATGGGCACCCATTCGTGGCACTTCCCTTGGCGGGAGGCGCACCGGTGGACCTCGACGAGGCTTACCTGAGTTCGCCGCCGGCGGATTTCGACGACTACGAGGACTTCGTCTACATCTATCCCGGAACAGCGGTCCATCTCACCAACTTCATTCTCAACAACAACCAGATCGCCACCGACATCAATGTGATGCCGTTGAACGGCACCCAGGGGGTCGACCCGTTCCGGGTGAACGGATACGTGGCCTATGCCGGTATCAACGGCGACAAGGTTGAGTGGGTGAAGAAGGTCTCGACCACGGTCTCGCTCTGCACCAAGCCGTTGGCAGGTGGCGCAGAGGCGTGCAGCAAGGTCGCCACCCTTTCGAGTTCGAAGCACTCGGTGTGGGCCGAGCGCTCGGGCTCGGCAATGACTCTGGAACTGAATGGCGTTGAGTACATCTGGGAAGCCAACACGCTGAAGAAGGTCACCTACCCCGGCTCCTACGCGATCTTCGAAGGCATGGGGAACCCGAGCCGGCCGCTGGTCCGGGTGCAGAACGGTACGGTCGGCGGCATTCATCAGGTGCTCGCGGGCGGCTCCGCTCCGAAGCTGTTCGACGACCTGACCATCCCGGTTCGGCCCTACGAACTCGACCTCAGTGCCGACAAGCTGGCCGGTGTGGACCGCCGCGACCCGGGGTGGGTCCGCTCGATCACCAGCTCCATCGGCGGCGAGTCCCTGCTGCCCGGCCGCGCCTCCGAGGTGAAGGTTTCCGCCGGGCGCATGGTGCTCAACAGCCGCAGCGGCCTGTCGTTCTATGACCAGGCGGCGCTGAAGTCGACGACGACTGCGGTATCCAGACTGATTGACGTGAGCGGCCCCTATGCCCTCACTCAAACCGGTAGCGCCAACACCCTGCGGACCCGCACTGGAGCAGTCGCTGCGACCAGCCCGCAGGCCATCTTCGGCAGCACCTATGTCGGCCGTGGTGCTGACGGGAAGCCGTTCTTCCGCGACCTGGCGAGCAGCTCCAATGAGTCCTTCGCCGACTTCTCGACGTTGCCGGGAACCTGGAAGTACCGCTACACGAAGATGTGGGGCGACTTCGTCGCGATCGAGATGGATCAGGTCGACGAGTCCACCAACATCTACGTCTCCAACAAGCGTGGCGCGTTCCAGGAACGCGTCTACACCGGCGGCTGGCTCGTCGCGATGGGCGACGGCGTTGCTGTCGTCGAGAACGACAGCAGCGAGGGGTACGTCCTGTGGAACTTCGTTACCGACGAGCGCACCCCGCTCGGCGGCGAGGAGGTCAGTACGCCGACTGTCGATGACGGGAACCGCCTCGCGTTCGCCGATCCCGAAGGGCTGGTGGTGACCACCGTGGACGGAATGGGCGAGTCGGCTCCGCGCCTCCTCGGTGCAGTGGCGGCCTCTACCTTCAACCCCAATGCAGGCGCCTGGGCTCCGGAGTTCGACGCCACCAAGGCACTGGCTGCCGGAACCCTGGAGATCAGTCACGGCAGCGGCGCTGAACTGGTGGTCGATCGCGTGCTCGACGTGCCGGCCACGAACGATGGCTCGATGCGTGGGATCGTCTGGAACGGCAAGAACACAGCGGGTGAGTGGGTTCCCGATGGCGCCTACAACTGGACCTTGAAGACCACGGACCGTGATGACGCGGCCAAGGCTCTGGTCGCGGTCGACGGCACCTCCCCGGCGGCCGGCGTCGTGACCGTGAAGGCCGCGAACCTGGGCACCGTGACGCCCGCGACGCCCAAGCTCTCGGACACCACGCCGACGGTCGACCAGACCCTCACGGCGCTGCCGGGCACCTGGAAGCCGACCAACCCGCTGTTCTCCTACAAGTGGTACCGCGACACCACCGTGATCAAGGACGCAACTGCCGCCACCTACCTGGTGACCCCGGCGGACGCCGGCCACACCCTCAAGGTGACTGTCACCGGCAGCTGCCCGGGAACCGACACGTACTGCCGCGGTTACGCCTCCGCGTCCAAGTCGTCGGCGGTGACGGCCAAGGTTGCCAAGGCCACGATCACGCCGGCTCCGGTGCCGTTCCTCGACGACACCACCCCGACCGTCGACCAGGCCGTCACCGGCACCATCGGCACCTGGGGGCCCGACCCGGTCTCGCTCAGCTACCAGTGGTAC
>JADLEH010000373.1 GCA_020846255.1 Propionibacteriaceae bacterium
GCGGAACAGCAGGCTGTAGCAGATCTGGCCGGCAGCGCCGGTGACAGCTACCTTGACGGGGGTCTGGCTCACGATGGCTCCTCAATGAGTTCGATGCTGGTGCGAGTCGCCTCCGACGCTAGCAGCTCCCGGGCGGTGTCAGCCGCCCTGTCCCGCCATCGCAGCGCTCCTGCGGGAATTGGTGCAGGACGGCTATGCGGATGCCGGATTTGTTCCGGCCCGGAGCTGGGCCGGGGCCGCCCCGGGGAGCTCTTTCGCCGGCAACCGGGGTCGGGTTGTACGAGGTTGAGCGGCTTCTTCGTATTCACCTCCCGGCGAATCGTTCCGCTGCTAGATTCCCAGGAGTTTGTCCGTCGGCGAGTACCCTTCGGACCCCCCAAGGAGAGTGTTGATGAGGTCCAAGCCGACCCGCCGGATTGCTGCTGCGCTCGGGTTGGCGGTGATCTTCACAGGACTCTCCACACCACCCAGCGAGGCCGCCCCGGTCGACGACCTGGTGGCGAGCTTGCCGGGGATGCCAGTGGCGCCGTACCTGATTGCGGCCACGGGTGACTCCCTGGTGAATTTCGAGTCCTACGACGAAACCGACGTGGTCACGGTGTCCACCGATCGTGGTGCCAGCTGGGACGAGGCGTCCGAGAACCTGAGGAACATCGAGAGAACCGCCAACGGCACGCTCTTCTACCAGGCACCGGCGGACTCCACACACACGAACCTCTACACCTACGACCTGGCCACCAAGTCCATCACCAGCAAGGTGACCTTTCCCACTTACCGTCTCGAAGCCGTCGGCGAGGACTACGTGGCCTACGGCACCGACGGCTCCGAGGAGGAGGAACCGACCCAGTTCGCGGCTGCGGCAGTGGGCGATCCCACCAGCGCCGTCAACCTGACGATCCCTGCCCGGAGCCCGAACCGGTTGGGGCTTCTGGTGGGCGCCGGCAGCCGTGGCGTCGCCGTGAGCCGCTCCCTCACCAGCAGGGCCGGTACCGGATACCTGGATGTGGTCTCGCTCACCGGCGGCGATGCCGGCTACGCCTCGGAGCCGTTGCCGGGACTGGTCGCTGCGACGATCGCCGGCCAGCACGTGTACTACGTACTCGCCACGAGCACGAACCTCCGACTCTGCCAGCGTTCGCTCGAAAGTGCTCAAGCCTGGTCGACGCCCTCATGCCTCACCTTGAAGACCGGTGACTCCCGGACCGCCTTCGGTGACGGGACCCTGGTGGCAGGCCCGTCCTGGGCCGGGTTCAACCTCTGGTACGGCGACGACGTGTTCGTCGGCGGCTTCATCGCCGACTGGACGACGGCAACGCCGAAGGTGATTGCGCTGAAGGCTTCGGGATCGGTTACTCGGGTCAAGCTGCCCACGCTCGTGAACGACCTCGACCGACCGCTGGTGATCGCCTACACCAAGTACACGGCGACCGACCAGGCCGGCTACCTCGCCAAGGTGCAGGCGAACGGTGCGCTCACCCGGTTCGCCGAATGGCCGACCGTCGCTGTGCAGCCCGACCAACTGTCCCTCTCAGCCACCAGGATGGCGGGAGTCGACGCCCGTGGCACCGGGACCGCCTGGCTGCGCGACCTCGCAGCTCCGGGCACCGAGAAAGTCCTTTCCAGCACTGGTCTCGACGCGTTCGTGTCTGCCGGGCGGACGGCCGTGAACAGCACTACCGGCCTGGTGCTCACCGACCAGGGCAAGCAGGTGGCGAAGCTCAGCGCCCTCAGGTACCTGTGGCAACTCAGCGGGCCCTACCTCCTCGGCTCGGCGCCGAAGGCGACCAAGATGACTGTCCTGGCCGGAACGAAGCCCGTCGCCTTCGCCGCTGACGACTACCCGCTGGCGATCTTCGGCAGCCACGTCGCAGCGATCGACGTCCGCGTCTGGGAGGTACGGATCTACGACGTGGCCTCCGGCAAGCCCGAGCTTCTCCGCTCAGTCGAGCTCAACCAGGACTACGAGTCCGCCGACCTGGCGATGTGGGGTGATCACCTCGCCATCACCGGCTACTTCAGCGACTACAGCACCGAGGTCAAGATCCGGGACTGGCTGGACGAGACGTGGTTGCCGTGGCCCGGGTCCGCCGGCGCCCAGGCGGTCGGTCTGTCGGACAACGTCGCGCTGATCATCCGTGACAACCAGAAGTTCGAACTGCTGAACCCGGCGACCATGGAGTCGCAGGATCTCGGTGATTCGGTCGAGTGGCCGCTCCCGGCCCTCGACGGAGCTGGACGCATCCTGTACGCGACTGACAGCGAGCTTGTGGTCCACCAGATCCCGTTCGCCGGCATGTCGCAGCCTCGAGCGTTGTGGGCCTCGGCCGCGTCGAGCTTCAACTCCTTCGCCGGCGAGACGGCACCCTGGCAGGTCTCGGTGGACGCCACCAAGGCGATCGGTGGCGGTGAGCTCGAGCTCCGGGGCGTGGACGCGATCAGCGGTGTCTCGGTGAAGGTGCCTGTCGAAGCCTCCGCGGACGGCTCACTACGGATCGCCTGGGACGGGAAGATTGCCGGCGCCCCGGCACCAGCGGGTACCTACGAGTGGGAACTCCTTGGGTTCGACGACCTGTTGGACATCAACGGGGTCGCGACCGTCAACGGACGCGTGAACGTCACCAACGCCAAGGTCGCCTACCCGCAGGCGACTCCGCTGCTCAACAACCTCAAGCCGGCCACGGATTCCGTCCTGACCGTCGATCCGGGGGCGCTCCCGAGCGACGCAGAGGTCAAGATCCAGTGGTACCGCGACACCACGCCGATCGCCGGGGCTGTCGACGCCACCTACCAGGTGGCCGCCGGTGACGTGGGCAGGACCATCAAGGCGAAGGTCTCGTTCGCCAACGCCAAGGGGTACCTGGACGCATCGAAGTACTCGAGGACCACAGCCACTGTGGTCAAGGCCACGATCACGCCGGCTCCGGTGCCGTTCCTCGACGACACCACCCCGACCGTCGACCAGGCCGTCACCGGCACCATCGGCACCTGGGGGCCCGACCCGGTCTCGCTCAGCTACCAGTGGTAC
>JADLEH010000374.1 GCA_020846255.1 Propionibacteriaceae bacterium
CCTACCTCGAACCTGGACGTGTCTTCGACTTCACCGACATCGAGAACGACGCGGCGGCCCAACTGTTCAACGAGGTCGTCGGCTCACTCGCGCCCGCCTTCTCGATGTACACCAACGATCCCGCGAAGGGCCGGATCACCAAGATCCAGCAGGACTCCGACGGCTTCGCGAGGAGCCTCTCCGCGGCGGTCGAGGAGAACTACCAGTGGCGCGCCGAGCGCGGCCTCACGATCGTGGCGACGGCGATCATCTCGATCGAGTACGACGAGATGACCCGCGAGCTGCTTCGCAACGTGCAGCGCGCCGACGCTCTCTCCGGCGGACGCGGCAACTCCAACCTTCAGGCCTCGGTGGCGGCCGGCTTCGAGGCCGCCGGCGAGAACCAGGGACCCGGCGGGTTGGTGGGCATGGGCATGGCGGCCGGCACGACCGGTATCGGGGCCTTGCAGCAGCCGGTGCAGCCCGCCCCGCAGGCGCCGGCGCCCGCCCCGCAGGCCGTCCCGCAGGCTCCGGCGGAGGATCCGGTGGCGAAGCTGGCGAAGTTCAAGGAGATGCTCGACGCCGGGCTGATCACCCAGGCCGACTACGACGCCGCGAAGGCGAAGGCGCTGGGGCTCTAGGGACGCGGGAATGAGCGACTCCGAGGCGACACCCGCGGAGGTGGCGGCCGCCGCCCAGCCCCCGGCAGATCCGCCCCGGCCGCAGACCGTCGACACCTCGAACGAGGCCCTGCGCGACGGCGTCAACCGGTGCCCGAAGTGCGGCTCGACCGACATCCAGCTGCGGGTCTCGGCCGGCATGCTGGTCTGCCTGTTCTGCCGCTACGAGTGGTCCGAGGCGATGATCGAGCCGAAGGTGTCCGGTGAGGCACCGCTGCAGGACCTCACCGAGACGGTCGTCGCCTCCGGAGCCACCGACATCTCCCCGGAGGTCTCCGGAGTCATCACCCTGAAGTGCGCCGGTTGCGGCTCCGAGGTCGTGGTGAACACGGCTGCGGCGATGTCGTCGCGCTGCCACTGGTGTCGGCACGTCCTCACCATCAACGAGCAGGTGCCCAACGGCGCGGTGCCGGATGCCGTCCTGCCCTTCGGCATCACCCGTGACCAGGCCGTGCAGCACATCCGCGACTTCGCCGGCGCCCGCAGGCTTTTCGCCCACCGGAGGTTCCGCAGCGACTTCGCCCCGGAGAAGGTGGTCGGGGTCTACCTGCCCTACATGGTCGTCGACGGCAACGCCAGCGCCGACGTGCAGGGCTTCGGAGAGGTCGAGACCAGGCGCTACACCCGGCGCAACGGCGACCACGACGAGACCTACTACGACGCTGACGTGTACCAGGTGGGCCGGCACGTCGACTTCACCGTCGACGACCTCACCATCGAGTCCTCGGCCGAGCGCGGGAACATGAACGCCTTCGTCAACACGAACAACGTGATCAACACGATCCTGCCGTTCGACACCAAGAGCGCGGTGCAGTGGAATGCCAACTACCTCGTCGGCTTCACCTCCGAGCGCCGCGACCAGGACGTGGCGCAGGTGCAGCCCGTTCTGGAGGACCAGCTGCTGTCCATCGCCCGCTCCCAGGTCGAGGGGTCGGTGGCCAGCTACAACCGGGGCGTGCGCTGGGAGGCCGAGCACCTCTCCGTCCACGGCACGCGCTGGGTCTCGATGTACCTGCCGGTGTGGCTCTACTCCTTCTACTTCGAGGAGAACGGCCGGGCGATGGTGCACTACATCGCGGTGAACGGCAGAACCGGCGAGACCATGGGCAGCGTCCCGGTCTCCCAGGGACGACTGATCCTGGCGGCGCTGACCGTTGGCACAGTGCTGGAGGGCATCGCGCTGTGGCTCCTGGTGGTGATGTCATGACGGTGCTGCTGATCGGGCTGCTCATCCCCCTCGCGTCGAGCGGCGACACCCCGTGGATCCTGCTGCTCGGCCCCGCCGGTGCGGTCGCCGTCTACTGGGGGCTGTTCCAGTACTACCGCAACACGGACAAGTCCCACTCGTTCGAACGAGAGACGCTGATCGAGTCGAAGCCGATCACCGGCACGGACCAGAAGGTCGACGAGGTGCGGGGCACCAGGCGCGCCTCGATCGACGGCGACAACATGCGCAACCACCGCCAACGTGTGCGGCGGTGGTGAGCGGTACTTCTGCGCCGTGCGGCCAGCTGCGCCGGAGCGTCACGATGGCACTGACGCGATAGTGAGGGTACCGAGATCGCAGAGCGACGGGTCAGCTTCCGCGAACGGTTCTAGGTCGCACTCGCACCAGCCGCCTGAACAGAACCAACACCCACCGGCTCCGCTCCGCTCTCCCACCAGCACGCCCCGTGGTCACCAACCATCCTCGGACTGTTGACGTTGAATCGCTGGTGGGGCGGGTGGGGCTCGAACCCACGACCCAGGGATTATGAGTGACCCGAATGTGTCGCTGACTAGGACATATTGCACGGCTATTGCACGCCGTGTGCAACAAGGACGCGTTCAGGGTCGACTTCTGGCCATTTCTGGCTATACCCCCACCCCTATCGGGACCATCGCCGACGACCGATCCAGCATACCTCTCGGGTCGGAAAGTGGCATCTGACAAGGTAGGACGGTAACTGCCGCCGACGAGCTCGACGCCGGACGATGCGGTGGGTATCTCGTACGCCGCAAGGCACCCGAGGTGGCTGTCACCCAGGGAAACGGCCCCGAAATTGCCGCCCTCCACCGAAACGTCCCTAGCGATGCGCCTGACCACGAGCGAAGACGCTATTGCACGCTATTGCATGCAACTATTCCGGTAGTAGTATCCCTGGGTCTCCAGATACCCCCATGGGGTAGGGCTGGGAGGGGTAGGGGTATGCGAACGCCTTGGGTGCCTCTGGTACGATATCCGGTACCGGAAGTTGGAGGTGCGAGATGTCGACGATGAGCGCAAGTGAGGCGCGCAAGAACCTGTTCCCACTCTTGGGCCAGGTGAACGAGGATCACGACGTGGTCCGGATCACGTCCAAGGCCGGCAACGCTGTCCTGATCTCCGAGGACGACTACGAGGCCTGGCAGACCACGCGCCACCTGTTCTCAACCCCGGCGAACGCACGTCGGCTGTTGGGCTCGATCCAGGAATGGCACGACGGCAACCTCGTTACCGAGCCCCTGCCTGACGACGAAGACGGCGCGTGAACCTCGCGTTCACCCCGTCCGCCTGGGAGGACCTGAACTACTGGGCCGACAAGGACCGGGCGACCTACAAGAAGGTTCGCGCCCTGTTGAAGGAGGTTCTGCGGACGCCGTTCGAGGGCACCGGCAAGCCTGAGCCGCTGAAGTATCAGCTCGGCAACGTGTGGTCGCGGAGGATCTCCCAGGAGCACCGCTTGGTCTATGCCGTGGAGGACGAGCAGATCGTGGTGCTCGCCGCGCGCTTTCACTACGGCGAGTGAGGCGTC
>JADLEH010000375.1 GCA_020846255.1 Propionibacteriaceae bacterium
ACCACCGTTACCAGGACGGCGTTTGCCACGCCGACGACCAGCACCGCCAGCATGGCGAGGGTGACGGCCGGCAGAAGCCCCGACCTTGCATTGGTGAGCTGGTCGCTGATGATGGCCGTTGCGAGAGCGGCGGATGCTGGAATGGATAGGTCGATGCCCCCAGCCACGGCATCGTCACCACCACCCATGACCACAGCTGCGAGCCCGAAGGAGACGATCGCGATAGGGGCCGCTTGCACCAGGCTGGCGAGGATGTTGTTCGGGGCCAGGAACCCCGGAGCCTCAACCGACAGGAAGATCAGCAGCGCCGCGAACATCAGCAATGGCGCGCTCCGCTTCAGGGTCTGCGCAGTGGCGGCCCACAGGGTAGGGGCCTCCGCCAGTTGCATCGCACTCATGAAAGGTCTCCAGGATCCTGATCGGAAGGACTTGTGGCGGCCTGTCTGGTTCCGGTCGTGATTGCGATCAGCTCATCGAGGCTGATCTCGCTGGTCGGGAGGTTCGCGACGATCTCCCCCCGCACCAGCACGATCACGCGGTCGCACACTCCGAGGAGTTCGGCAGAGTCATTCGACGAGACCAGGACCGCCGCCCCGTCATCTGCAAGCTTGTTCAGCAGGCGATAGATCTCTGACTTCGCCCCGACGTCGACCCCAACAGTGGGTTCGTCCAGGACGAACACATTTGTGTCCGCTGCCAGCCATCGACCCAGGACGACCTTCTGTTGGTTGCCTCCGCTGAGCAGCCGAGCCCGCTTCGCCGGGTCAGGGGGTCTGATGTCCATCTTCTGGATCATCCGACTCGCGGCGTCCAGCGATACCTTGGGGCGGATGAGGCCGAAGCGGGCCACCTTGTCCAGAGTCGCGAGGTTGACATTGTCAGCAACACTCATGTCCAGCACCAGGCCGTCATGGCGGCGGTCGCGCGGCACGAGGGCCATGCCGCGGGAGAGCGCACGATGTGGTGAGGTCATCCTCACCTCAGACCCGTCGATGCTGGTCTCCCCGGCCCGTTTCTTGTCGAGGCCGAACAGCAGGTCCACCAGTTCCTCTCGCCCTGAGCCGAGGAGGCCGGCCAAACCGACGATCTCTCCGGCTCTGAGGTCCAGGTCGGTCGGCGCCAGACGCTTGCCGTCCGTCAGGCCCCGGACGGTCAGGCGGGGCGGTCCGGGGATGCGTTCTGATGTCGGGAACATCTGATCGATGCTGCGCCCGATCATCAGCCGAATGATCTCCTCATCCTTCTTGTGAGCGGGATCGTCGATCGTCCCGACATTGCGCCCGTTGCGGAACACCGTTACCCGGTCACACAATGCGGCGATCTCGGCAAGGTAGTGAGACACGTACAGGATCGCGATTCCGTTGGCCTTCAGCGCCTCGATCGCGCCGAAGACGCGGTTCACCTCGTCAGCGGCCAAGGGTGCGGTCGGTTCATCGAAGACCACCAGGCTCGAGTCGCCATCGATTAGTGCCCGCGTTACCTGCACGAGTTTCCGTTCGGCAGGGCTCAGGTCCTTGACGAGGGTGCGAGCCGAGAGACTGGCACCAAGGGACTCAGCGAGGAACTTCTCGGCAGCCTTGTTCATGGCCCTACGGTCAAGACCCATCGCGCCAGAACGCTCCTGGCCCAGGAACACGGACTCGGCCACCGTGAAGTGGGGCACGAGATGCAGTTCCTGGTGGATGAACCTGACTCCGTGGGCGTGGATCGCCTTCGGACTTGAGTCCTGGACGACCTTGCCACCGATTTCCATGTCACCGGCATCGCGGCGGTAGACGCCAGCCAGGACCTTGATGATCGTGGACTTGCCGGCTCCGTTCTCCCCGACGAGGCCGTGCACCTCGCCGGGGAGAACTGTGAGACTTGCATTGTCCAGAGCTAGGACTCCAGGGAAGGCCTTGGATATGCCGGACATTCTGAGCGCCGCGGACACGGTCATCCCTTACCACTCTTCCTAGATCAGCTCTGACAGCAAGGACTACTTGTTGGTGTCGTAGCCCAGCTTCATGTAGACCTCCTCGGCCTCCACAGGACCCATGGCCGGATAGACATCACTCATCGTGATCTTCTCCACCTGCTCGCCAAGAAGGTACCGCGCAACGTTCTGCGCCGACTTCGTGGCAATCAGACGAGGCTGCTGAGCGACGTTGATCTGGAAGGGGCTGTTCTCCTCCATCATGATCTCCAGCGTGTCGGGACCCGCATCGATGGCAGAGACGATCACGTCAGAACGCTTGGCGTCCTCTACGGCCTGCACGACGCCGATCGCGGGCTGATCCCAGCAGGCAACGTGAATGGCGTTGATCGAGCCGACCGGGTTCTTCTGCAGCAGGGTCAGGGTCTGCTGACGAGCGTCCTCTGGAGCGTTGGCGAACTCTTCGGCCAGCTCGGGCTGAATGATCTCGATCCCGGAGGCCGTGACGACCTTCTTCCAGGCCTGGTACCGGTCGTTGCAGAACGACAGTGACTCGCTGAAGGCGTTGAACACGGCAACCTTGCCCTTGCCCTCGAGCGCCTTGACGGTCATCTCTCCCGCGTATGTGCCCGCCGCGACGTTGTCGGACTGGCTGTTGTTGACCGCGTAGTCAGACGCGTGGTCAACACCGAAGACCGGAACCCCGGCATCCTTCAGCGCCTTGAGCTTGGGGTCTACGGAAGCGTCACCAAGGATGGTGATGACGGCATCGACCTTGCTGCTGAGGAAGACGTCATGGTTCTGTGCATGGACCGTGTTGTCTCGACCACCGTCGGTTGTCAGGGCCTTGCCTCCGAGACGTTCGATCTCGGCCACTGCGCCCTGGAATGCCTCGCGGTCCCAGAAGTGCTGGGTGCCGACGACTGCAACGCCGATCGTCTTGCCGGCCAGGGAGTACTTGGCGGCATCAAAGGTCGGTGCCGCCGACGCGGATTCAGTGCCTGCCCCGCCCGCCGCTGGCGTCGAGGCTGCAGGAGTGGATGAGCAAGCGCTCAGGGACAGGATTGCGGCAGCCGCCAAGGCCACCAGGCTGCGGGGACGAATACCCACTTCAGACCCTCCGGTTTCACATCGGTGTGAACTTCTGTGCACTCTATGATTAAAGTGTGCAGTAGGACCGTAAGACAGACACCAACGGGTGTCAAGCGACTGCGCGGTCGTTACCCGAATGTGACCAAGCCAAAGGGGGCTCGCATGACCAAGCTCGACGTCGTCGTAATCGGCATTCATATCGTGGACATCCTGGGCAGGCCGGTGAGCGCAGTGCCCGCCGGCCAAGGGATCGCGTTCCTTGACGAGATTCGCATCACGGTGGCGGGCACAGCTGCCGGAACAGCCGTCGACATGGCGCGCCTAGGCCTGGGCGTTGCGACCATCGGAGTCGTCGGCAACGACACCCTGGGCGACTGGATGATCGGCAGGATGTCCGCCGAAGGCATCGATGTCGGCGGGATCACCAGAAGCTCATTGGCCCCGACATCGGCCACCATGCTCCCAATCCGACCCAACGGCGAACGACCCGCACTGCACGTGATCGGCGCGAACGCCCTCCTCTCCCCCGAGCATGTCGACTGGAGCAGAATCCATCGCTCCCGCCACCTCCACGTCGGCGGGACGTCCCTGATGGCAAGGCTTGACGGCGAACCAACTGCCGAGATCCTCCGGCATGCCCAGTCGCTGGGCGTCACCACTTCACTCGATCTGATCGGTGTGCCTGCGTCCGAGCACGACCTGGTGTTCGGGCCTTGCTATCCCCACCTCGACTACTTCATGCCGAACGAGGAGGATGCCCTGATGCTCTCCGGGCAGAACGACCGCACGGACGCAATCCGTTGGTTCCATGACCGCGGAGTGGGCGCGACCGCCATCACG
>JADLEH010000376.1 GCA_020846255.1 Propionibacteriaceae bacterium
GCGTTGTGGTCGTGGATGAGGAAGGTCGGCCCGTTGTCCACGTCGAGCAGGATCGCGTCCCAGGTGCCGGTGAAGTCGGCGATGTCCCCGGCCACCAGTTCCACGCGGGTGTCGGCGGCCAGGCGTCCGAGTTGCTCGGTGACGCCCCGGCGGGCGGCGTCCACCAGTTCGGGGGCCAGCTCGACCACCCGGATGCGCTCGACGCCGTTCTCCAGCAACCGCGAGACGGTGTAGCCGAGCCCGAGGCCACCGACCAGCACGGTACTGGCCGGGCCGGCGGCGTCGGCGAGCGCCAGCTCGGAGCTGACCTCGGTGGAGTCCATGGCGAACACCCCGTTGACGATCAGCTCATCGACCCCTTCGCGGGCGCGCAGCACGATGTCCACCGGCCCATCCTGCCAAATTGGGGTTCCGCGCGCCGCGGCCCGCGTCCTAGGCTCGCCGGATCGAGGAGGATCACATGGACGATGCCATTTACCCGGACGCGGCGTTCGGGACCGAGGACGTGGCGCTGCGGGAGGCTGCCGCGGCCGACCCGGTCGCCTTCTGGGCCGAACGGGCTGCCGAGCTCGAGTGGTACCACCCCTGGGACAAGGTGCTGGACGACTCCAAGCCGCCGTTCTACAAGTGGTTCACCGGGGCCAGGACGAACATCGTCCACAACTGCATCGACCGGCACCTGTCCGGGCCGTACCGGAACAAGCTGGCCCTGATCTGGGTGGGGGAGAACGGCACCGACTACCAGACCTTCAGCTACTTCAGCCTGAACCGTGAGGTCACGAAGATGGCCAACGTCCTCAAGGCGATGGGGGTGGGCAGGTCCGACCGGGTCACGATCTACCTGCCGCGGATCCCCGAGGTGGTGTTCGCCATGCTCGCCTGCGCCAAGCTGGGTGCGGTGCATTCAGTGGTGTTCGCCGGCTTCTCTGCCGACGCGCTGGCCGACCGGATCGACGACTCCGAGTCGAAGGTCGTGATCACGGCGGACGGGTCCTGGGTGAACGGCGGCATCTTCAAGCTCAAGGACATCGTGGACGAGGCCATCAGGTTCTCGCCGTCGGTGGAGAACGTGATCGTGGTGAAGCGCACCGGGCACGGGGTGACGATGGATCCGCTGCGCGACCACTGGTACCACGACCTCACCGCGCTCCCGATCGCGAACGGGCCGTGCCCCACCGAGGAGATGGACGCGGAGGACCCGCTGTTCATCCTCTACACCTCGGGTTCGACGGGGAAGCCGAAGGCGATCCTGCACACCCACGGTGGCTACATGGTGGGCACGTACACGACGCTGAAGTACACCTTCGACATTCGTGACGAGGACCGCTGGTGGTGCACCGCCGACCCGGGCTGGGTCACCGGTCACTCCTACCTGGTCTACGGGCCACTGCTGACCGGGGCGACCTCGTTCATGTTCGAGGGCGGGCCCACCTACCCTTACCCGAACCGCTGGTGGCAGCTGATCGAGTACTACGGGATCACCACCTTCTACACCGCGCCGACGGCCATCCGCTCGCTGATGCGGTTCGGCGAGGCGTGGCCGAACCGGCACGACCTGTCGTCGTTGCGCCTGCTCGGCTCGGTGGGGGAGCCGATCAACCCGGAGGCCTGGCACTGGCTGTACCGGGTGGTCGGCAAGGAGCGCTGTCCGATCATGGACACCTGGTGGCAGACCGAGACGGGCATGTTCCAGATCTGCCCGGTGCCGTCAATGCCGCTGAAGCCGGGTTCGGCGGGCAAGCCGTTCTACGGTCAGGAGGCGGAGATCCTCAACGAGGCCGGCGAACCGGTGCCGGACGGCGAGGAGGGCTTCCTGGTGCTGAAGCATCCCTGGCCCGCAATGCTCCGCACGCTCTACAAGGACGACGAGCGGTACGTGAGCACCTATTGGTCGAAGTACCCGGGGAAGTACCTTGCCGGCGACTCGGCCCGGCGCGACCAGGACGGCTACTACTGGGTGATCGGGCGCACCGACGACGTGATCAAGGTCTCCGGGCACAGGCTCGGTACCGCAGAGGTGGAGTCGGCGCTGGTCTCCCACCCGGCGGTGGCCGAGGCGGCGGCGATCGGCCTGCCGCACGAGGTGAAGGGCAATGCGATCCACGTGTTCGTGGTGCTGCGGATGGGCTACGAGGGCAGCCAGGAGCTGGCCGAGGACCTCCGCAGGCACGTCTCGGTGCACCTGTCGCCGATCGCCAAGCCCGACTCGGTCGACTTCGCCGACAAGCTGCCCAAGACCCGCTCGGGCAAGATCATGCGCCGCGTGCTGAAGGCCAGGGCTCTCGGCCAGGACGAGGGCGACCTCAGCACCCTGGAGGAGTAGCGCCGGCCCTTTCCGGGCCGGCCGGATTGTCAGTCCGGGCATCTAGCCTCGGCTCATGACTTTCGCGAACGTTGGAACGCTCGGTGTGCTGCCGGGCAGGCGGGACGAACTGGTCGTCGAACTGACCCGCCGCAGCGCGGTCCTTGCCGAGGCCGGCTGCCTGCTGTACGAGGTCGGGGTGAGCGAGGAGGCCCCGGACGCGGTCTTCGTCATGGAACTCTGGACCGACGCCGCAGCCCATCGTGCCTCGCTGGACCTTCCGGAGGTGCAGGCGGCCATCGCAGCTGCCCGGCCCCTGCTCTCCGGTGAGTTCGGTGGCTTCCGCTTCGAGGTGGTCGGCTCGCCGCTCCGCGACTAGGCAGCGCGACCC
>JADLEH010000377.1 GCA_020846255.1 Propionibacteriaceae bacterium
CGGTCTGGTGCTGGCCCAGTGGCGCCTGCCCTCCGACAGCGACGTAATCATGCTTCCGCTCCCGGAGCGGACCGACAAGGTCTACGTGACGCTCGTCGACAAGGGCTGGACGATAACGCTCGTCGACGACCTCAGCTGAGGAGCGCGCCCCTGACCCGGCTCCGCGGCCGCCGTGCACCCTCCAGCCGGGACGAGCGGGACCTGCACACACGACGGTGTGCCGGCTGCTGCTTCAACCGGCACACCTGGCCCGATGCATGCCCGGGCACCCACCTGACTTACTGAACCCTTACCCGCCGCCCGTGACGGCAAGCCCCTTGCACCGTGCCCGGTCGTCCAGTCGTGCTCCGACAGCCCGGAATCGGCCATCATGCTGCGCAGTTCCTGGAACCGGCTGCCCATCGCCTCGAGGTGTGTAGCTTCTCGCTCTTCGGATTCCATGGCGATTCGTTGCCCGGTTCGGGTCTCAACTCCCACTTCGGCGGGTAATGATGGGCCATGAGCGAGAACCTGCGGGACCTGGCCGCCGAGCTGGGACGGGTCGACACCGCGATCGGCAAGGCATCCCTGTACGCCGATCCTGCCAACCCGAGCGCCGGCTTCAGCGATGAGCTCGTCGAGCTGATCGTCAGGGAGGAGCGGGTCCTCGAGCAGGTGATCCAGACCGCCCTCAAGGAAGTCTCCACCGACGAGACCTCCGCGGATCCGGTGCCTTCGTAGGCCAGGTCTTCCGCCGGCTGGGAGCCGGCACCCGGTGAGACGCGGCGAACCCTAGACCAACGGCCACGGGATCCGGCGGCCGCTCCGGTCGGCCGGGAAGTGGCCCGACCGCAGCAGGCGCCCGACCCGGGCCTGCAGCGCCTCCACCTCAACCGGTTCGAGCAGGGCACTCACCTCCGCTGGCACATCGGTGAGCAGGGGCGCCAACGCGCTGAGCAGGGCTCCCGGGATCGGCTCGCCGGCGAAGTCCCAGATCACTGTCCGCAACTTGTCGTCCGCGGCGAAGCACAAGCCGTGATCGATGCCGCGGATGCGGCCGTCGTTGCCCCGCAGCACATGCCCGCTCTTTCGGTCCGCGTTGTTCGCCACCAGGTCGAAGACGGCCAGCGCCCGCAGCTCCTCGAAGGTCTCCGGCGCCCGCCGGTACAGGGTGAAGTAGTGCACTTCCGGGTCCGAGTCGATGAACAGCTGCACCGAGCCCACCCCGACGGGCCCGTCCTCGCGAACCACCGTTGGCGGCACGAGATGCCAGCCGAGCCATTCGCTGAGCAGGTAGGCGGCGACCTCCCGGCGGTGCAGCCCGCGCTCGAAGTCCCACAACGGACGCTCGCCGGTCTGCGGCTTGTAGACAGCTGTCACCGTCCGGTCGGTCGAGCTGACCTCCGCCAGCAGCGCGAGGTTGCTGCTCGGGGCGATCCTGGCGATGAGCTCGAAGGAACCCTCCTCCAGCAGGGTCACCACACCGTCGTCCCAGGCCGGTACACGTTCGCCCGCGGTCACCTTTCTCAGCCCCCGACGGTCGGGTCGGTGACCGGGCCGGTGGTGGAGTTCACGGCGAGCACCAGCGGCGGGCCGTCCGTCGGGTAGGTGATCGCCGAGATCGACCCGGTGCCGACCACGACCCGCCCGAATGAGTCCAGCGGAGCACCCATGGCGAAAGTGATGGCCATCGCGATCGGGTCGGCGTGGGTGAAGCAGGCGACCACCCTGCCCGGATGGGCGGCATGCAGCCGGTCCAGCACGGCGACGACCCGCGCCTGGACTTCGGCGAGGCTCTCCCCGCCGGGGAACCGGAAGGTGGAGGGGGAGCGTTGCAGCTCCCGCCACTCCTTGCGCCTGGCTGCTGTGGCCAGCGCCTCACCGGTCCAGTCGCCGACATCAGCTTCAAGCAACCCCGGCTCCTCCACCGGGACCAGGCCGGTGGCTGCCGCTGTCGGGGCGGCTGTCTCGCTGGCGCGCTCCAGCGGCGAGGTGTAGATCGCGGCCAGGCCCGCGCCGGCCAGGCGGTCGGCCACAGCCGCTGCCTGCGCCAGGCCGGCCTCGGAGAGGTGCAGGCCGGGGGCGCGTCCCGGCAACACCTGCCCCGTGGTCGGGGTGGCGCCGTGCCGGACGAGGAGCACAAGGGTGCCCGGCGCCGCCTTCCGCGTAGCCATGGCCGGAGCGTAGCTCGGGAGTGCGACTGCGCAAGCGGGCAGGACTACGCCCGTCGCCGCTTGCGTGCCCGGGTTAGCGTGAAGGCGTGACTCAACCCCCTGCCATCAACACCGTCGGCGCCCTGCGGGCATCCGGGCACGTGCGCAAGCACCTCCGCGACGAGATCAGGGACAACCTGCTGACGATGATCGCCGCAGGCGAGAATCCGTGGCCCGGCATGCACGGCTTCAGCCGGACGGTGCTGCCCCAGCTGGAGCGTGCCCTGATCGCCGGCCACGACGTCGTGCTGCTGGGCGAACGCGGCCAGGGCAAGACCCGCCTGCTGCGCTCGCTGGTCGGGATGCTGGACGAGTGGTCACCGGTGATCGAGGGTGCCGAGCTGGGGGAGCACCCCTACGACCCGATCACCCCCGAGTCCAGGCGGCGGGCCGAGGCCGAGGGCGACGACCTGCCGATCAGCTGGCGGCACCGATCCGAGCGGTATGCAGAGAAACTGGCCACCCCGGACACCTCGGTTGCCGACCTCGTCGGCGACGTGGACCCGATGAAGGTGGCCGAGGGCCGCCAGCTCGGCGACCCGGAGACGATCCACTACGGCCTCATCCCGCGCTCCCACCGCGGCATCGTCGCGATCAACGAGCTGCCCGACCTGGCCGAACGCATCCAGGTCTCGATGCTGAACGTGATGGAGGAGCGTGACATCCAGATCCGCGGCTACGTGTTGCGGCTGCCGCTGGACGTGCTCGTGGTCGCGTCCGCCAACCCGGAGGACTACACCAACCGGGGCCGGATCATCACCCCGCTGAAGGACCGCTTCGGCGCCGAGATCCGCACCCACTACCCGATCGAGCTCGAAGACGAGATGGCCGTGATCGCGCAGGAGGCGCACCTGGTGGCGGCCATCCCGGACCCGATCCTGGAGACCCTTGCCCGCTACACCAGGTCGCTGCGCGCTTCCGCTGCCATCAACCAGCGGTCCGGGGTCTCGGCCCGGTTCGGCATCGCCGGGGCCGAGACGGTCGCTGCCGCGGCCCTGCACCGGGCGGCGGCCCGGGGCGAGGCGGAGGCGGTGGCGCGGGTGGTCGACCTCGAGTCGGCCGTCGAAGTGCTCACCGGCAAGCTGGAGTTCGAGGCGGGGGAGGAGGGCCGCGAGGCCGAGATCCTCGGCCACCTGCTGCGGACAGCCACGGCCGAGACCGTCCGCACCCACTTCCGGGGCCTCGACCTCGGCCCACTGGTCGACAAGCTGGACGGCCGGACCACCGTGACCACCGGTGAGCAGGTGACCGCGAAGGAGTTCCTCACCGGGCTGCCCGCCCTGAACGGCTCGCAGGTCTACGACGAGATCTGCCAGCGCTTCGATGCCACCAGCGACGGTGAACGGGCCAGCGCGATCGAGCTGGCGCTGGAAGGGCTCTACCTCGCCCGCCGGATCTCCAAGGAGTCCGACGAGGGCCAGACGATCTACGGCTAGGCAGCACCGAATCCGAAGGAGGGCCGATGGCCAGGGCGCGCGCCTCACGGTACGGCCGGTACGTCGACGGCCCGGACCCCCTCGCGCCCCCGCTCGACCTGGCCGAGGCCCTCGAGGCCATCTCGGAAGACGTGATGGCCGGATACTCGGCCGAACGCGCCCTGCGCGAGTTCCTGCGTCGCGGCACCCGTGGCCAGGCCGGCCTCGACGACCTCGCCGGCCGGGTACAGGCCCGCCGCAGGGAGCTGCTCAGCAGGCACCGCCTTGACGGCACCATGGCCGAGGTCAAGGAGCTGCTGGACGCCGCTGTGCTGGAGGAGCGCAAGGAGCTGGCCAGGGACATCACGCTCGACGACCTCGACCGCGATTTCCGGGAGCTGCAACTGGCCAACCTGCCCGAGTCGGTGGCTGCAGCGGTCACCGAGCTGGCCGGCTACGACTGGCGCTCACGGCCGGCCAGGGAGGCCTACGAGAAGATCAAGGACCTGCTCGGACGCGAACTGCTCGACCAGCGCTTCGCCGGCATGAAGCAGGCGCTGGAGAATGCCGGCGACGCCGACCGCGAAGCCGTCCAGGAACTGCTCACCGACCTGAACCAGCTGCTCGAGGCGCACCGTAGCGGCGAGGACACCGAGGCCGACTTCGACGACTTCATGGCGAAGCACGGCGACTACTTCCCGGAGAACCCGCGCAACGTGGAGGAACTGATCGACGCGCTCGCCGCGCGGGCTGCTGCGGCGCAGCGGATGCTGAACTCGATGACGCCGCAGCAGCGCGAGGAACTGCTGCAGCTCTCGGCACAGGCCTTCGGCTCACCCGCCCTGATGGCCCAGCTGGGCCAGCTGGACGCCAACCTGCAGGCGCTGCGGCCGGGCGAGGACTGGTCGGGATCCGAACGGTTCAGTGGCGAGCAGGGCCTTGGGCTCGGGGACGGGACCGGCGTGCTGCAGGACCTCGCCGAGCTCGACTCGGTGTCCGCCCAGCTCGGGCAGGGCTACGGCGGCGCCCGGATGGACGACATCGACCTGGACGCCCTGGCCCGCCAGCTCGGCGAGGAGGCAGTGGTCTCGGCCCGCACGCTGGCCGAGCTGGAGCGCGCGCTGCGCAACGCCGGCTACCTCAGCCGCGGCGCGGACGGCAACCTGAAGCTGTCGCCCCGGGCGATGCGCCAGCTCGGCAAGACCTTCCTGCAGGACGTGTCCGACCGGCTGAGCGGCCGCACCGGCCAGCGGGAGACCCGGCTCGCCGGGGCGGCCGGCGAGCTGACCGGCTCGACGCGGCAGTGGTCCTTCGGCGCCACCGAACCCTGGGACGTCACCCGGAGCATCCTGAACGCGATGCGGCGCGAGGCCGCTGCCCCGGCCAACGCCGACCCGGCCCCGCCGTCGCGGAGGGCGAGCCGGCACGGGCGGGGGGGACGGTTCCGGATCCAGCTGGAGGATGTCGAGCTCGTCGAGACCGAGACCCGCACCCAGGCCGCCGTCGCGCTGCTGGTGGACACCTCGTTCTCGATGGCAGCGGAAGGCCGCTGGCTGCCGATGAAGCGGACAGCAGTGGCGCTGCACCACCTGGTCTCCACCCGCTGGCGGGGAGACCAGCTCGAACTGGTCACCTTCGGCCGGTACGCGCAGTCGATGGGGGTGGCCGAACTGGCCGAGCTCCCGGCCCTGCGCGAGCAGGGCACCAACCTGCACCACGGCCTGCTGCTGGCCGAGCGGATGTTCCGCAAGCACCCCAGCATGCAACCGGTAGTGCTGATCGTCACCGACGGTGAGCCGACAGCCCACCTCGCCCCCGACGGCGAGTCGTGGTTCACCTATCCGCCCAGCCTGACGACCATCCGGGCCACCGTCGCCCAGCTGGACCGGCTGCGCCGGCTCGGGGCAAGGATCACCTTCTTCCGGCTAGGTGACGACCCCGGTCTGGCGAGCTTCGTGCGTCAGATGGCCGACCGGGTCGAGGGCAGGGTGGTCAGCCCCGACCTGGACGACCTCGGCGCGGCCGTGGTCTCGGAGTACCTCAGCGCCCGCCGGGCCGACCTTGGCAACTCCCCGGGCTGGTGGAACTGACCAGCTGCTCCCGGACGCCGTCGCGTCCGGGAGCAGCCCACGCCGGGCCGCGGCGCCGCCTGGTGGTCAGTCGAGAGCGTGGTTGGCGAGGAAGGTCCCGGCCGGGTCAAGCTCAGTGCGGAGCGCCCGGAGCTGCGCCAAGGTGTCGGGGTCGAACGCTGAGTCGAGCTCGACGGCCTCCTCGGCGAAGTTGAGGAAGCGACGCCCGCTGGACCACGGCTGCAGGGCTGAGACGGCCCGGGCGGCATCGGCGAGTCCGAGCGCGCCGAGCTCCGGCGTGGCTGCCACCGCGACGAAGAAGCCGGCGTAGTCGCCCGGCAACCGGTCCAACGCCCCACCGGCAGGGTCCGGACGTCCAAGGGCGCCGCCGAGGTGCCGGATCTCGGCGCTCAGCAAGGTGGTGCCGGAGTCAGCCCCCGCGTTGGCGACAAGGGCCGCCGCCGCCCCGGAGTCGAAGTCGTCCAGCAGCAGGTGGCCGGAGACCGCAGGGGTTGGGCCCTCGGGGTCGAGGTGGATGCGCGTGAGTGCCGGGGCCGGGATGCGGGCGAAGGTGTCGATCTCCGGCGCCAGCGCCCGCAGCGGAGCCAGCAGTTCGGCCGCCCGCTCGTCACCGGCGAGGACGGCCCCGTCGACGACCACGAGCTGGCGGCCGCGGATGAACTCGGGCAGTTCTGGCAGCGGCGGCACGCTGAGCAGTCGCAGCGACGTGGTGACCTCGTCGGCCAGGCCGTGCGTCCAGCCAGCCCAGGCGCTGCAGACCTCGCTCGCCCTCGCACCGTCCCACAGCAGCATGCCGGCGTACACGTCAGCCAGCGGCAGCAGCCGGATCTCCAGGGCTGTGACCACACCGAAGTTGCCGCCGCCACCCCGCAGCGCCCAGAACAGCTCGGGCTGGTGATCGGCGTCGGTGCGCACGAGGCTGCCGTCGGCAAGGACCACCTCGGCAGCGACGAGCTGGTTGCAGGCAAGGCCGTGGGCGCGGGCGTACCAGGAGAGGCCACCGCCGAGGGTGTACCCGGCGGCGGCGACGTCGGGGGAGCTGCCGTGCATCACGGCCAGCCCGTGGGTTGCCGCCGCCTCGACAACCTGCTGCCACAGCGTGCCACCGACCACTCGCGCCACCCGGCTCCCGGCGTCGATCGACACCCCGGTGAAGTCGGATAGCCGGAGCAGCACGGCATCACCAAGCCGGCCGGCGAGCGGGCCGGCGTTGTGGCCGGTGCTCTGCGGGACGACGCGGAGCCCGGCCGCGGTGGCTGCGCGGACCACCTCGACGACCTCCTCGACGCTCGTGGGCACGGCGACGGCCGCCGGACGCTGGTCGACGGCGACATTCCAGGGGGTCCGGGCCGCGTCGTAGCCGGGGTCTCCGGGCAGGAACACGCGGCCATCGCAGAGCCCGCGCAGGGCAGCTGCTGCTGAGGTGGTCGGGGCCAGGGTGGACTCGATCATTTCTCTCCTTCTCTCGGTACCTCCGACTCTCGCCCGAGCAGGCGCCCACCGGCGATCCCAAGCCGTCGGGGAGTCCCGGCCCCAGTCGTCCGGGTGGTAGGAGTTCCCAGTTATGTGGGATATCCGTCCCCGGACGCTGCGCGGGACACTCTTCCTGTGGCAAAGGGCTTGGCGGCCGAGCGCGTCCGCCGTGACGTGGAAGTACTCGCGCGCGCGGGCTTGGACCTGCCGACCTTCATCGAGGAGTCGATGGGATCACTGCGCCGGGCAGTGCCCTTCGACTCGGTCTGCGTCGGCACCATGGACCCCAGCACCTCGCTGCTCACCGGCACCCTGAAGCTCGGCAGCCTGCGGGATGTCGACGAGCACGACCACGAGTGGGGCCTGATCGAGTACGGCACCAATGAACCCACCTCGTTCGCCGGGATGGCTGCCCACGGCATGACCGCCGCGGGCGTGCACGCCGGCACCGCCGGAATCCCGAGCCGGTCGGCCCGGGTCGAGGAGTTCATGCGGCCCAACTTCGGGTTCGCGGACGAGCTGCGGGCGCTGTGCCTCGACGAGCGTGGCCGGGCCTGGGCGGGAATCGCGTTGTTCCGTCAGGGCGACGAGCCGGCCTTCGAACCCGACGAGGTCGCCTACCTGGGTTCGCTCAGCAACTCGCTCGCGCTCGGGGTGCGCAGCGGCCTGCTGGTGAGCCTCGCCGCCAGCGGGATCAGCCCGCTGCAGGGTCCGGTGGTGCTGATCGTGGACAGCACCAACCAGGTCA
>JADLEH010000378.1 GCA_020846255.1 Propionibacteriaceae bacterium
AGCCGGTTGGTTGTCTTCACCGTGCCCTGGACGATCCCGGCGCCACCGGTCCCACCCTCGGCGCCCGCGACGATGGCAGCGTTGCCGGCGGTGAGGCTGCCGGTGACCGTCCCGGCGCCGGACTGGAGGCCGGCGGCCGCCGCTCCCGTGGAGGCGGTCCCGCCTGCGGCGCCGACCATCGAGGCGACGGCCCCACCAACGCCTTCCAGGGTCCACCAGAGCGGGCCATAGGCACGTTCTGCGGCCCGGGTGACGTCGCTGAGCAGGGCGTTGGCGTCGGGTTGCCGAGTCGCCGGGTCCGGGCTGGTCGCCCTGTCCAGCACGTCTGCCAGCCGGGGGTCCAGCGGCCCGACGCTGAGCAGTTGACCGATCGTGCGGCCGGCGGCGAAGACATCCGCCGCCGGGCCCGGAGGCCGGCCGTCGCGGGTTTCCGGCGCAGCCTGCTCGCTGGTGGCGGCGATCTCGGGATCTACGACCCAGGTGCCCGTGTCGATCAGCCGGGGTTCGCCGTGGAGCGTGAGCATCACCGTGGTCGGGGAAAGCGTCCCGTGGACCACCCCGCCGATGTGGGCTGCGGCCAGGCCGGAGAGCAGTCCGCGGGCCACGCCGAGGGCTTGACCGGTGGAGAGCGTGTGCTCCTCGGTGAGTGCGGCCAGCGAGACGCCGTCAACCCATTCCTCGACCAGCCAGGCCCGTCCGGAGGAGTCGGTGACGGGCTCATGGCTGCCGGCCAGGTTCGGATGCCGGAGGCGGCGTGCTGGGGCCATGGCTTCGATCGCGCTCTTCGTCGCATCGGGGTCCAGTCCGGCCAGTTCCTTCAGCACCACGTCGCCCGGCGGGCCTTCTGCCCGCACCCGGGAGCCGAACCGCCCCCCGGGCAATTGCTGCGCCACCCGGAATCCGCTGATTTCCATCATGCCCCCCGACAATCCGAACCGCGTGGCTCGAAATGTAGGAGGGTTGCGGTGGCTCGGCATAGCGGGTACTCCTGCCACCGGCTACAGCTAGTCGAGGGTCGGTCCAGCGGTGCCCCACCAGGCGAGCAGCTCCGCGAAGCCGAGATCGCGGTCGGCTGCGGACGCAACGATCGACTGCTCCGGAGCGATCCAGGCGAAGACGCCGTAGCCGTCAGTGTCCCGGTAGCAGCGCAGCACCCCCGACTGGCTGCCGGTCTCGCGGTCATCGACGACCTCGCCAGGGGCGGCGGAGCAATCGCCCGGGCCGGGCGGCTCGGCTGCGTAGTAGGCGCGGAACGCAGCCTGGGCCGCGGCGGTGTCGGTGTACTGGAAGTAGAACGCGTAGCGCGGACGAAGCCCGGGGCCGGACCTGGCCGGGGAGCACTGCAGCGCCAAAACCAGGTGCCTGGCCAGGATCTGGTCCGAGGTGGCGAGCTTGCGGCAGGTCGGCCGGAGCTCCACAGGCAGGCGGAGTTTGAGCTGCGCCACCGTGGTCGCGGGCGGAACCGTCGCCAGTGGGGTTGCGTCCGCCGTGGTCGGTGTCGTCGATGCCTGGACCGACGGCTCGGCCGAGGGAATGTTCCGTCCCGACAGCGCCCAGGCGCCCGCACCGATCGCAAGGGCCAGGACCACCGCGGCGAGAACCGGGAGCATCCGGCGCCGCCGGGGCGGGACGGTGAGGGCGATCGGTGTCCGCTGGAGCGGGGCCGGAACCCGGCTCCAGCGATCAGCGAACGGGCCTTCCGGATCGGTCGGGGCGGTGCCTGCGATGCCGTCGTCGGACTGCTGCCCGACGTGCTCGATGGCGGCAACGAGATGGGCGAGATCAGCCGAGAAGGAGTCGAAGCGCAACGGGGTGGACTGGCGCTTCAACAGTGGGCGGAGCTGCTCGGGCAGGCGCTCGGGAGCGGGCAACGCTGCGCCGTCGACGAGCACCGGGATCACCGGCACGGCTCGGGTCAGGGCAGTGAGGATCTCCGCCAGCACCCAGTCGTCCGGATCGTCCAGCCGGCGCCGTCCGGTCTCGTCGGAGAGCTCGGCCCACTTCTCGCCGATGAAGGCGAGCAGCACGTCGCAGCCGCCGACGGCACGCTTGAGGTAGTCGGTGTAGTCCACCCCGGGCGGGATGGTGTCGACGTCCATGAAGAGCTCGAACCGGTCCGCGAGCTTGTCCGCCGCACGTCCGGCGGCATGCTGGGTGTCGGCCCGACGGTAACTGAGGAACACCTTTCTCCGGCCGGTGCTCACAGCCGACTCTCCTCACCATCCGGGCCGGGCCGGTCCTGGCGACCAGCCTCCCCGCATGGCCCAAACCGTAGGAGGGCAGGGGAAGCGGCACCCATCCGCACAATTGCAGGGCGGTCCGGACGCCGTCACCGGGGGAGCGCTGAGCTCAGCCGCCGGCGTCCTCCACCCGCTGCCCCGACCGTGGGCGACGGCCGAGCAGCAATTGGTGGACGGTGATCAACAGGGCGAGCCAGCCGAGCCCGAACAGCCAGGCGAACATCACGTCGGTGAGCCAGTGGTGGCCGAGGAAGACCCGGCTCAGGCCCATGCCCACCGCCCAGAGCAACGCTGCCAGCACGGCCACCACCCGGAGCCAGCGGCGTCGGGTCAGCCAGCAGGCCAGATAGGCGAGCATGCCGGCCACCACGGTGCTGTTGAGGGCGTGCCCGGAAGGGAAGGAGAAGCTGTCCTCGAAGGGCGGCACGGCGAAATCCAGCTCGGGCCGGCTCCGTCCGAC
>JADLEH010000379.1 GCA_020846255.1 Propionibacteriaceae bacterium
CAGTAGGTGTATCCGGAGTTGCTCCCCTTGATGTAGGCGTTCCTACACCAGGCACTCTCTTTCGGGGTCAGGTCAGGTCGGCCACCACCCACCCTGTAGCGAGGGATAGACGGCCAAGGTATGTCACACCACGGCCACGTCCAACTGGTCGTGTTGCAGTCAGAGGTCAACGCTGGTCCCTTCAAGCCCTTCGGCGGTGGCCCGGGGTTTGGTGGCATCTCGCCCGACGGCGGCGCGCGGGTGGCTTGAGGCTGCGAAGTTGGGCTGGAAATGGGTTCGGATGCGGCTGGGGTGCACGCGGCAAGGATGGCCAACAGCGCGGCGCAGGAAAGCCAACGTGCACTTTTGGTGAATCGTGTCATCTTCTCCCCCTCCGAAGAGTCTGGTGAAAGCCCCCTGGCACCAAGTGCGCAGGATTGGTCAGGTCAGATGGCCCCGACTCGGTGAATCAGGTGGTCGGCCACACTGGTCCAATGCCAGGCTGGCGCAGAGCGGGGCCGGTCGCCCGCCATCGGGCACAGAGGATCCCACCGGGCAGTTGTTGAGCAAGTTCAAAGCCATCAGCTTCCACAGCGTCCCCCCGACACTCGAACTGGCTGGCTCGAACGGTAGGGGCGAATCCTCGCCAAGAGAAGCAGTACAGCTGCCACCCGGTCAGTCGGCGGTCGGCACTGGGTCAGGCGGCTCTCACGCGTTCGGACTCCGTCGGGGCTTCCTGGGTCCAAGATGGAATTGTCCAGTTGTCAGCGGAGACGGTTGTCGGTCGCGGCTTGGGGTGCGGTGGCGGTCGTGCTGAAGGGAGTGGTGCGGGGATGAGGTTCAACCCAGCGCCTGGGTGGCCGGTACCACCGCCTGGTTGGCTCCCACCAGCGGGGTGGCAGCCCGATCCGTCGTGGCCTCCCGCGCCGCCGGGCTGGCCGTTCTGGGTGATGGGGCAGGCCGGGCGCGACGGCGGCGTTCCGGGTGCGGTCGGGCAGGACCCGGCCAGCGACGGGGCGCACCCCGATCCCCAGTTGGCCGATCCGGACCTCGCTCGGGTGTGGGTGGCGGAGATCACGCGGCTTGCCGAACGCCGCCGGATCAACGCGGTGTCACGGGTCACGTTGATCGCCCCACCGGTCAAGGGGGGCCTGCTCGGCAAGATCGTGGCGATCGGGGTCGGTGCCGCGCTGGGCGGGGGGATCAACGATGCCGCCCTGGACGCGGCGGATCAGGCGCATGACGCCCACGGCGCGGTCCGCCTGCCCGACACGTGCCTGCTGTGCGGCCTTCTGCCCGGCGCGGTCATTGACACCGCCGACATCACCCTCGATGCGAGCACCCTGGGCTTCTTCCTGGGTGGGGAGCTCCTCTCCCAACAGAAGGTCACCCTGTCGTTCCACCGGTGCCGCGAATGCGCCGACGAGAAGGTACGGCCCGCCAAACCTCTGGTGATCGAGAGCTACCGCAAGGTTGCAGACGCCTGGCTCTTGTCGCTGCTGTTCCTCAATGATCGGGTCGCCGAGTCGGTCAGGGTGCTCAACCGTGCGCACCTGATCACCGCCCGCAGATGTCTGAAGTGCGGCTACACCGACGACGATCAAGCCTGGCTGGCGCGCGAGGATGTCTGCCCGATCTGCCACACCCTCTACGCCGGCGGCCGCGCCTGGCTCTGCCCCAAGTGCGGCAAGAACATCCCGATAGCACTGTTGGCACAGTTCCGAAAACCCTCGACTCGGAGACAGGCCCTGTGGGGTGGAGTGGACTGCCCTCGCTGCGGAGCCGACGTCCCCAAACCCTGAAACCGGACGACACCGGCATTTCCGGACGTCGTGGACACCCCGCGGCGCGATCAGGCTCTGCTCGAGCGAGGGTCCGATGCGGAACAGCGGTTGCTGCGGTCACGACGGACTGGATGGCCCGAACCTCTTGTGCCGTGGCTGTCGCAAGGAGGTGGCCACGCTCAGGGACGACTGCTGGAGTCTGCTCGAGGTGCGCTTTGAACCGTCAGCCGTCCAGACTGGGCCATCCCGTGTGGCCGCGTTGCCGGCGAGGAGCTGCAATTAGGCAGGACACCCGCAGGAGCGACGAATCCGCAGAACGGGGGTAGGTACCTGGAGCACCGGTTGCGCGTTGTCGCAACGGATTGTGCGGATCGCCAATTGGCCCGCTATGGCACCGAGCGTCGGTATGTCCTGGTCCACCACGGTGAAGGTTGGGTTCAGCACGCTGGCCCATTCGAACTCATCGAAGCCGATCACTCCAATGTCCGTGCCGATCGCGCACCCTGCCTCGCCCAGCGCGCGGACGCCGCCGTTCAGTACCAGTTCGTTGGACGCAAACACCGCGTCCAAGCCCTTGGCTCGGCGGGTTGCGAGATACCGCTGCATTGCCGCGTGGGCTGTGGTGACGCTGTTTCCGCCTTCCACGACGTGCACGGTTGCGCCGGCCGCCTTGGCCGCATGAGTGAACCCCTTCTCCCGGGCAACCCGGCTCGGCCAGCCACGGTCATGGCCCAGGAAGACCCAGTGGCGGTACTCATGAGCCGCAAAGTGCTCGCCCACCGACCGGCTTGCGCCTTCCCCGTCGCTCATCACCCACGGATAGTCGCCGAACTCGGCGGGCGGTGGGCAGTCGGCAAAGACGACCGGGATGTCCCAGGAGGCCAGCTTGCCCATGGGCTCCCGCCGTGGCTGGTAGGTGAGGATCACCGCGGCGACCCGGCGCTGGATGAATGCATCGACGACCTCGGCTTCGCGCACGGTGCTGTAGGCGCCGGCGTCTGTGGCATCGGCGACGAGCGTGTGGAAACCGGCCGGCCGTACCACCGAGTCCACTCCAGCCACGAGCCGGGCGTAGAAGCTGTTCGCGGTGTTGGCGGTGAGGATCCCGATGTCGGTGCTGGCCTGCTTGCGGAGGCTGCGCGCAAGGCGATTCGGCACATAGCCGAGGTCGGCGGCCACCATCAGCACCCGCTCACGCGTGGCGGGGGCGATCCCGGCCATGCCATTGATCGCCTGCGACGCGGTGTAGTCGGACACTCCTGCTGCGGCCGCCACCATCTTCAGCGTCGTGACCTTCGACATGTGCTCCACCTAATCGATTAGCAGGCAGCCTACCGAACGACGACAGTGAACAGCGCTGGGGCATGGTCCGGAGCGATACAGCCGATCAAGGTGCCGCGCCAGGGCAAGAGCCGAGCCGGGCGGGCCAGCGAAGAAGGTCGCCGTCACCTCGCGGGCCATCTCGGCCGTGCCTCGGGAAGCTCCCCGGCACGGAACGGGGTGACCCGCACACCATCCAAGCGCTCTTCATCACCCGCGGAACTAGGCTTGAACCGCGGAGAAGAACGTCCCCGCACGGCCCGGAGGGAGGGCAGGTGATGACGGATTTCACGCGTAGTTACGAGATCGTGATCCACGCTCC
>JADLEH010000380.1 GCA_020846255.1 Propionibacteriaceae bacterium
CGTGACCGTCGCCTACACGCCAGGCAGCAACCCGATCCAGGACGTCGCAGGCAACGATGCCGCGGGCTTCGCCGCCGTGGCCGTCTCGAACACCACCCCGCCGGCTGGCGGGTCACAGACCTTCACCCCGTTCGAGGATGCCCAAGTCAAGTCCACGTCGGCGAACACGAACTACGGCAACGACACGACGCTACGTCTTCGTGAGGAATCCGGCGGCACGACCTATCAGAGCTACATCAAGTTCAACGTCACCGGCCTCACCGGGCCGGTCACCTCGGTCAAGCTCCGCCTCTTCGTCACCGACAACAGCACCAATACGACGTCGGTCTACACATCATCCAGCACATGGGCCGAGTCGACACTGACGTGGACCAACCGCCCCACGATGGGGACGACTGTTCTCGGGAGCGGTATCCCGAGCGTCACGGGCGCTTGGGTCGAGATCGACCTCACGGCGAGCGCACTCGCAGCCGGCAACGGGACGTACTCGTTCGGCCTGCGCAACAGCGGCACGACAAGCGCCATCTTCAGCTCATCGGAGGCAACGGCAGCCAACCGGCCACAGCTCGTGGTCACCTACGGTTCGTAGTCCGTCAGGCCAGACGCCAGGAGAAGTCCGGCCGAGGCCCCGCTTCCGTGTCAGTCGGTGGACTTGCGGCCACCACGCAGCGGAACTCGGCTGAACAGGATCACGCCTTCATGGTCCACCCGCGTGGAGGCGAATACGGACCCAACCACATCAGCGCGTTGAATCGCCTTCTTCGCGGCCAGCCGCGCCGTCGCGAGTTTGCCCTCGTAACGCCACGGTAGGACTTGCGACCTCGGACCCGCCGCGACCTCGATAACCAGCTTGGTCAGCTCCTCGTCCCTTGGGTTGACGCGCCTGCGAGAGGCGGGCTTCGCCGTAAGTTCATCGACGGTGAGCGGCTTCTCCACCTTGAGAACCTTGTATGTCGTCATCGCAACCTCGACTGACCTCCCGATTGTCGGACGTGACCCTAACACCCAGCGATCCCGTCGGCGCACCCGTCGTATGCGCGAACGCCCGTCGTGTGCGAGGCGCTTGTGAGCGAGACATGTCCGAACGCAAGGGACCCCGCCGATCGACGGGGTCCCTGCTCGGTCGACTGGACCCGGCCGCACCGGATCCCAGTTGATCAGTTCGCTGAGCAGACCGCGAACGCGCGGTTCCCGGCCGCGCTCGTGAAGAACTCGGTCGTCCAGTAGCGCGGATTGGAGGTGCCGTTCGCAACGAACGCCCCGCCGCTGGTCGACGGGTAACTCTGGACGCCCAGGCCGACTCTGGCACCACCGTTGATGGCGTGATTGCCGGCACCGCAATCGACGGTGATCGTGTCTCCACCGCCGGTGGTCGGAGCGACGATGGTGACCGACGACGCAGGCCCAGCGGGACCGGTATCACCTGTGTCGCCTTTTGGACCGGCGGGGCCGGCGGGCCCTGTATCACCCGTGTCACCCTTGGGACCTTGGGCGCCGTCAGCGCCATCCGCGCCGTCAGCGCCATCTACGCCGGCAGGACCGGCAGGACCCATAGCGCCATCGGCGCCGGGGGGGCCAGCGGGACCCGCAGGACCAGTAGCGCCATCGGCGCCATCAGCGCCGGGGGCGCCGGGCTCGCCCTGGAGACCCTGCTCACCCTGGGGACCCGGCTCACCCTGGGGGCCCTGCTCACCCTGGGGGCCCTGCTCACCCTGGGGGCCCTGGGCGCCGGCAGGTCCCTGTGGGCCCTCGGGTCCCGGGATCGCCGGGAAGGTGTCGTTGTAGCGATGGAGGAAGGCCGCCATCTGACCGCGGGTCACGTAGTCCTCTGGACCGAAGTTGCCGTTGGGATAGCCATCGGTGATCTCGTTGGCGGCGAGCCAGCCGATATCGGCGTGGAAGGTGTGGCTGTCGGGGACGTCGGGGAACTGGTGGGCGGCGAGTACCACCCCTGTCGCGAGGATCATCGTCAGGACGGCGGCGGCAACCGCTGTCAGGCGCTTGGTCATAGGGGCTCTCCCTGTCGGTCGGGTGCGGCTGTGAACGCCGCGATATCGCTCCGACCGTACGAGCAGGACAGGAAGCGGACCACCCAACGTTGGTCCTATGGACGGTGCGCGATCCAGCGGGCGAAGGGGCCAGCGACCCGCACGATCCCTGTCATGCCGTAGTCACCACCGTCAACTCCAGGACGCTGGCCGGTCCTCCGAAACGAGTCCGATGAGTCTGCCCGGTCAGTCCCCCTTGCCGGATCCAGGGGCCTTTGGGAGGTTCGAAGGTGGACGCGGGATCGGGACACCGGCGGAATCGAAGAGGACAAGTGCTTCCGCGTAGCGGATCTGGGCGGCGTCGTCCCAGCGACCCGCACGGGCCGCGGTCTCGAACGCCTTGTCGACTGTGCTGATGTAGAGCGTCCGCGCGGCCGTGATCTTGGCCTTCGCAGGTGGCTCTGCCGCGGCCTTCGCGATCCGGTCCCTGGATGCTCCGCTCATCAGCGCGAGGGTCAACCAATGATTGCGCTCGCGGGCCCACTGCGCTTCGTCGAGCAGGCGCTGGCGTTCGGCCTCGAAGACGGGCACAACAGCCTCGACGAGAAGCACGGTCCGGCCGTGCGCCTCACGGACGACGATGCGTTGCTTGCAGCGCGGACAGCGTGTGTCCTCGGACGGTGCCGGCTGGAGCGTCGTCGCGCAATAGGGACAGTATGCCGCCAGTGGCGTACCAGGCGATGACACCTGATCCGCAGACGACTCATGGGCGTCGGACGTCGCCAGGAGAGTAGGGATCGCTGGACCGGCGGGCGGGGCCATGACCGGCACCGGTGCACGTCCATCGAGCGAACCGCGATCGGAGGACGAGGGAAGATCCTCCCCCACCGCCGCTGATGGATCCGCGGGTTCCGATCCAGACCCCGACTCCGA
>JADLEH010000381.1 GCA_020846255.1 Propionibacteriaceae bacterium
GACGGTGAAGGTGAAGGCAGCCAAGACGGGCTGGCTCACCAGTTGGGCCCCGGGTGAGCGGACCCGTGCCGAGGGCGACCGGATCACGCTTCGGCTGGGCGAGGTCACCGACATCGGCACGGTGGCGGTCTACGCGCCGGCCGCGATCGAGGGCCAGGTGCTGAGCTCGATGGACCCGATCGGTTACGCCACTGTCAAGGTCTTCGACGCCGGGACCCACCAGGTCATCGGCTCGACGATCACCGACGGCTCCGGCCAGTACCGCATCGACGGATTGTGGCCGACGCCGGTCAAGGTGCGCGCCTCGCTGACGCACTACACCACCAACTGGGCGGACTCCTTCGCCCAGCGGGACTGGAACAGTGCTCGGGTGTTCGACCTGGTGCCGGGGCAGGTGCTCGCTCAGACGTGGTCACCCACAGCCAGCCTTTACCTCGACATCGCCCGTGAGGCCGTGATCGAGGGCCAGGTGCTCGGCGAGTCCCGCCCGCTCGGCGGCGCCCGGGTGACGGTGTTCAACGCCGTCACCGGCGTGGCCATCCGATCGGTCACCGCCGACTCCTTGGGGTACTACCGGATCGACCGGATCGGGGCGTTCGGCGGTGCGTCGGTGAAGGTGAGCGCGAGCAAGCCGGGCTGGCAGACGTCATGGGCGAACGGCAAGTGGACCATGGCCGAAGCCGACGCCTTCGTGCTCTATCCCGGTGACCTCCTGCAACAGTCCTGGGATCCACGGGTTCTGTACCTCAACCTGTCGCGTCCCTCGTAGCAGCCATCGCGTAGGCGGGGGCGGGGTGGGGCCCACGGGCCCCACCCCGTCATCGAGGGCCAGCCCAACTGCCGAGAGCCAGCGCCCGGGGGCTGGCTCTCGGCGACAAGGGTGGCTCTCGGCGATCGGCGGTGTTTAGCTAGGGCGGTGCCTGAGCCGCTCGACCCCGTCGCCGCCCTGCGGGAGATCGCCTACCTGATGGAACGGGTCCTGGCCGAGCCGTACAAGGTGCGGGCCTTCCGAGCAGCGGCCGACATGGTGGCCGCGCTCGACCCCGCGGACTTCGAACGCCACGCCTTGGCCCGTAGCTGGCGGGAGCTTCCCGGGCTGGGGGAGTCCACGGCCACAGTGGTCGCCCAGGCTGTCGCGGGGAGGGTTCCCGACCGGTTGGCGAAGCTGCGAGCCGAGGCCGGGCCGCTGGCGGCGGGCGGTGAGGAGCTGCTGGGGCAATTGCGCGGCGACCTGCACAGCCACACGAACTGGTCCGACGGAACCGCTCCGATCGAGGCGTCGAAGCAGGCGGCAACGGCGCTCGGTCACGACTACCTGGCGATCACCGACCACTCGCCGCGCCTGACGGTGGCCAACGGGCTCACCGCGGAACGCCTGGAGCGGCAGCTGGACCGGTTGGCCGAGCTCAACGCCGCGCCGGGCTGTCGGCTGCTCTCCGGCATCGAGGTGGACATCCTCACCGACGGCCGGCTCGACCAGTCCCCGGCCGCGCTCGACCGGCTGGACGTCGTTGTGGCCAGCGTCCATTCCGAGCTCCGGATGCCGTCCGAGCCGATGACGCTGCGGATGGTCACGGCGATCGCCGACCCGCACACCAACATCCTCGGCCACTGCACTGGACGGCTCATCACCGGTGGGCGGGGCACCCGTCCGCAGAGCCTCTTCGATGCCGAGGTGGTGTTCGCTGCCTGTAGCCAGTTCGGCGTGGCGGTCGAGATCAACTCCCGTCCCGAACGTGCCGATCCACCTGACGACCTGCTCGCCCTCGCGCTCGAAGCTGGGTGCCTGTTCGCCATCGATTCCGACGCCCACGCCCCGGGACAGCTGGAGTTCCCGGCGCATGGGGCGGCGAGGGCAGCGGCGGCCGGCGTCCCGCCGGAACGGATCGTGAACACCTGGCCGGGGGAGGAACTGCTGAGCTGGTCTCGCGCGCGGCGCTGAAGATGGCTTGCCGGTGGCGTCCGGTCGAGCCGGGGCGGGTAAGGTCACCCTTGCGCAACGAACTTGTGCGGAATCAGGAAGGGCGTAGCTGTGGCAAGTCGCGATTCTGTCGGTCCGATCCTGAACGGATTGCCGACCAACCTGCCCGACATCGATTCGGAGGAGACGGCCGAATGGCTGGAATCCCTGGACATGATGATCGACGAGGACGGTCGGAACCGGGCCCGCTACATCATGTTGCGGCTGCTTGAACGCGCCCGCGACCAGCGCCTCGGACTGCCGTCGCTGACCGCGACGGACTACGTCAACACCATTCGGCCGGAACAGGAGCCCTGGTACCCCGGCGACGTCGAGCTGGAGCGCAAGTTCCGCCGGCTGGTCCGCTGGAACGCCGCGATCATGGTGCACCGCGCCCAGCGTCCCGGCATGGGCGTCGGCGGCCACATCTCGTCCTACGCCTCATCGGCGACGCTGTACGAAGTGGGCTTCAACCACTTCTTCCGCGGCAAGGACCATCCCGGCGGTGGCGACCAGATCTTCTACCAGGGCCACGCCAGCCCCGGCATGTACGCCCGTGCGTTCCTCGAGGGCCGCCTCGCCGAGGCCGACCTCGACGGCTTCCGGCAGGAGAAGAGCCACCTCGTCGACGGCACCGTCCGCGCCCTCCCGTCCTACCCGCACCCACGGCAGATGCCGAGCTTCTGGGAGTTCCCGACCGTCTCCATGGGTCTCGGCCCGCTCGGTGCGATCCACCAGGCCCAGTTCAACAAGTACCTGGGCAACCGGGGCATCAAGGACACCTCCGACCAGCGCGTCTGGGCCTTCCTCGGCGACGGCGAGATGGACGAGGTGGAAAGCCGCGGCGCCCTGCAGACGGCCGCCTACGAGGGTCTGGACAACCTGACCTTCGTGGTGAACTGCAACCTGCAGCGCCTCGACGGCCCGGTGCGCGGCAACGGCAAGATCATGCAGGAGCTGGAGAGCTTCTTCCGCGGTGCCGGCTGGAACGTCATCAAGGTCGTCTGGGGACGGGGCTGGGACCCGCTGCTCGCCGCCGACCGTGACGGCGCACTGCTGAGCGTGATGAACTCCGCGACCGACGGCGACTACCAGACCTTCAAGGCCAACGACGGCGCCTACGTGCGCAAGAACTTCTTCGGCCGCGATCCGCGGACGGCGAAGATGGTCGAGGACTGGTCGGACGACCGGATCTGGAAGCTGACCCGCGGCGGCCACGACTACCACAAGGTCTACGCGGCCTACAAGGCGGCCACGGAGTTCAAGGGCGCCCCGACGGTCATCCTGGCCCACACCATCAAGGGTTACTTCCTCGGCAGCCACTTCGCCGGCCGGAACGCAACCCACCAGATGAAGAAGCTGGCGCTGGACGACCTCAAGCAGTTCCGCGACCGGCTCGACATGCCGATCACCGACGCCGTGCTGGAGGAGAACCCCTACCAGCCGCCGTACATGAACCCCGGTGCCGAGGACGAGCGCATCAAGTACGCCATGGACCAGCGCAGGAAGCTGGGCGGCTCGATGCCGGAGCGGCGCAACCAGCCCAAGCCGATCAAGCTGCCGGACGACTCGGCGTACACGGTGGTGAAGAAGGGTTCCGGGAACCAGCCGGTGGCCACCACCATGGCCTGGGTCCGGCTGCTCAAGGACCTCATGCGGGACAAGGAGTTCGCCCCGCACGTCGTGCCGATCATCCCGGACGAGGCCCGCACCTTCGGCATGGACTCGTTCTTCCCGACCATCAAGATCTACTCCCCGCACGGCCAGAACTACACCCCGGTGGACCACGAGCTGATGCTCGCCTACCGGGAGTCCAAGCAGGGCCAGATCATGCACATGGGCATCAACGAGGCCGGCTCGGTTGCTGCGTTCGCAGCTGCAGGTAGCGCCTACGCCACCCACGGTGTGCACATGGTGCCGATCTACGTCTTCTACTCGATGTTCGGCTTCCAGCGCACCGGGGACGGGATCTGGGCAGCGGCCGACCAGCTGGCCCGCGGCTTCATGATCGGCGCGACGGCCGGCCGCACGACGCTGACCGGCGAGGGCACCCAGCACATGGACGGGCACAGCCACATGCTTGCCGCCACCAACCCGGCGGTGGTTGCCTACGACCCGGCCTACGGCTACGAGATCGCCCACATCATGCAGGACGGCCTGCGGCGGATGTACGGAGATGCGCCAGAGGACGTCATCTACTACATCACCGTCTACAACGAGCCGATGGTGCAGCCGGCGGAGCCGGAGGGCGTCGATGTGGAGGGCATCCTCAAGGGCATGTACCTGCTGAAGGAGGGCACCTTCGATGGTGTCGGCCAGGACGCACGGCGCGCACAGCTGCTGGCTTCCGGAGTTGGCGTTGCCTGGGCGCTGGAGGCTCAGGAGTTGCTGAAGAAGGACTTCGGGATCGTCGCGGACGTCTGGAGCGTCACCAGCTGGAACGAGCTGCGCCGCGACGGCCTGCACTGCGACGAGCAGAGGTTCCTGCACCCCGGCCAGGACAACCCGGTGCCATGGGTGACCCAGAAGCTCCAGGGTCGTCCCGGCCCGGTGATCGCGGTGTCCGACTACATGCGCCAGGTTCAGGACCAGATCATCAACTGGGTTCCCGGTGAGTTCGCCTCGCTGGGTGCGGACGGCTTCGGTTTCTCCGACACCCGCGCCGCCGCCCGACGGTTCTTCCACATCGACGGGCCGTCGATCGTCGTCCGCACGCTGCAGCAGCTCGCTGCCTCCGGCCAGGTGGACCCCGGCTGGCCGGCACGCGCCGCCGAGCTGTACGCGCTCGATGACGTCACGGCCGGCAAGTCGGGCTCCAGTGGCGGTGACGCCTGAGCGGGCCCGCTTTAATCCCGCGCTGCTTTCTGGCAGGCTGAAAGCCTTGATCAGCGAGTCGCCGAAAGTGGGAGAAGAGCCGCGTGAGTAACGCGCCCGGGTCGACGAAAGCCACGTCGATTGTTGCCGCCCTTGGGATCACCAAGGGACAGGTGATCCAGGAACTTGGTTGGGATGAGGACGTCGACGAGGAACTCCGTTCGGCGGTCCTCGACACCCTCGGGGAGGATTTCGTCTACGAAGCCATCGAAGCCGTCGACGTCGTGCTGCTGTGGTGGCGCGACGAGGACGGGGATCTCGGTGACGGCCTGGTGGACGCCCTGACGGACCTGACCGACCGAGGCCACATCTGGCTGATGTCACCCAAGATCGGACAGGACGGCTACGTCGACCCAGCGGACCTTGCCGAGGCTGCCCTCACCGCCGGCCTCGCCTCGGCGAACTCGGCTTCGGTCTCCCGGATGTGGCACGCCCAGAAGCTCGTCCGCCCGAAGGCCGGCCGTCGGTAGTCGTCCGGCAAGGCCATTGACCCGGGATCCCGGCCTGGCTGCTGTTGGCGCGCTGACACGGGCTGCGGCGCCCAGGCGCTGGCAGCTGTGACCCATCCGGTCGCACCAGCCGCACCGCCGCGAACGCCGGGTTCGGGCTGCCCGTCGGCTCCCCCTAAGATGAACGCCGCGGGCGCATAGCTCAGTTGGTTAGAGCACCTCCCTTACAAGGAGGGGGTCGGGGGTTCGAGTCCCTCTGCGCCCACCC